>NZ_JBWKVH010000020.1:0-121521 GCF_059421605.1 Cupriavidus sp. GW821-FHT02F09
TCGTCGTCGGTCTCGACTTCGATGCGCCGGCCGTTATGGCTGTAGTGGTACCAGTACAGCAGCATGGAGCCCAGGCTGGCCATCAGGCGGTCGGCGATGTCGCGCGCGCCGGGGGTGTTGTGGTCGTCCTTTTCCGGCAGCACGGTGCCGAGCACGGACACGCCGGTGCGCATCACGTCCATCGGGTGGGCGCTGGCGGGCACCCATTCGAGGGCGGCCTTGACGTTGGCGGGCAGGCCGTGCAGGGCCTTGAGCTTGGCCTTGTAGGCAGCCAGTTCGGCGCGGGTGGGGAGCTTGCCGTGCACCAGCAGGTGGGCGATTTCCTCGAATTCGCAGGTCTCGGCGATGTCGAGGATGTCGTAGCCACGGTAGTGCAGGTCGTTGCCGGTACGGCCGACCGTGCACAGCGCGGTATTGCCGGCGGTCACGCCCGACAGGGCGACGGATTTCTTCGGCTTCGGGGCGGCTAGCGGTTGCGCTTCGGACATGGGGGAGTCTCCTTGGGGTTGCTGTGCTCGTGTGCTCGTGTGCTGTTCGGGTGCTGCTGATGTGCTTACTTGGCCTTGCCCTGGGCAAACAGGGCGTCCAGTTTTTGCTCATAGGCGTGATAGCCGATGCTTTCGTACAGCTCGGCGCGCGTCTGCATGGTATCGACCACGTTCTGCTGCGTGCCGTCGCGGCGGATTGCAGCGTACACGTTTTCGGCGGCCTTGTTCATGGCGCGGAAGGCCGACAGCGGGTAGAGGACCATCGACACGCCGGCACTGCCCAGTTCCTCGGTGGTGAACAGCGGCGTAGCGCCAAATTCGGTGATGTTCGCCAGCACCGGCACCTTCACGGCGTCAACGAACTTGCGGTACATGGCCAGGTCGGTCATGGCTTCCGGGAAGATGGCGTCGGCCCCGGCTTCCACGCAGGCCACGGCCCGCTCGATGGCCTTGTCCAGGCCTTCCACGGCCAGCGCGTCGGTGCGGGCCATGATGACGAAGTTCTCGTCGGTACGGGCATCGACGGCCGCCTTGATGCGGTCGACCATTTCTCCCTGCGAGACGATTTCCTTGCCCGGGCGGTGGCCGCAGCGCTTGGCGCCGACCTGGTCTTCGATATGCATCGCGCCCGCGCCGAACTTGATCAGCGACTTGGTGGTGCGCGCCACGTTGAAGGCGGAGGCGCCAAAGCCGGTGTCCACGTCGACCAGCAGCGGCACGTCGCACACGTCGGTGATGCGGCGGATATCTGTCAGCACGTCGTCCAGGTTGGAGATGCCCAGGTCCGGCAGGCCGAGTGAGCCCGCGGCCACGCCGCCGCCAGACAGGTAGATGGCGCGGTAGCCCGCGCGCTTGGCCAGCAGGGCATGGTTGGCATTGATCGTGCCGACGACCTGCAGGGGATGCTCATCGGCCAGGGCCTGGCGGAAACGGGCGCCGGCGGAGCGGGCGAGGTCGGAAGTGGAGAAGGTCATGATCATCGCTTTAGGAGTGGACCGCTGATAAGCGCAAGGGGTGTGCCAGCCTGTTTTTGGCTGCGCGTCGGGCTTTGCGCAGGAGCGCGGGCGTAGGGCGGTGCCCTTGCCAGGCCTGGGCTGGCGGCGATTCCCGAGGCTTTGTGGCCGGCCCCCATGTTGCGTCGCTGATGTGTGATGAATTTCAAAAATGAAAGAACTGCATTTCAATATTGAAATGCAATCCGTGGGGGCGCACAATCTCAAGATTAGCGCCATCCGGCGTATCTGCAGCGTTTTCCGTCTCCATGCAATCCGGCATCCTCCCGCCCATTCCCCCCTCCGGCTCTGCCACGCCGGCCCGCCCGCGGATCTGGGCGATCGGCATCAGCCGCCTGTCCCGGGCCTTTGCCGACCTGATCCCGGCCTACGCTGCGCAGGCCGAGTTTCGCATCGTGGGCAAAGGCTATGCGGCCGCCGCCAGCGCCATCGCCCGGGAAGCGCGCGAGGGCAGGCTCGATGCCGTGGTGGCGGGTGGCTCCAATGGCGCCTACCTGCGCCAGCACGTCGATGTGCCCGTGGTGCTGGTCAAGGTGACCGGCTTCGATGTCATGAGCGCGCTGGCGACGGCGCGGCGCATCTCGCCGAAGGTGGCGTTGGTGACACACGCCGCCACCTATCCGGAGGTGGACGAATTCGTGCGGTCTTTTTCGCTGTCCATCCCGGCCTACACGTACCTGACCGAGGACGATGCCGCCGCCCGCGTGAAGGCCCTCAAGCAAGAGGGCGTGAAGGTGGTGGTAGGGCCGGGCATGGTGACCGACCTGGCGGACAAGATCGGCCTGATCGGCGTGTTCCTGTACTCAGGCAATTCGGTGCGGGGTGCGCTGGAGGATGTGATCGAAGCGGCTCGCTTGCGCCGCATCGAGTCCGGCCGGCGCGACTACGTCAACACGATCCTGGCTCACCTGAACGAAGGCGTGGCCGCGGTCGACGCGGACGGGCGCATCCAGACCTACAACCCGGCCATGGAGCGTTTTCTCGGCACGGCGCCGGCCGCTGCGCTGGGCCGCAAGCTGCAAGCGCTGGCCCCCGCGCTTTCGCTCGACGGCGTGATGCAAAGCGGCAGCAAGGAGCTCGAAGCCATCCACAAGCTTGGCGACAAGATGGTGGTGGTCAACCGCATCCCCATCGTCACCGAGAGCGGAGCCACCGGCGCGGTGCTGACGCTGCAGGATGCCAATGCCATCCATCGGGTCGACCGCAGCCTGCGCTCGCGCAGCCGCGCGCGCCCGGCTGGCGTGCGCTACAGCCTGGACGACCTCGCTGGCGCATCCCCGGCCATGCATCACCTGCGCGAACTGGCGCGGCGCTATGCGGCGGTGGATTCCACCGTGCTGGTGGGTGGTGAAAGCGGCACCGGCAAGGAGGTGCTGGCCCAGGGCATGCACGACGCCAGCCCGCGCCGCGTATTCCCGTTCGTGGCGGTCAATTGCGCGGCGTTCCCCGAGACCCTGCTGGAAAGCGAGCTGTTCGGCTACGAAGAGGGCGCCTTTACCGGCGCACGCCGCGGCGGCAAGGCGGGCTTGTTCGAGTCCGCCCACAATGGCACGCTGTTCCTGGACGAGGTGGGCGATATGCCGCCCGCGCTGCAGACCCGTTTGCTGCGCGTGCTGCAGGAAAAGCAGGTACTGCCGATCGGCGGCCTGGATGCCGTGCCGGTTAACGTGCGGGTGATCGCCGCCACGCACCGCAACCTGGGCGAACTGGTCCGGCAGGGCAGCTTCCGCCAGGATCTCTATTACCGCCTCAATATCCTGCGCATCGAGATGCCGCCGCTGCGCGAGCGCGCCGGCGACCTGCCCGAGCTGGCGGAACTGCTGTACCGCCGTGCCCAGGAACGCCTGGGGCAGCCGGCGCCACAGCCGCTGCCGCAAGCGGTGCGGGCGAGGCTGGCGGGCTATGCCTGGCCGGGCAATATCCGCGAACTGGAAAACGTGACCGAACGCATTGCCGTGCTGGTGGCGGGGCGCAAGCTGGCACCCCGGGATTTGCTCGCGGAATTGCAGGCGGCGGCGCCGGAGTTATTTGGCACGGAGCCGCAGGGCGATCCTGCGCCGCTGGCTAGCGGCTTGCGCAGCGCGGGAGGTACGGGAGGTGACGATTCGATTGAGGCCGGCTCGCTCGCGGGCGTGGCACGCGTCAGTCAGGCCGAGCATATCCGGCGCGTGCTGGCGCAATGCGGGGGCAACCGCGCCGCCGCCTGTCATCAGTTGGGCATCAGCGCCACGACCCTGTGGCGGCGCCTGAAAGAGGCGCCGTAGCCGTGTCACGGCTGCGCCGCGTGCCGTGACACGACGGGCTGCGGCGTCAGCCCCTTGGCCGCCAGCCAGTCCGCATTGAACAGGCGCCCGGCATACAGGTCGCCGCGGTCGCACAGCAGGGTAACGATGGTGTGGCCCGGCCCCATCTCGCGGGCCAGCCAGGCCGCCGCCGCCACGTTGATGCCGGACGAACCACCCACCCATAAGCCTTCCTCGCGCAGCAGCCGGTAAACCATGTCGACGCAAGCCTGGTCGTCGATCCGGACCGCATCGTCGATCGGGGTGTCCGCCAGGTTGGCCGTGACGCGGCTGGAGCCGATCCCCTCGGTGATGGAGTTGCCCTTGGCCTTGACCTCGCGGTGCTTGACGAAGTCATACAGCCCGCTGCCGTGCGGATCGGCCAGCACGATGCGCACGGGCGGGTTGCGCTCCTTCTCCTTCAGGAAACGCGCGACGCCGGCCAGCGTGCCGCCAGTGCCGGTGGCACAGACAAAGGCATCAACCTTGCCGGCGGTGTCGTGCCAGATTTCCGGACCAGTGGTTTCGTAGTGCGCCTGGCGGTTGGCCAGGTTGTCGAACTGGTTCGCCCAGATGGCGTTTTCCGTCTCCTGGGCCAGGCGTCCGGCCACCCTCTGGTAGTTGTTGGGGTCGGCGTAGGGCGCTGCGGGCACCGGGTGCACCTCGGCGCCGAGCAGCCGCAGGCGGTCCATTTTTTCCGGGGATTGGGTGTCGGGGATCACCACGATGCAGCGGTAGCCGCGCGCGGCGCAGAGATGCGCCAGGCCGATGCCGGTATTGCCGGCGGTGCCTTCCACCACGGTTCCGCCGGGCTTGAGCGCGCCGCGCCGCTCGGCGTCGCGGATGATGTAGAGCGCCGCCCGGTCCTTGACCGAGCCGCCCGGATTCAGGAACTCAGCCTTGCCGAGGATTTCGCAGCCGGTCTCCTCGCTCAAGCCTGCCAGCCGGATCAGCGGTGTATGGCCGATGGTGCCGACGAACCCATCCTTGACGTCCATGATGCACTCCGGGTGTTGCGCTCCGGATGTGTTGGAGCGTCACTCAAAGTGATAGATCGGCGTTGGGGGAATGACAAGGCGTGCCGGGAAACCCGCATCGCGGACGGGTTCGGCTTCAGCTGGAAAAGCGGGCTTTGCGCTACTTTGGGATGGCGGCACCAGGGTGGCCGTCAGGCAGCGTTCAGCCACCGGAAATTGATGTCGCCCTCAAGAAATTCCTGTCGGGTGGCGTGAAAGTCACGCACATATTCGCTGTTGAGGTGCGATTCCAGCGCATGCCTGGAATTCCACTCCATATAGAGCACAAACACCTCGGCATCCTCGGCGTCTTCTCCCACGTGGTAGCGCAGGCAGCCGGGTTCCATGGCGCCGCGCAGGCGCAGTGCGGCCAGCTTGGCAACCAGGACCTCACGGCGGTGAGCCTTGGCGCGCGCAATTCCGACAAGCGTGTACGTTGTGGACATGGTGTGAACGGCAAGCGTGTGGCGCGCCATTGTAGCCGTGTGGCGGGGCCCTGGGCGGAATGTCCGAGGGCATTGGCCGGATAATTTAGACGGGTTGACAAGTCCCCGCCTGGGCGATAGCGGTGTGGCCAGCGGTCCCTGCAGGGGCCGGCTGGCAATCCATCGCCCCGCTAGTCCTGCCGTGCCTGCCGTGTGATGACCTGCCCGTTGCGCGCGCCGCTGTGCGCGCCGTGCTGCCAGGTAATGGCGCCGTTGACGATCACGGTGTCGATGCCTTCGGCCGGGCGGGTGGGGGTTTCGTAGCTGGCGGCATCGCGCACGTTCTCGGCATTGAAGACGACGATATCGGCATGGTGGCCCACCTCCAGCGTGCCGCGTTGATGCAGGCCGAAGTTGCGCGCCGTCAGCCCGGTCATCTTCCAGACCGCCGTTTCGAGCGGGAACAGCCCGATCTCGCGGCAATAGTGGCCGAGTACGCGTGGGAAGGTGCCCCACAGGCGCGGATGCGGGCTTGCGCCAACGGGAATGCCGTCGGAGCCGATCATGGTGTCGTTGAAGGCGAGGATGCGCTGGACGTCGTTTTCGTCCATCAGGAAGTAGACCGCGCTGCCGGGCTGCAGGCGGCGCGCCGCCTCGTCCTTGGCCACGCCCCATTCCCTGGCGATGTCGTCGAGATCGCGGCCCGCGCATTCGGGGTGCGGCTGGCTGGCGGAGATCAGCACGCGGCCTTCGAGCATGCCGCGGTCGGTGCGGATCATGGTGGAGCCGGCCGTGTACGGGTAGCAGTCGAGCGAGACGCACTGGTGCTTCATGGTTTCACGGATGAATGGCAGCGTGACCTGGCTCCTGCCGAAGTTCGCCGTGTTCTGCACCTTGTGGTGCGACACCACCACCGGCACGTCGAGCTCGCGGCCAATGCGGAAGGTCTCTTCCAGTGACTGCATGACATGGTCGGACTCGTCGCGCATATGCGTCACGTACAGCGCCTTGCGCGCGCTGAGTGGCCGGCAGACCTCGATGATTTCCTCGGTCGTTGCCTTGGCGGCGGGCGGGTAGAAGGTGCCGGTCGACAGGCCGATCGCGCCGGCCTGCATAGCCTCCTCGACCAGCGCCTGCATGGCGGCGATCTCTTCGGCGTTCGCTGGCCGGTCCAGCGCCGGCATGGTGACTGCGCGCAAGGTCGAATGCCCGACCATCGCCGCCACGTTGACGGAGCTTGGCGTGGCGCGCAGCGCATCGAGGTAAGCCGCGAAGGTGGTGAAGCGCCCCTCGGCCGGCGAGTCGATCAGGCTCAGCGGCATGGGCAGGTCCATGTCCGCGCGCAACGGGGCGGCGCTGATGCCGCAGTTGCCGGCGATCACGGTGGTGACGCCCTGCGAGACCTTGAAGGGCATGGTGGCCTGCGACAGCACGGCCTGGTCGTCATGCGTGTGCGCATCGATGAAGCCGGGGGAGACGATCTGGCCCGCCGCGTCCAGCGTGCGGTCGGCCGTGTGCCCGGTCAGGTTGCCGATCGCCGCGATGCGGCCGCCGCGCACGCCGATATCGGCGGCAAAGCGGGGGGCCTTGCTGCCGTCGATCACGGTGCCGCCAGAGATCAGCAGGTCGTAGTGCGTGGAATCAGGGTTGGACATCGGGTTCCTTTTTTTGGTTTGTAGCGAGTCGGTCAGCGGGGCAGCGGGTCAGCGGAAGTGGCAGGCTACCTGATGCCCACCGCCGGCGGAGGGCCGTTCGGTGAGGGCGGGTGACTGTTCCTTGCATACGGCTTGCGCCAGCGGGCAGCGCGTGTGAAAGCGGCAGCCCGACGGCGGGTTGGCCGGGCTCGGCGGGTCGCCTTGCAGCAGCAGGCGCCGGGCCGGCGTGCGCGGATTGGGCACTGGCACCGCGGACAGCAGGATCTCCGTGTACGGGTGGCGCGGCGCGCTGAACAAGGTGTCGCGGTCGGCTAGCTCCACGATCTGGCCGAGGTACATCACAGCGACCCGGTGGCTGATATGGCGCACCACGGCAAGATCGTGCGCGACGAACAGGTAGGCGATGCCGAGTTCGGCCTGCAGGTCCATCAGCAGGTTGACCACCTGCGCCTGCACCGAGACGTCGAGCGCCGACACCGGCTCGTCGCAAACGATCAGCTTGGGGTTAAGCGCGAGCGCGCGCGCGATGCCCAGCCGCTGCCGCTGGCCGCCCGAGAATTCGTGCGGGAATTTCTTGGCCGCCTCCGGGCGCAGCCCGACCTTGCTGAACAGCCACTGCACGCGTTCGCTGCGCTCGGCACGCGAATGCATGCCGAAATTGCGCAGCGGCTCGCTGACGATCTCGCCAGCCGTCAGGCGCGGGCTTAGCGAAGCGTAGGGGTCCTGGAAGATGATCTGCAGATCCCGCCGGCGCAGGCGCATGGCGTTTGCCGACAGGCCCAGCAGCTCCTCGCCATCGAGCTGCACCGAGCCGGAGGTGGGCTCGACCAGGCGCAGCACCGACTTGGCGGTGGTGGTCTTGCCGCAGCCGGATTCGCCGACCAGCGAGAGCGTCTCGCCGCGCTCGACGGTGAAGGACACGCCGTCCACCGCCTGGATGGGCGGCTTGCGCGGTGCCAGCCAGCGCTGCGGCGCGAGGTAGTGCTTCTTGAGCCGGTCGACCTTGAGCAGGGGTAAAGGCGAGGCAGTGGGGGTGCTCATGCAATGGCTTCCTGGGCTGGCTGGTTGTATTCGATGCGGCCTTCCTCGATCGCGAAGCAGGCCACCGCATGCTCTGTGCCGTGGCGCGTGAGTTGCGGGATCTCTCGCGCGCAGCGCGTGTCGGCATGCGGGCAGCGCGCCGCGAACGCGCAGCCGCGGCGTGCTTCCTGCGGCGATGGCACCAGCCCGGGGATTTCGGCCAGGCGCTGGCTGCTGGTATTCATCGAAGGCATCGAGGCCATCAGCGCGCGGGTGTAGGGGTGCAGCGGGCGGTCAAACAGGTCGATGACGCTGGCTTCCTCGACCTTGCGCCCGGCGTACATCACGATCACGCGGTCGCAGCATTCCGCCACCACGCCGAGGTCGTGCGTGATCATCACCACTCCCATGCCCAGCTCTTTCTGCAGGCGGCGGATCAGGTCCAGGATCTGGGCCTGGATGGTCACGTCGAGCGCGGTGGTGGGCTCGTCGGCGATCAGCACTTCGGGGTTGCAGGCCAGCGCCAGCGCGATCATCACGCGCTGGCGCATGCCGCCGGAGAGCTGGTGCGGGTATTCGTTGACGCGGCGCTCGGGCTCGGGGATCTGCACCAGCCGCAGCATTTCCACCGCGCGCTTCAGCGCATCGGCACGGCTTGCACCTTGGTGCAGCTGCACCGTCTCGGCAATCTGCCGGCCGATCGTGAGCACCGGGTTCAGCGAGGTCATCGGCTCCTGGAAGATCATCGAGACGCGGTTGCCGCGGATGCGGCGCATCTCGCGCTCGCTGAGTTGCAGCAGGTCGGTGCCGCGCAGCCGCACGGCGCCGCGGATACGTGCCGGCGGCGTGGGCAGCAGCCGCATGACCGACAGCGCGGTCACGCTCTTGCCGCAGCCGGACTCGCCGACCACGCCAAGCGTCTGGCCGGCGCGCACGGTGTACGAGACGCCGTTGACCGAGCGGGCCGGGCCGGTGAGCGTGTCGAAATGGGTGTGGAGGTCGTCCACCTCGAGCAGCGGCTCGCCGGTGGCCAGGGCAACGCGGGACATTGTCGTCATTGGTGAGCGCCCTTTCAGAGTTGCCGCGCCAGGCGCGGATCGAGCGCGTCTCGCAAGCCGTCGCCCAGCAGGTTGATCGCCAGCACCGTCGCGGCCAGCAGGATGCCGGGGTAAAGGATGATATGGAACGCCACCGCCACGAAGTTGCGGCCCTCGGCCATCATGTTGCCCCAGCTCGGTGTCTGCCCGGGCACGCCGACGCCGAGAAAGGACAGGGCCGCTTCCGTCAGCACGGCGGCGGCGGCCACGAAGGTGGCCTGCACGATCAGCGGCGCCACCATATTGGGCACCACATGGCGCGCCAGGATCACCGGCAGGCGGGTGCCCACCGCATGCGCCGCCTCGACGTAGAGCTGCTCGCGCAGCGTGAGCGCCAGCGAGCGCACCAGCCGCACCACGCGCGGGACCTCGGGGATGGTGATGGCGACGATCACGGCCGTGAGGCTGGCCTGCGTGACGGCCATCAGCGCGATCGCCAGCAAGATGCCGGGGATGGCCATCAAGCCGTCCATCACGCGCATCACGAAGGAATCGGCCCAGCGCACGAAGCCCGCGGTGAGGCCGAGCAGCACGCCAAAGACGGTCGCAAGCAGGCCGACGGAAAGGCCGACGACCATCGAGACGCGCCCGCCCCAGACCGCGCGGCTGAACACATCGCGGCCGAGCGCGTCGGTGCCGAACCAGTGCTCGGCCGAAGGCGGCTGCATGCGCGCTAGCGGATCGATATCCTGGGGATCGAAGGTGGCGATCCAGGGCGCGCCGATGGAGAGCGCGGCAATCGCGGCCAGCAACAGCGCGCCGACGATCAGCGTGGGGTGCTTGCGCGCCCAGTGCCAGCGCGGCAGCACGAAGGGGGGGTCCTGCGGCATCGCCGGGCTGGGGGCGGCGCCATCGGTCAAGGGCAGGGAGGTGGACATGGTGGCAGGTCTCGCGGCAAGGATGGGATTGGTACCGGATGTCAGTACTTGATGCGCGGATCGAACAGGCGGTAGCTCAGGTCGATCATCAGGTTGATCAGCACGTAGACGCCGGCCGAGATCAGCAGCACGCTCTGGATCACCGGATAATCGTGGCGCTGCACCGAGTCGACCACCAGGCGGCCGACGCCGGGAATCGCGAACACCGTCTCGGTGACGACCACGCCGCCGATCAGCAGCGCGATGCCCATGCCGATGGTGGTGGCGATCGGGATTGCCGCATTGCGCAGCGCATGGCCCAGCACCGGCAGCACGCCCAGGCCTTTGGCGCGCGCAGTGCGGATGTAGTCCTCGTGCAGCACCTCAAGCACGGTGGCGCGCGTCATGCGCGTCACCAGCGCGATATAGACCAGCGCCAGGTTGACGCAGGGCAGGACCAGGCTGCGCAGCCATTCGCCGATGCCGTCGGCCAAGCGCGCATAACCCTGCACCGGAAACCATGGCAGTTGGATGGCGAAGGCATAGACCAGCAGGTAGCCCACCAGGAACACCGGCAGCGAGAACGCCAGCACCGCGAACAGCATCACCAGCCGGTCGATCCAGCTGCCGGCGCGGTAGGCCGCAAGCGTGCCCAGCGGCACCGCGACCAGCAAGGTCAGCAGCATGGTCAGCGCGGCGATGGAGGCCGTGGGTTCCAGCCGCTGCGCCAGCAACCGGGCCACCGGCACCTGGGTGAAGATCGAGGTGCCGAGATCGCCGGTGGCGAGCCGGCCGAGCCACAGCACGAACTGCCGCCACAGCGGCAGGTCCAGGCCCAGCGCGCCACGCAGTCTGGCGATGTCGTCGACCGTGGCAAGGTCGCCCGCGATCAGTGCAGCCGGGTCGCCCGGCGACAAGTGGATCAGCAGGAATACCACGATGGCGACCACCGCCATCACGGGTAGCGTCGCGGCCAGGCGTCGGAGCAGGTAGCCCATCGTTGTGTCTCCTCGGTGGGTCGTTCTTCGTTTTTCGTTCGTCGTTCGTCGTTCGTCGTTTCTACTTGTCGAGCATCCAGACCGTGGGCATGCCAGCCCACAGCTTGTCGACGCCCTTGAGGCTGGCGCGCGCCGCGAAGGCGGCCGAGTACTGGCCGGCATTCACATAGGGCACGGCCTCATAGGCGCGCTTCTGGAAGGCATCGAGCAATTCCTTGCGCTTGGCCGGCACGGTCTCGCGGATCCAGGCGGTGCGTAGCGCATCGAGCGGCTTGTCGCAGGGCCAGCCCGGTAGGCTGTTGCCGCAGGCGGCACTGAGGTAGGCGTTGGTGATCGGCGAATTCGAATCGAACTCGCCCGCCACCGTCACGTACATGCTCCAGCCACCGGCCTCGGGCGCATCGCGCTTGGCGCGGCGCGCACCGATGGATGCCCAGTCCATGTTCTGCATGTCCACGTTCATGCCCATGCTGCGCAGGGTCTGCGCTGCCATCAGGGCCTCGGCGTTGAGCTGGGGCACGTCGGTCGGCACCAGCAGCACCACCTTCTCGCCCTTGTAGCCGGCCGCGCCGAGCAACTGCTTGGCGCGCGCCAGGTCGGCCTTGCGGTACGGCTCGGCGCCGGCCGTCGTATCGTTGGGGCCGCCGCAGATGAAATAGGTGGCGCAGTAGTTCATGCGCATATCCAGGGGATAGCCCATGGCCGCGGTGAAGCGTTCCTGGCTCACCGCCTGCAGGAAGGCCTGGCGGACCTTCGGGTTATTGAAGGGCGGATGGAGCTGGTTCATCACCAGCACGCCCTGGTAGGCGCCGCCCGAGCCGATCTTGACGCTGGTGTCGGCACGCAGCGGGGCGATGTAGTCCGGCGGCACCTGCTCCACCAGGTCGACCTCGCCGCGCTTGAGCGCCGCGATGGCGCTGTTGGCATCCGGCAGGTAGAGCCATTCCACGCGGTCGAACTGGCTCTTCTTGCTGCCGGCGAGACCGCTTGCCGGTTCGCTGCGCGCGACGTAGTTCGGGTTGCGCACGAAGACCGCCTTGTTGCCCGGTACCCATTCGTCGCGCTTGAAGACGAAGGGGCCGGAGCCCATCACCTCGGGCAGCGGCGCGGTGGCGGGCATCCTGGCCAGGCGCTCCGGCAGGATCACCGGCGGAAAGCCCGATGGCTTGGCCAGCGCATCGAGCACCATGCCAAAGGGCTCCTTGAGCGTGAGCGTGAAACTGCGCGCGTCGAGCGCCTTCCATTCGGCGCCAGCGTCGCCCATGGCGCGGCCCAGGCTGTCGCGCGCGCCCCAGCGCTGCAGCGATGCGACGGCGTCGGCCGCGGTGACCGCGCTGCCATCCGAGAACTTGAGGCCGGGGCGCAGGGTGAAGCTCCACTGCTTGCCATCCTTGGCACTGCTGTACTTCTCCACCATCTGCGGTTGCGGCTTGCCGCTCGCGTCCTGCGCGAACAGCGTGTCGTAGACCATGTAGCCGAAGTTGCGCGTGATGTAGGCGGTGGTGAAGGTCGGGTCGAGGATCTTCAGGTCGGCATGGGCCACGACCTTGAGCGTCTTGGTCTGCGCCAGCACGGGAAGGCTGACGCTGGCCAGGGCGAGCGCGCTCGCCGCGAGAGCGGTGCGCAGGGTGGGATTCGGTTTCATGGGCGTGTCTCCGTTCTTGTTGTCGTTGTTGTCGTTGTTATGGTTGTAGCCGTTGCTAACCGGCGCGCGGCGCTCAGGCCGCCGCCGCGTCGAGCGGCCACTTGGGCCGGCGCACCTTGCGGTAGGGCAGGGTCGTGAGGTCGAGCGTCACGGCGCCGGGGGCGCCTGCGTAGATCACGTGCTTGGCCACCGTCGAAAACGAGGCGTAAAAATGCTGCGAGGACTTCACCACGATGATCTTCTTGCGCGCGAGGTCGCAGCCCAGTTGCGTGAACAGATCCGTGCCCATCGCCTGGTTGCGCAGGGTGATCAGCACGATGTCGATGCCGTTGGCTTCCACCAGCGCGCAATCGCCCATCTGCACCGGCGTGTTCGACAGGCCGGTCATCACCATGTTGGGCAGCAAGGCCTTGATCGTGCAGTCCAGGTCCAGCGGATCCCCCGAGAGCGGGCTGATCTTGCCGCCGATGCGCATCGCCAGGCGCGCGCCCACACCCGCGTCAAAGGCGATGCGCACCGCGATCGGGTCCCACAGCGGGCCGACGGCGGCGTTGGCGATGCCGCGCTCGATCATGCGGCGCAGGATAAAGGTGGAGTCGCTCGCCGCGCCGCCCCCGGGATTGTCGGCGCCGTCTGCCAGCACCACCGGGCCGCCGTCGAAGGCCAGGGCCTCGTCGAGCGAGGTGTCGATGTCCGGATAGCGCACCGTGAGCGCCTCGCGCATGCCGATCAGCTCGTCGGCCAGCCGGCGGGCCAGCGCATCGGCCTGGGCCTGGTTGCCATCGGTGTAGACCAGCACCTTGGTGCCCATGCCGGGCACGTCTCCCCACGAGAAGCCGTGGGCGATGGAGACCGACAGCACGCCGTCGCGGCCTTCCAGCGACTGGATGCGGTCCACGAAGCCGCGCGCCGGCTCGCGCGAGGTATGAACGGTAACGATCATCTCGCAGTCGACCACGGCAGCCACGGGGCGGACCTTGCCTTGCACCTTGGCCGCGCACAGGTCGACCAGTTCCAGGGCGCGCTCCAGCACGTCGGTGTGCGGGTATTCCTTGAAGGCGACGAGCACGTCGGCGTGCTCCACCATCTCCGGCGTCAGGTGGCTGTGCGGATCGAGTTCCGCGCCGATCACCACCTGCGGCCCGACGATGGCGCGCACGCGCTGCAGCAAGTCGCCTTCGCAGTCGTCGTAGCCATCGGCCACCATCGCGCCGTGCAGGCCTAGCAGCACCATGTCCACGGGCAGCGCCGCGCGCAGGTCGGCCAGCAGTTCCTCGCGCAGGGTTTCGTAGGCATGGCGCGTGGTCGTGCCGCTGGGCTGCGCGCCGGCTACCATGCCTTCGGACAACTGCCAGCCGCGCTCCTTGCCGCGCAGCCGGGCGGCCCACAGCGGGCCGGAGAAGAACGTCATCTGCTCGGGATGCTGGCCAGCCGGGAAGTAGCCGCGGTCCCTGAAGGACGCGAGGCCTGTCGGCATCGGCCCGAAGGTGTTGGTTTCGGTGGCGAGGGAGGCACTGAATACACGCACGGTGGTGAACTCCTGGTCAATTTGGCGATTGGCGATTTGGGGGGGGACGCGATTCAGGTCGGGCCAGCGAGGCGGCGCAGCCGCGCGGGCCCTAGCATCTCGGCGGTCAGGCCGAACGATGCGGGATGCGCGGGCACGGGCAAGCCGCGCGCAAGCGCGGCGCAGGTGTCGCCCATGGCGGCCGAAGTCTGGATGCCATAGCCGCCCTGGCCAGCGACCCAGAAGAAGCCGGGGGCCGCGTCGTCAAAGCCGCCGACCAGGTCGCCGTCGGCGACGAAGGAGCGCAGCCCGGCCCAGGTGCGGGTGGGGCGGCGGATCGACAGCGATGTGGCTTCCTCGATGCGGTGGATGGCGAGCGCGATATCCATTTCCTCGGGCTGGATGTCTTGCGGCTCGACCGGATCGGCATTGGCCGGCGAGCCCAGCAACATGCCGGCATCGGGCTTGAAGTACCAGTCCTCGCCGGCGCCGAAGACCATGGGCCAGTGGTCCGTATCCATGTCCGCGGGCGGCGCGAAGATGAACGCGGAGCGGCGGCGGGGCTCGATTCCCAGCGGCTGCACGCCGGCCAGTCGCGCAATGGCGTCGACCCAGGCGCCGGCGGCGTTGAGCAGCACGGGCGCTTCGTATACAGCCCCGCCCGCTTCCACGCGCCAGTGGTCCCGCACGCGCGCAATGGCGCTGGCTTCGGCATCGCACACCAGCTTGCCGCCGGCCTGGCGCATGCCGCGCAGATAGCCTTGGTGGATGGCATGCACATCCATGTCCGCGGCGTTGGGCTCATACACGGCGCCCAGCACCTGTTCCGGCCGCAGCGCCGGCACGCGCTCGCGTGCTTGCTCGGCGCTCAGGCGGCGCGCATCGGGGTCCATGGCGCGCAGCACCTCCCAGTGCGCTTCGAGCAGCGGCAATTGTCCCGGGCCGGCGATCATGAGCGCGCCGCGCGGGGTGAGCAGCGGATGCGAGGCAAAGCCCGGCGGCGGGTCCTGCAGGAAAGCGCGGCTTGCCAT
Source organism: Cupriavidus sp. GW821-FHT02F09 (assembly GCF_059421605.1). NCBI lineage: Bacteria > Pseudomonadati > Pseudomonadota > Betaproteobacteria > Burkholderiales > Burkholderiaceae > Cupriavidus > Cupriavidus sp. GW821-FHT02F09. The sequence continues at coordinate 15,035 of NZ_JBWKVH010000020.1, forward strand.
GGTCAGCGCGCGTACCTGCTGGGTGCCATAGCTCTCCATGAAAAGTGCCGCCGAACGGCCGGTCGAGTGGTAGCCAGGCTGGGCTTCGCGCTCGAGCACGATGACGCGGCCATGCGGCGCGAGCCAGTGCGCGACGGACGCGCCGGCAATGCCACCCCCGATGACGAGGTAGTCGGCTGAGATCGGCGAAGCAGCGTGAGTTGTGCGCATGATGGTGGTGGGGCTGAGCGCGCTCGTGGGGCGCTGGTGCTTTGGAATGCGAGTGAGTGTATTCAAGAATTTGCGAATATGCAAATTGCGGATACGCAAATTTTGCACTAAAGTGAGCGGCATGGGATGTACCCGGCTGCGCCGTCTGATAGCATCCGCTCCAACGGAAAAAAGGACGCAGGCTTGAAAACACACATCGCCCCGGGGCGCGGCAGCGACGATAGCGACGAGTCGCGCACGCTCGACCGCGAGACCTTTGGCAAGCGTCTGCGCAGTGCGCGCAAGGCCTTTGGCTGGACGTTGGCACATCTGGCCGAGCTGTCGGGCGTGTCGATCACCACCATCTCGCGCGCGGAGCGCGGGCAACTGGCATTGGGCTACGAGAATTTTGCCGCGCTGGGCAAAGCGCTGCGGATGGACATGGGCTCTATGTTCGCGGGCGCCGGCGCGAAGACTGCGCCATTCCAGGGACCCGTCGTGACGCGGTCAGGCGAGGGCGTGACCTACCAGGGCGTGTCGTATTCCTATGAATTCCTCGGCACCGAGGCGGTGGGAAAGCAGATGATTCCGGTGGTCAGCACCGTGCACGCGCGCCGTATCGCGGGGCCCGAGGATTTCGCGCGCCATCCCGGGGAGGAGTTCGTGTACGTACTCTCCGGTGAGATCGAGGTGCATTTCGACGGCGGCGAACGGGTGCATCTGGCGCGCGGCGACTCGCTGTACTTCGATGCCCGCATGGGCCACGCCTACATCAGCCTCAGCCGCCAGCTCGCGCGGATCGTCGGCGTGATGACCAGCGAAAGCAGCTTCATGAAGTCCGCCCAGGCCGGGGAGATGGAAGCCGCGCCGAAACCTGCCGCCAAGCGGCCGCAGGGTAAGGGTTGAAGCGTTGAAGCCCTAAAGTATTCCGTCTCCTTGCCGTTAAGCGGCCACGCCTTATTCAATCTGTACGCGAGGAGCTGGCATGCTGAAACGGATCAAGACCCAACAGCTTCAAGTCGGAATGTTCGTGGCCAGGGTGGGGGGGGCATGGCTGGAGCATCCCTTCTGGCGGTCCCGGTTCCTGGTGAATAGCCAGGAACAGATCGACCAGATGATCGCCTCCAAGGTCGAGGAGGTCTGGATCGATCTGCTCAAGGGCAAGGGTGTACCGCCGCCCGCGCAACTCGCGGCATCGGGATCCTTGAGCGTGAAGCCCGTCGCGGACGAGCCGGCCGGCGCCGTGCCGCAGTCGGGGGTGCCGCTGGAGGTGGAGTTCGGGCTGGCCCGGGAGGTGATGAAGAACGGCAAGGCGGTGGTCGGGTCGATGTTCACGAATGCCCGCATGGGCCGGGCGCTGGAGGTGGAGGGCGCCCTGATGCTGGTCGACTCCGTATCGAATTCGCTGACCCGCCATTCGCAGGCCCTGATCGCGCTGGCGCGGCTCAAGGTGCGGGACGACTACACCTATCTGCATTCCTTCGCGGTCTGCGCGCTGATGATCGCGCTCGGCCGCACCCTTGGCCTGGACAATGCCGCGGTGCAACAGCTCGGGCTGGCGGGCCTGGTGCACGATATCGGCAAGATTTCCGTGCCCACGCACGTGCTGCACAAGCAGGGCGAGATGACCGCCGCCGAGGTAGCGATGGTGCAGCGCCATCCTTCGGTGGGTTACCGCGTCCTCAACGAGGCCAAGCTCTACAGCAATATTCCGCTCGATGTCTGCATGCACCACCACGAGCGCATCGACGGGCGCGGCTACCCGTTTGGCCTGCATGGCAACGAGATCAGCGTGCACGCCAAGATCGCCGCGGTGTGCGACGCCTATGATTCCCTGACCTCCAACCGGCCCGGGCACCAGGCGTGGACACCAGCGCGGGCGCTGGAGTATATGGCGGTGCGGGTGGATACGCTGTTCGATCGTACCGTGTTCCAGGCCTTCACCCGGTCCATTGGCATCTATCCGTTGGGCACGGTGCTGCGCTTGCGTTCCGGACGGCTGGCGGTGGTCTTCGCGCAGAACGACAACGAGCCGCTGCGCCCGCAGGTCAAGGTGTTCTACTCGGTGAGCGAGGCCGCTCACCTCGGCCCCGAGACGCTCGATCTGCGCGAGACGGAGGACACCGTGGTGGGGTTCGAGGATCCGGCGCAATGGGGCTTTCGCGACGAGCAGTTGCTTGAGCTCTGCGCGGCTTGATCCCGGCCACGGTGCGGCAATGCCATGCTGGCGTCAGGCGGCCCAGGCCAGCTCCACGATGCGCGCGGCATTGCCCCCGCCCGCGCTGATACCCATGACGGCGCCCCATTCGGGGTCGAAGCGGCTGGCAAGGAAGGCGTCGGCTGTGGCCGCATCGGCATGCTGGAGCATCAAGCAGGCCTGGGCGGTCAGCACCAGCCGCGTGGTGGTGCGGCGTGCCTCGGCCTGCTGCTCTTCCTCGGGCAGGCGCAGCGCCGCGCGCAATGCCGCCACGCTGGCCTGGATGCGCGGCTCGTCCGCGCCGACCACGCTCATGTGTTCCAGCACCCGCAGGTAGTCGTCCGGGTTGCGGCCGATGGCGCGTAGCACGTCCAGGCACATCACGTTGCCGGAGCCTTCCCAGATCGAGTTCACCGGGGCTTCGCGGAACAGCCGGCCCATGGGGCCATCTTCCACATAGCCGTTGCCGCCGAACACTTCCATGGCCTCGCCGGTCATCTCCACCGCGCGCTTGCAGATCCAGAATTTGGAAGCGGGCGTGAGGATGCGGCGCCATGCCAGGCGGGCGGGGTCGTCGGTGGCTTCGAAGGCGGTGGCCAGGTCCATCGCCAGCAGCATGGCTGCCTCCGCCTCCAGCGCCATGTCGGCCAGCAGCCTGACCATCAGCGGCTGGCGGATGAGCGGCTTGCCGAAGGCGCTGCGGTGGCGCGCGTAGTGCAGGGCCTGCACCAGTGCCTGGCGCAGGAAACCGGCGCTCGATAGCGAGCAGTTAAGCCGGCTATACGTGGCCATCTCCAGGATGGTGGGAATGCCGCGGCCTTCCTCGCCGACCATGATGCCCCAGGCAGCGCGGAACTCGACTTCGCTGCTGGAGTTGGAGCGGTTGCCCACCTTGTCCTTCAGGCGCTGGATCTCGATGGGGTTCTTGCTGCCGTCGGGGCGCCAGCGCGGCACGAAGAAGCAGGAGGAGCCGGCCTCGGTGTTCGCCAGCACCAGGTGGGCATCCGACATCGGCGCGGAGAAGAACCACTTGTGGCCGGTGATCAGGTACTCGGCTCCACGCCCCTCGCCGCGGGTGGGCATGGCGCGCGTGGTGTTGGCGCGCACGTCTGAGCCGCCTTGTTTCTCGGTCATGCCCATGCCCACGTTGATCGCGTGCTTGTGCTCGATGGGAAGGTCGCGCGGGTCGTAGGCCTGCGTCAGCAGCTTGTCGCCGAACTGGGCGAACAATCCCGGCTCCTTGCGCAGCACGGGGATGCAGGCCTGGGTCATGTTGGTGGGGCACAGCGAGCCGGATTCGATCTGGCTATGCATATAGAGCGAGGCTGCGTAGGAAGCCCAGGCCGAGGGGCGCGTATCGGCGAAGGGCAGGTTGGCCAGCCCGCTGCGGCGCGCAATGGTCATGAGCGCCTGCCAGCCCGGGTGAAAACGCACCTGGTCGATGCGCTCGCCGATGCGCGAGTGTGTGTGCAGCTCGGGATGATGGCGGTTGGCATCTTCCGCATGCCGGATCGTTTGCTCGGCGCCGAGCACCGCGCCCTGGCGTTCGAGTTCCCCCTCGTTCCATCCCGCGCCGGCGCGGGCAACCGCGCGGCGGATGCCGGGGTCGCTGGTGTAGAGGTTGTAGTCCTTGAGCTCCGGGACCTGGTTGGTGATGACGTGGGTGGCGTGGGTGGCGTTCATGGCGGGCTGTCTCCTTGGGCCGGGCGGCCGGGCTTGCCGCCACCCGTTAGATTCGAAAGGTCATTCTAGATAGAATGGCCAGCCTGCATGTTCGGCTTTCGGAGCACCATGAACCCACAGCAAAAAGGCCCGGCAAAGCCGCGCCGCAGGCCGGTGCAGTCGCGCTCATGGCAGACCTCCCTGGCCATCCAGGAGGCCTTTGTTCGGCTTTTGGCCGGGCAGGACTATGGGCACGTGACGATCCGCGCCATCGTGGACCTGGCCGGCGTGGGGCTGGGGACGTTCTACGAGTACTTCGGCAGCAAGGAGGAGCTGGCACAGGTATGCCTGCACCTGCGCGCCAAGCGGATCGTGCTGGCGATGGACGGCTGCCTGGCGCAGTGCCGGGGCGAATCGATGGCGGCCATCGTGGATGCGCTGATCGCCGTCAACGTAGAGCACCACCGGGAGACGCCGGAGCGCTGGGGGCCGATCTACCTGCTGGAGCGGCATTACTCGGGGCGCGCGGCCTACCAGAAGATGTACGCACGGTTTGTGAACGGGTGGAGCCGGGCGCTGCTATGCGCGGCCGACGCGCCGCAGGCCGCGGTGGTCGAGGAGGCCTCGGTGACGCTGCAGGCCATCGTCTATGGCCTGATCTCGCATGCTTGCATCGATGAGGGGGAGGGGATCGATTTCTCGCGGCTGATGCGACAACTGCGGGGCGCAGCGCATGGATACCTGCGAACGCTTGGCGGGCAGGAAGGCTGAAGGGAGCAAACCAGCGGTATCCCGCTCGCGCAAATGAAAACCGGCGCCATCGGCGCCGGTTTTCCCGTCACGGCAAGCCCGGGTCCACTTACTGGATCTTGGCCTTGTCCTTGAGCGACTTCATCATTGCCTGGAACTGCTCGCGCTGCCAGTTCTGGTCGCCCATCAGCATCTGCACCAGCTGCGGCTTGACTTCCTCGAACGTCGGGATCTTGGCGTCGCGGGTGTCGTCGAGCTGGATGATGTGCCAGCCAAACTGGGTCTTGACCGGGGTTTCGGTCATCTGGCCCTTCTTCAGCGCGGTCATGGCGGCCGAGAACTCCGGCACGTAGCTGCTGCTGTTGGCCCAGTCGAGGTCGCCGCCGTTGGCTGCGGAGCCCGGGTCCTTGGACGAGGCCTTGGCCATGTCTTCGAACTTGGCGCCGGCCTTGATCTTGGCGATGATGGCGCGCGCGTCGGCTTCCTTCTCGACCAGGATGTGGCGGGCGTGGTATTCCTTGCCGCTGCCGAACTGGGACTTAATCTTGTCGTACTGCTTGCGCAGTTCGTCGTCGCTGGCGCCGTGGGTCTTGACGTAGTCCTCGAACACGGCACCGGCCAGCACGTTCAGCTTGGCTTGCTCCAGTTGTTCCTGCAGGTCGTCGCGCTGGGTCAGGCCGCGCTTGTTGGCTTCCTGCAGCAGCAGCTCACGGTCGATCAGCATGGTGCGGGCACGGTCGCGCAGTTCTGCGCTGGGAGGCTGTCCGGTGCCGGCTACGAGCTTGTCCAGCTTGGCCGAGGGGATCGCCTTGCCATTCACGACGGCGGCGTTCTGGGCGAGGGCGGGCAAGCTGCCAGCGGCAAGCACAGCCGCCAGGCTGAACGAGAGGACTGTGGTCTTCATGGAATCAGATCTGAGAGTTGCTCGAGGAATCGCGGGAGGTTTCGCGGGATTCAAGTTCTTGGTCAGTCAGCGCGGTCACCGCCAGCGCGTGGATTTGCGCGGGGAATAGATCGCGCAGCGCATCATACACCATGCGATGGCGCGCCACCCGGGTGCTGCCGGCAAATTGCGCGCTGACGATGGTGACGTGGTAATGCCCGCCGCCGGAGGCGGCGCCGGCGTGGCCGGCGTGCAGCGCGCTGTCGTCGCGTACTTCGATGCTGGACGGCGAAAGGGCTGCGCGCAGCAGGGCTTCGATTTGTGCGGGTTCTGCGGCCATCGGTGAATGCGTATCCTGGTGGGGCCCGGCCGGAGCCGGGAGATCAATCGAGGCAGGCGCGGCGGGCTGGGCCCGCCGGTGCGCTTACTCGGGGGTGTTTTCCTGCATGTGGCGGGACAGCCAGACGCTTTGTGCCAGGATGAACACCAGCATCAGGCCCATGCTGCCGAACAGCTTGAAGTTGACCCAGGCGTCGGTGGAGAACTGGTAGGCCACATAGAGGTTGACCACGCCCATCACGGCGAAGAAAGCGGCCCAGGCGGCGTTGAGCTTGCCCCAGGCGGCTTCCGGCATGGTGACCTGCTTGCCCAGCATGGCGCGGATCAGGTTCTTGCGCCAGATCAGCGCCGACAGGGTCAGCGTGGCGGCAAACAGCCAGTACAGCACGGTGGGCTTCCACTTGATGAAGGTCTCGTTATGCAGCAGCAGCGTGGCGCCGCCGAACACCGAGATGATCGCCAGGCTGACCCACTGCATCGGCTCGACCTTGCGGTGGCGCAGCCAGACCCAGCCGATCTGCACCACGGTGGCGGCGATCGCCACGCCGGTGGCGGCATAGATGCCAGCGAACTTGAAGGCGACGAAGAACAGGATGACCGGAAACAGGTCGAACAGGAATTTCATGCGAACAGGATTGAGCGACGCAAGGTCGAAGGCTTGGTTGGCGGCGAACCGCCGCGCGGGCGGTTCGGGCTTAGCGCGGCGTGTCGGGCGATGTCGGCGCGGCGTCACCCGCGTTGAGGTCGGCAGGGTCGCGCTGGTCGAATTTTAGCGCAGCCGAGTTGATGCAGTAGCGCAAACCGGTGGGCGCGGGGCCATCTTCGAAAACGTGGCCAAGGTGGCTGCCGCATTCCTTGCAGCGAACCTCCACCCGGACCATGCCGTGCGTGTGGTCGGTGTGCTCGTCGATCACCTCGCCGTTGATCGGGCGGAAGTAGCTCGGCCAGCCGCAACCGGCGTCGAACTTGGTGCTGGCTTCGAACAGCGGTGTGCCGCAGCCGACACAACGGTAGGTGCCGCGCTCCCAGTGATCCCAGTAGCGGCCGGTGAAGGGCCGCTCGGTGGCGGCTTCGCGGGCAACGCGGTACTCGATGTCGGAGAGTTGCTCGCGCCACTCGGCTTCGGTTTTTTGCGTGGTCATAATCGGCTTTCCTTTCTCGTTGGCCGGGAGACTTGGCCGGCGCACAGCTTGTTGCGCAGCCCGCTTTTCGTCACCCGAGGCCAGTTGGTCGTTTCTTGCCTGTCAAACCTTACGGTGCTTGCAGTGGTGCCGCGCCTTCACGACGAACAGCTCACTTCCAGCCCGGCTGCCCAGTCCGGCGGCAGCGCGGCGTAGCCCTCGGCCTCCGGCTGCTCGTCGAACGGGCGCGACAGCACGGCCAGCAGGCGATCCACCTCGCTGAAATCGTTCTCGCGCGCGCGCTGGATGGCGGTTTCTGCCAAGTGGTTGCGCAGCACGTACTTCGGGTTGACCGCCAGCATGGCCACAGCGCGCACGGCGTCAACGGAGTTCTCGGCACGCAGGCGGGCGCGGTAGGCCTCGGCCCAGGCATCCCACGCCGCGCGGTCCAGGAACAGGTCACGCACCGGGGCATCCTGGCTGCCATCGGCGCAGGAGATGCGGGCGAGGTTGCGCCAAAACAAGGTGTAGTCCACACGCTGGGCGTGCATCAGCTGGAACAGGTCAGTCAGCAGCGGCTCGTCGTCGGCATCGGGGCCGCCCGTCGGGCGCAGGCCAAGCTTGTCCCGGTATTGCTGGAAGAAGGCTGCGGCATAGCGTTCGCGGAACGGATCCAGCGCGGCGCGCGCGGCTTCTACCGCGGCGTCGGTGGCCGCTTTGCTGGTTTCGGCGTCGGCCTTGCCATCGCCCTCTCGCCACAGCGGCATCAGTGCCTGGGCCAGGCAGTGCAGGTTCCAGAACGCAACCTGCGGCTGCTGGCTGTAGGCATAGCGGCCTTGCGAATCGGAATGGTTGCAGATGTGGTTGGCGTCGAACGCATCGAGGAAGCCAAAGGGGCCGTAGTCGATGGTCAGTCCGAGGATCGACATATTGTCGGTGTTCATCACGCCATGGCAGAAGCCCACGGCCTGCCACCTGGCCATCAGGTCGGCGGTGCGCAGGGAGACTTCACGCAGCAGGGCCTGGTAGGGCTGCTTGTCGTCGCGGCACTCGGGCATGAAGCGGTCGATCACGAAATCCGCCAGCTGGCGCAGCGAGCCGAGGTCCTCGCGGGCCGCGAAATGCTCGAAATGGCCAAAGCGGATAAAGGACGGCGCCAGGCGCGTCACCACGGAGGCGGTCTCGATGGTCTCGCGGCGCACCGGGGCGTCCGATCCGATGATGCACATGGCGCGCGTGGTGGGCACGCCCAGCGCCTGCATCGCCTCGGAGCACAGGTATTCCCGGATCGAGGAGCGCAGCACGGCGCGGCCATCGGCCATGCGCGAGTAGGGCGTCATGCCGGCGCCCTTGAGCTGGATTTCCCAGGGGCCGGAGGCGGTGCGCGCCTCGGCCAGGCGTATCGCCCGGCCGTCGCCCAACTGCCCCGCCCAGACCCCGAACTGATGGCCGGAGTACACGCTGGCGAGGGGATCTGCCCACTCGGGCACGTGATTTCCTGCAAAAGTTTCGATGAAGCTACGCTGCGTTGCGGCATCCGCATCCCAGCCCAGCAACCCGGCTGCGGAGGCCGACACGCTGACCAGCCTGGGGGAGGGTAGCGGCGTCGGCGCGAGCCGTGTAAAGAAGCGCGGGCCGAGTTCCGCAAAGCCAGGCACGGCAGTGAACGGCGGCCGCGGCTCGGCAGCATTCAATGGGGCGGGGCCGGCGGGGTCTGGCAAGGCTTGGGGGGCGTCGGTTGGCTCGGGAGAGTTCACTGGGGCATCACTATGGGTGGCTGGGCGGTGCAGCGCCGGCATGTCGGATTTCGCGCAAGTGCGCTTGCAGGCTAGGGAAAACGACATGTTGAGGTGCAACATGGCAGGCGTTATTGTACTTCCACGCCGTCATTCGCATCTCTGACCGTCGTTGTCACCACAATGTTTCCGGATATCCCTTGAATCCCGCCCCTGGCGCACCGCCATGGTGCCGGGGTGCAGCCCGCCGGCCTCCCGGATATGGCGCTGCACAACGGATTCCCGTTGACGTTTCATCAATGGATGGCAACAATCGGCCAAAAAATAGAACGGTTGTTCGTTTTTTTGACGGATTTCGAAAATTACAGGAGACTATTCCATGGCATTGATGGGTCAAATGATGAGCGAACCCCTGCTCATTTCCTCCATCATCAAGCACGCCGCACGCCACTATGGCGGCACGGAAATCGTCTCGCGACGGACCGAAGGCGATCTGCACCGTTATACCTACCGCGATTGCGAGCTGCGCTCGCGCAAGCTGGCCCAGGCCATCGCCGCGCTGGGCGTGCAGTCGGGCGACCGTGTTGGCACGCTGGCCTGGAATGGCTATCGTCACCTGGAGATCTACTACGGCGTATCGGGCTCGGGAGCGGTATGCCATACCGTCAACCCGCGCCTGTTCCCAGAGCAGGTCGCCTACATCATCAACCATGCCGAAGACCAGTACGTGTTCTTCGACGCCACCTTCCTGCCACTGGTCGAAGGCGTGGCGGCGCATTGCCCGGGCGTGAAGGGCTGGGTGATGATGAGCGACCGCTCGCACATGCCGGCGCAAGCCAAGGTGCCGCTGCTGTGCTACGAGGACCTGATCGACGCGCAGGACGGCAACTACACGTGGCCGCAGTTCGATGAGAACACGGCCTCCAGCCTGTGCTACACCTCCGGCACCACCGGCAACCCCAAGGGCGCGCTGTATTCGCATCGCTCCACCGTGCTGCACTCCTACGCATCGGCGCTGCCGGACGCGCTGGGCTGCTCGGCGCGTGACGTGATCCTGCCCGTGGTGCCGATGTTCCACGTCAACGCCTGGGGTCTGCCGTATTCGGTGCCGCTGGTGGGCGCCAAGCTGGTGCTGCCGGGCGCCAAGCTGGACGGTGCTTCGGTCTACGAGCTGTTCGAGAAGGAGAAGGTGACCTTCTCGGCCGGCGTGCCCACGGTATGGCTGGGCCTGCTGCAGCATGTGCAGGCCAACAATCTCAAGTTCTCCACCTTCAATCGCACCGTGATCGGCGGCTCGGCGGCGCCGCCCGCCATGATCCGCGCGCTCAAGGCGCTCGGCGTGGAGACCATTCACGCCTGGGGCATGACGGAGATGTCCCCGCTGGGCACGTCCTGCAAGCTGCTGGCGCGCCACAATGACCTGCCGGAAGACGAACAGCAGAAGATCCAGGAAAAGCAGGGCCGCGTGATCTACGGCGTGGACATGAAGATCGTCGACGGCGACGGCAACGAGCTGCCCTGGGATGGCAAGGCGTTCGGCGACCTGCACGTGCGCGGCCCCTGGGTGATCGAGCACTACTACCGCAACGACGCGTCGCCGCTGGTGGATGGCTGGTTCCCCACGGGCGACGTGGCCACCATCGACCCCGACGGCTACATGCAGATCACCGACCGCAGCAAGGACGTGATCAAGTCCGGCGGCGAGTGGATCTCCTCGATCGATATCGAGAACGTGGCGGCCGCCCACCCGGCGGTGCATATGGCGGCCTGCATTTCCTGCTATCACCCCAAGTGGGACGAGCGCCCGCTGCTGGTGGTGATGAAGAAGGCCGGCGCCGAGGTGACGCGCGAGGAATTGCTGACGTACTTCGAAGGCAAGGTCGCCAAATGGTGGATCCCCGACGACGTTGCCTTTGTCACCGAGATTCCGCTCACCGCTACCGGCAAGATGCAGAAACTCAAGCTGCGCGAGCAGTTCAAGGACTACCGCCTGCCGGCGGCCTGACCCCAAGGCGGCCATAGAGCCGCCAATGCTTGCCGGGCGTTGATGCCGGCGATTGCAGGACAGGTTTGCGGCGCGCGCGGTCTTGGGAGAGAGCGCCGCCGCGAATCGGGATCAACCACAGCCAACAATAAAACCGAAGGAGACAAGCATGATCAGATTGCGTCCGCTCGTGGCAGCTACGGCCATTTTCGCGGCAATGGGTTCCGGGGTTGCGGCTGCCGATACGGTGAAGATCGCCTTTATCGACCCGCTGTCCGGCCTGATGGCGCCGGTGGGGCAGAACCAGCTAAAGAGCTGGCAGTTTGTCGCGGACATCGCCAACCAGAAGAACTGGGGGGGCGGGAACAAGTTTGAAGTGGTTGGCTTTGACAACAAGCTCTCGCCACAGGAAAGCCTGACCATCCTCAAGCAGGCGGTGGACCAGGGCATCCGCTATATCGTGCAGGGCAACGGCTCCTCCGTGGGCCTGGCGCTGGAAGACGCGGTGGCCAAGCACAACGAGCGTAATCCGGGCAAGGAGATCGTCTACCTGAACTACGCCGCGGTGGATCCGGACATGACCAACGGCAAGTGCAACTACTGGCACTTCCGCCTGGACGCCAATTCCGACATGAAGATGGAGGCGCTGACCACTTACCTGGCCAAGGATCCCAGCGTCAAGAAGGTCTACCTGATCAATCAGAACTACTCCTTCGGCCACCAGGTGGCGCGCGCCGCCAAGGAATACCTGAAGCGCAAGCGTCCGGACATCCAGATCGTCGGCGAAGACCTGCACCCGCTGGCGCAGGTCAAGGACTTTGCCCCTTATGCGGCCAAGATCAAGGCCTCCGGGGCCGACACGGTGATCACCGGTAACTGGGGCAGCGACCTCGCGCTGCTGATCAAGGCCGGCAAGGACGCGGGCCTGAGCACCAACTACTACACCTACTACGCCGCCACCACCGGCGTGCCGACCGCCATGGGTCCGTCGGAAGCCGGGCACGTCAAGTACGTCGGCTACTACAACCCCAACAACAAGGGCTTCAAGGGCGCGGACGTCATCGAAGGCTTCAAGAAGAAGTACAACGATGACTTCTACGTGATGGCCGCATACACCGGCATCGCCATGCTGGGCAAGGCGTTCACGGACGTCAAGTCGACGGATCCGGTCAAGGTGGCCAAGGCGCTCGAAGGCCTCAAGGCCGAAAGCCTGAATGGCACGGTGGAGATGCGCGGCTCGGATCACCAGGCCCAGCAATCGCTGGTGGTGGCTACCTGGACCAAGGTTGACGGCAAGGAGGTCAAGTTCGACCAGGAAAACACCGGCTTTGGCTGGAAGACCGATGCGCTGATGGATCAGTACGTGGCAGCGCAGCCGACTTCCTGCCAGATGAAGCGCCCGGGCTAAGCTCGCGCGCGGCGGATGGCGCGGCCAGTTCCGGCGCGCCACCCGATCCTGCATACTTCGGTCGACCCGGCGCGACGCATGCCGCTTTCGGGTGGGCGGCGCTCACCCGCGCGCGCCCGTTCTCCGACCGGCCGATCGGTGGCCGCCAACTGGCCACGTGCGTCAGAATGAAGGATAAGTTGTGGAATTCTTCGTCATTTCCCTATTGAACGGCGTCAGCTACGGGCTGTTGCTGTTCATGCTCTCTTCCGGGCTTACGCTGATCTTCAGCATGATGGGCGTGCTGAACTTCGCGCACGCCAGCTTCTACATGCTGGGCGCGTACTTCGCCTACACCATTGCCAGCAAGATCGGCTTCTGGCCCGCGCTGATCTTCGCGCCGCTGCTGGTGGCCGGCGCTGGCGCGCTGGTGGAGCGCTTCGGGCTGCGCACCGTGCACAAATACGGGCACGTGGCGGAGCTGCTGTTCACCTTCGGCCTGGCTTACCTGATCGAGGAAGGCGTGAAGCTGGTATGGGGCCTTGCCGCCGTACCCTACCGCATCCCGGCAGAGCTGGACGGGCCGCTGTTTACCGTATTCACCTCCTCGTTCCCCAAGTACCGCGCCTTCATGATGGTGGTGTCGCTGGCCATGCTGGTGGCGATCTACCTGGTGCTCACCCGCACCCGCATCGGGCTGGTGATCCAGGCCGCGCTGACGCATCCGGAAATGGTCGAGGCGCTTGGCCATAATGTGCCGCGCGTGTTCATGATGGTGTTCGGTGGTGGCGCTGCGCTGGCGGGGCTGGCCGGCGTGATCGGCGGCAATGCCTTTATCACCGAGCCGTCGATGGCGGCGGCGGTGGGGTCGATCATCTTCGTGGTGGCGGTGGTGGGCGGCATGGGGTCTTTAGTGGGGGCGTTCATTGCCTCGCTGCTGATCGGCGTACTGCAGACCTTTGCCGTCACGCTTGACGCCTCGCTGGCTGGCCTGCTGGGCTCGATCGGCCTGCAGGTTACCGACAGCACGCCGCTGTCCTCGCTATGGAAGCTCACGGTGGCGCAGGTTGCCCCGGTACTGCCGTATCTGTTGCTGGTGGTGATGCTGATCTTCCGCCCGCGTGGTTTGATGGGCACCAGGGAGGGTTGATAGCATGAGCATGGAGACGACAATGCAACAACGCCGCGAGACGGTTGTGACCGGCAGCACCATGCGCTACCGCCCGATGAACCTGGCACGCTGGGCGATCTGGGGCCTGACCGCGGCCCTGATGCTGGTGATGCCGCTGTTCTTCACCGGCGGGTTCGCCATCACGCTGATGTCCCAGATGGGCATCATGATTATTTTCGCGCTGTCCTACAACATGCTGCTCGGGCAGACCGGCATGCTGTCGTTTGGCCATGCGGTGTACGCGGGCCTGGGCGCCTTCATCGCCATCCACGTGCTCAATATGGTGGGGGCGGGCAAGGTATGGCTGCCGGTGTCGCTGCTGCCGGTGGTGGGCGGCCTGGCCGGCGCCTTCTTCGGCGTGCTGTTCGGCTATGTCACCACCAAGAAGTCCGGCACCACCTTCGCGATGATCACCATGGGCATCGGGGAAATGGTATTTGCCAGCTCGCTGATGTTCCCGGATTTCTTCGGCGGCGAGGGCGGCATCTCCACCAACCGCATGGTGGGAGACCCCGTGTTCGGCATCACCTACGGACCCGGGCGCCAGGTGTACTACCTGATCGCGGTGTGGTGCCTGTTGTCGATGGTGGCCATGTACGCCTGGACCCAGACGCCGCTCGGCCGCATTGCCAACGCGGTGCGTGACAACCCGGAACGGGTGGAATTCATCGGCTACAACACGCAGCGCGTGCGTTACCTGGTGCTGATCCTGTCGGCGTTCTTCGCCGGCATCTCGGGGGCGCTGTCGGCCATCAACTTCGAGATCGTGTCGGCCGAGAACGTCAGTGCGGTGCGCTCCGGCGGGGTGCTGCTGGCAGCCTTCATTGGCGGCGCGGGCGTGTTCTTCGGGCCGGTGATCGGCGCGGTGGTGTTCATCCTGTTCGCGGTGGCGCTGTCGGACCTGACCAAGGCCTGGCTGCTGTACCTTGGCCTGTTTTTCGTGCTGATGGTCATGTTCGTGCCGGGCGGCATCGCCAGCTTGCTGATGATGCAGGTGCCGCTGCTCGCGCGCGGCAAGCTGCGCGCCATGTTGCCCGACTACGGCCGCGCCGCGGCTGCCGGGCTGGTGCTGCTCGCCGCGGTGATCCTCACCGTGGAGCTGGTCTACAAGGTGCAGGTGGACAGCGCCAACGGGACGGAGATGTCGCTGTTGCGCATCGGCTTCGACGCCGCGACGGTGAAGCCGTGGCTGGTGGCCGCAGCGTTGTGGGTGGCCGGCCTGCTGGCTTGCCGCGCCGCGCGCGCGCGGGTGCGCGCCACGTGGGACAAGGTACAGGCCGAAATGGCGGGAGGCACGGCATGAGCGCCGCACTGGAACTGAACGACGTACGCAAGAAATTCGGCCAGACCGAGATCATCCGGGGCGTCAACCTGAGCATCCCCAAGGGGGAGCGGCATGCGCTGATCGGCCCCAACGGCGCCGGTAAATCGACCACCTTCAACCTGATCTCGGGGCGCTTCGCGCCAAGCTCGGGCACGGTCAGGCTGAATGGGCAGGAGATCGGCGGGCTGCAGCCATTCGTGATCAACCGCATGGGACTGTCGCGCAGCTTCCAGATCACCAATATCTTTCACCGCTTGTCGGTGTTCGAAAACCTGCGCTGCGCGGTGCTCTGGTCATTGGGCTACAAGTATTCGTTCTGGCATCGCCTGTCCGAGCTGCGCGACGCGCGCGAGCGGGCGGACGAAGTGCTGGAGCTGATCGGGCTGCAGCACCGCCATAGCACCCAGGCCAGCCTGCTGACCTATGCGGAACAGCGCGCGCTGGAGATCGGCATCACCATCGCCGGCGGCGCCGAGGTGATCCTGCTGGACGAGCCCACGGCCGGCATGAGCCGCTCGGAGTCCGACCATGCGGTGGAACTGATCCGCCGCGTCACCGTGGGCAAGACCCTGGTGATGGTGGAGCACGACATGAGCGTGGTGTTCGGGCTGGCCGACCGGATCTCGGTGCTGGTCTACGGCGAGGTCATCGCCACCGACACGCCCGAGGCCATCCGCGCCAACCGCAAGGTCAAGGAAGCCTACCTGGGCACGACCCTGGACGAACCTGCTACTGAGGGAGCGCACTGATGGGCAAGCGCATGCTGGACGTGCAGGGCCTGCACGCCTACTACGGCAAAAGCCATATCCTCCACGGCGTCGACGCGCATATCGACGAAGGCGAGATCGTCGCGCTGCTGGGCCGCAACGGGGTGGGGCGCTCGACCATGGCCAAGGCCATCCTCGGCATGGTCAAGGCGGAGGGCTCGGTGCGCTTTCGCGACGAAGAGATCCTCGGGCGGCGCACCTTCGAGATCGCCCACCTGGGCGTGGGCTACGTGCCGGAGAACCGCGATATCTTTCCCACGCTCACGGTGCGCCAGAACCTGCAGCTCGGGGAGAAGCGCAATCCGCGCCAGTCCAAGCCTCGCTGGACGGTGCAGGACATGTACAACATGTTCCCGCGCCTGAAGGAGCGCGAGAATACGTCAGCCGGCGTGCTCTCCGGCGGCGAGCAGCAGATGCTCACGCTGTGCCGCACCCTGATGGGCGACCCCGACCTGGTGCTGATCGACGAGCCTACCGAAGGGCTGGCCCCGATGATCGTCGCGCTGGTGGGCGATTACCTGAAGGTCTTGAAGGAGCGTGGCGTGTCGGTGCTGCTGATCGAGCAGAAGCTGGCTATCGCGCTGGATATCTCGCAGCGGGTCTATGTGATGGGGCACGGGCACATTGTGTTCGAGGGCACGCCTGGGGACCTGAAGGCCAATGCCGCCATTCGCAAGGAATGGCTGGAAGTGTAGGCCGGATGGGTGTCCTCGTTAGCCCGGGACACCCATCCACGCCGGCTCGTGCGCCGGCACTGCCCTGAGGCCAATTACTTCGCCCTCAGGAACTCACCGACCTCAAGCAGCACCAGTTCATTGTCGTCGGCCTTGTTAGGCTCGCGGCTGCTGGAGAAGGGCAGGTTGTTGTCGTTGCCGACCACGATATGGGTCGGGTCGACCACATCCACGTTCTCGATGGTGAAGAACGGGAACTTGAGCACGCCTTCATTGAGCGGCTTGCGGGCCAGCTTGTCGGGGTCGGCGATATTGAGCAGGTCGATGTAGCCGATCTTGCGCACCGGGCCGCCCGCGTTGGCGTCGCTCAGTTCGATCTTGTAGATGCGCTTGAACTTGGCGATATCCGAGAAGCAGTCGTTGCGCTTCTGGCCTTCGGGGCAGGCTTTGTCGGCCGTGCCTTCGCCGTTATCGCGCTCGATGATGAGGCCGGTGCTGGCGTCGATCATGTTGAAGTCGCCGATGGCGTTGCCATTGGCTTCCAGCGGGTACTTCCATGAGCGGCCCGTCCACTTGCCGGCCTGGGTGTCGAACTCCAGCACCCGCAGGGCTTCCTTGCCGCCGATACGCTCAAAATCCTTGGTTTCGGCGCTCCACACGGGGCCTTCCAGCAGCGCGTAGAGCTTGCTGCCGTCCGGTGATGAGGCCATGCCTTCGAAGCCCTTGGAGCGCTTGACCTGGAAGTCCACCGCGCCGCCCGGCACGCCCGGCGTGGTCACGGCGGGATGGTCCGGCGAGCGGACGACCTTGCCGTCGACCAGCGTGTCGTACACGGCCAGCACCTTGCCTTGCAGGTCGGCCTTGATCAGGAAGGGCCCGAACTCGTCGCCGATCCACAGCGCGCCGCCGGCGAACTGGAAGCTTTCCGTGTCGAAGTCCGAACCGGTCAGGTAGCGTTGCCTGGTGCCTTCGTGGACGACGCGGAAGGGCACCTTCTTGTCCGGATCGTGCAGGAACACAGTGCCCAGGCGATGGAGCTTGCCGCTCTTGAAGTCCACCTTGTAGTGATTCAGGTAGAGCATGAAGTCCGGCGAGTTGGCCTTGCTGCCGGCGCCGTTGTCGGTCAGCACCCAGAAGCTGCCGTCCGCCATGTGCTTGATGCCGGAATGGCCTTGCAGCGGCTGGCCCTTGAAGGGCAGCGAGACGCCCGTCGGCCGGTTGTTCGACTGGCCTTCCACCGCACCGATCTTTTCCACGCGCGCGCCGGTGGTGAACTTGCCGCTCTCCTGCAGGTCCTGCGGCGCGTCCTTGGGCGCGGCGATATAGCTCTGCGCGGGCAGGATGGCGTGGCCGGCGAGGGTGGCGGGGTAAGCGGCAGGGGCTGTGGCCTGGGCCGCGGCGGGCAAAGCCCAGGCCGCAGCGGTGACGGCGATAACGGCAATGACGGTCGCGGACGGGAGGATGCGCATGTAGGAGAAAAGTGGTGTCGAAAGACCGCTACGATGCATGGGCCACGTGACGGTGGCGTGATGAAGGCGTGACGCTCGCGTGACAGATAAGTGTCTCGGTCTGACAACAGCCGCGCGCGCTGATCTGATCGTCAACATTGCCAGATCACGCCATTGCGCATTACGATCGTTTCCCTTCATTCATCAATCGCACTGCAAAGGAGAGCACACCATGAAAACGTCGACGCATCCTTGCAGGCCGCGCCAGGTTTAATCGTTCCGCCGCGCAAGCGCATTGCCAAATTGGCATCGCGTTGCGCGGTGAGTTGCATTGCCCGGCTCCGGCCTGCCACATCAGATTCTTTCTCTTATCTGGATGGTATATGGGCAATGGCATCAAGCATCTGTCCGAACGCGTATCGCTGATCGCGTCGGACCACACCTGGATCGAAGGCGACGCGATCCAACAACTTCACCACACCGCTAGTCTCGCCGGCATGGAGCGAGTCGCCGGCATGCCTGACTTGCATCCTGGCCGGGGCTATCCGGTGGGCGCGGCCTTTTTCTCCAGCGGCCGGCTTTATCCTGCGCTGGTCGGCAATGACATCGGCTGCGGCATGGCGCTGTGGCGCACGGAGCTGGACGCGACCAGGATCGGCGCGGACCAGCTGGAGAAGCGGCTCGGCAATATCGATGGGCCGCTCGACGCGTCATGGGCCGAGGCCGTGGCGCAGGTCGTGGCCAGCCAGTCGCTGCAAGGCGTGGGGCACGAGCACGCGCTGGGCACGATCGGCGGGGGCAATCACTTTGCCGAAGTGCAGCAGATCGACGAGATTCTCGACGAAGCCGCGGTGGCGGCGCTCGGGCTGGAACGCCGCCGGCTGGTGCTGCTGGTGCACAGCGGCTCGCGCGGGCTCGGCCAGGCAATCCTGCAAGCTCAGATCGAGCGCTTCGGCCACAGTGGCTTGAGCGGCGGCAGCCAGGATGGCGCCGACTATCTGGCCAGGCATGCGCAGGCGATGCGTTTCGCGCAAGGCAACCGCGAGCTGGTCGCGCGCCGCATGCTGGACCGGCTGCGGGGCGGCGGCGAGCGGGTGCTCGACGTCGACCACAACTTCCTGGCCGCGGCCACGATCGACGGCATTGCCGGCTGGCTGCACCGCAAGGGCGCCACGCCGGCCGATGCCGGCCCGGTGGTGATCCCGGGCTCGCGGGGAGATTACAGCTACCTGGTCGAGCCGGTCGCCGATGCGCGCAGCTTGTTGTCGCTGGCGCACGGCGCGGGCCGCAAATGGATGCGCGGCGAGTGCAAGAGCCGCTTGTCGGGGCGCTTTACCGTCGAGCAACTAAGCCGGACGCGCTTTGACAGCCGCGTGATCTGCCGCGACCGGCAACTGATCTACGAGGAGGCGCCGCAAGCCTACAAGCCCATCGAGAGCGTGGTGGCGGCGCTTTGCGACGCGGGCCTGGCAAGGCCGCTGGCGCGCCTGCGCCCCGTGCTCACATACAAGACCAGCGGGGAGTGCTGCCGATGATCCTGCTACAACTTTCCGCGGCGCAAGGGCCATCCGAATGCTGCCTGGCAGTCAGCCGGGCGCTCCGGCGCCTGCTGCACGAGGCGACGCTTTGCGGCGTGCAGATCGAGATCATCGACGAGGAGGGTGGCGAGCGCGCGGGCACCCTGCGCTCGGTGCTGGTGAGCCTGGATGGCGAGCCGGCGCCGGACTTGGCGCGCCAGTGGGAGGGCACAGTGCAATGGACTTGCCAGAGCCCTTACCGGCCCCGGCATGCGCGCAAGAACTGGTTTATCGGCGTGGCGCGTTGCGCTGCGCCGTCGCCAGCCCTGGCGGGCGAGATCCGCTTTGAGACCTGCCGGGCCTCCGGGCCAGGCGGGCAGCACGTGAACCGTACCGAGTCGGCTGTGCGCGCCATCCATGTGGCGACCGGCATCAGCGTCAGGGTGCAGTCCGAGCGCAGCCAGCATGCCAACAAGCGCATTGCCACGTTGCTGATTGCGCACAAGCTGGCGCAGCAGGCGGACCAGAGCACGCTCGCCCAACGCGCCCAGCGGCGCTTGCTGCACCATCAGGTGGAGCGCGGCGCCCCGGTGCGGGTATTCAAGGGGGAGCGCTTCGAGCCGGCCTGAGGCAAGGACATGACGCGGCGCCTGCATTACGGACGCCGCGCCGGTGCCGGGGCGCTGGTGCCTGTCTCTATGCAGCGCCTTCATTCGCTGTTGGTGTCCTCGTCGCCAGCGTCATCCAGTACCTTTCGGACAGCCGCTTCAATCACGTCGAAGGAGGCTTGCGGAACGCGATCGGAAAAACGCTTGCGCCGCTTCTTGGAGATGACGCCATCGTTGTCGAGGCAGATGACCACCAGCGTCGCCAGATCATTGCCGCGGACGTCGATTCGCTCGTTCACCCGCCGCATCACCTGATCATAGCGCCCAAGGAAAACCGTTTCCTGGCGCAACTCCACATCCAGTGCCTGCGCCGCCATCCGGAAACCGAATTCGACGCAATGCGTGGCATCCCAGTAGCGAAAGATCGAATCGTCCGTCTTGAACTCGAACTGGTATTCGCCTTCGTCGATCCAGGTAACCCTCACCCGCTCACGGGCCTGGCGTGAGTACGATTGGAGCGCAACAAGATAGTCCGCCTCATTTCGCTTCATGGCGACTGACACAGGCAGGAGCAGTCCCTTCGCCAGCTTCCCGGACGTGCACAGGGCTTTGTGAAAGAGGAATCGCGACAGCCGTCCATTGCCATCCATGAACGGATGAATGAAGACAAAGCCGAACGACGCGATGCTCGCAGCAACGATGGGGTCGGTCTGGCTCGGTGCGTCGTTGGCGAACGCCATCCACGCGTCCATGAGTGGCTCGACCAATTCCGGCCATGGCGGCACGTACGTTACGCCACTAGCGCCGCGCCCTGGCCCTCGGAGCCAGTTCTGCTCGCCCCGGAACTGCACGGCCTGATCGAGCGGGTTGAGCACGGTCGACGACTGCAATTCAGCCAGGTAGTCCTCGGTAAGGCGTTGGCCTTCATGGGCTTGGCGAAGGAGCTGGACAAAGGCACGAGCCTTGTCTTCGCTCGGGGCCTCATGCTCAATCGCATAGGAATCCTCTGTTTCATGCAGATAGGCCCAGGCTAGCGCACGGTCAAGCATGGCAGGTCCGAGGCTCTTCAGGAACGCGTTGGCACGCCCCAGGATGTCGGAGGCGATCCCCGCCTCGATCGCCGGTGTGCGTTCGACCGTGGCGCAGTAAGCCAGGGAGCCTAGTCCGTTGAAATCTACCCGCCACCGTGCATCGCGGCGCGAGGGGCCCGTGATATAGCGAGCTGGATCGAATACGCTCACATAGCCGACCGTGATCTCCGGCCGACCCTCAAGCCGCTGGCCACTGAAGTGTTCCCAGAGAAACGCCGCGACCCGGATGTATTGGCCATTAGGTGTTTGGTGCAGCGCTGCAAGCATTTGCGCCGCGGGGATTGTTGGGAGCGCTTGAGCCAGGATTTGGAGATTGACCCCTTCGTGCTTCAAGGCGAACAGAACGTGATCCAGCGGCTGGGCTGATTGTGGTGCCACCTGTGCCGGAATGGCCAGCAGTCCGTTGCCTGGCATCACCTTTGTGACCGGCTGTATTCGCGCTGGCTGCGCTAGGGCAAACGCAGTCAACTCACCTGTTCGACGAAGAAACTCATACCCCACTGCGCTCATATTTTTCTCATCGCCCCATGTTTTTTCGCATTATTGCATGACGCATCCTCTTTTTTGTAAGAAGTTACTTTTAGGTAACTTTATACGGCGATGGCCAGATGGTGGTGGTGAGGTTTTTTCTTAGCCGCTTATGATTTTTGCCAGTTTTCAAGTGATGGATCAGATTTTTGCCAGTCGGTGTTGTGATCAATCCTGATGTTGACGAATTATCTACATTTGGATAACCTGTCCATATGAAAAAACGTACACCAGAACGCACGCCCGAGCAGCAAGCGCTGCTCGAGCAACTCAAGCAGGTGGCCCAAGGTTTGAGCGAGACCTTCGCGCCCTTTTGCGAGGTGGTTGTTCACGATCTGCTGGACCCCAAGCACGCCATTCTCGCCATCCATAACAACCTGTCGGGCCGTCAGGTGGGAGACCCCGCAACCGAGCTGGGCCTTGCCCGTATCGCCGACCCCGAGTATCCGCAGGTGATCGCCAACTATGCGAATCAGTTCGCCGACGGGCGGCAGGCCAAGAGCACGTCGATCGGCATCAAGGATTCGGCCGGGGGCTATGTGGCCGCCCTGTGCATGAACGTCGACCTGACGCTGTTCCGCAGCTTGCAGAACGTGCTGGGCCAGTTTGGCAGCGTGGACGCGGGCGCAGCCATGAAGGAGTCGCTCGACCCGGCCGGCGCAGATGCCATCCGGGCCCGCATCGACCAGTTTGCCGCACGGCTGGCCACCACGCCGCGATCCCTCAAGGCCGAAGACAGGCGTGCGTTGCTGCGCGAGCTCAAGAAGGCGGGGTTCATGGAGGTGCGCCGCGCCATGGAAATCGTGGCGCTGCATCTCGGCGTGTCGCGGGCTACGGTGTACAGCTATGCCAAGTGAAGCGCGCTTGCTCCTGCTCGACAAGAACCAGGTCGAGTCACTGCTGCAGCCGGCAGATGCCATGGAGGCGGTGAGCGAAGCCTTTGCCCTGCATAGTCAGGCAGAGGGCCGTGTCTTTCCGCTGGTTCGGGAGCCGCTGGCGACCGGTGGCGTGTTCGGCATCAAGTCCGGCGACGTCCAGTCGCAAGGCCTGCTGGGTTTCAAGGCGGCTGGATTCTGGCCGGCCAACCGCGAGGTGGGCGGCGAGCCGCATCAGGCCACGATCATGCTGATCGATCCGGCAACCGGGCGGCCAGTGTGCATGATCGATGGCAACGCCGTCACCACGATGCGCACCGGTGCCGCCGGCGGCCTTGGGCTTCAGTGGCTGGCACGCCAGGACAGCGAGCGCCTGTGTCTGTTCGGCACCGGCGTGCAGGCGCGGATTCAGTTGACGTTTGCCCTTGCGCTGCTGCCCTCGCTCAATCAGGTTCAATACGTTACGGTAACAGGCCAGCCCGACGCGGCGTTCGAGCGCGCCTTTGCCGAGCGCTGTGAGATCTCCCATGCCCCTGAGCGCAATGCGGCAGTGGCGGGCAGCGACGTAGTCATCACCGCTACGCCTGGCGGCGGTGCGCTGTTCGACCTGCAAGCCGTGCAGCCAGGCACGCACCTGAACTGCGTGGGCGCGGACACGCGTGGCAAGCGCGAGTTGCCCGACGGCCTGCTGGCGCGCGCGCGGCTGTTTGTCGACGATCGGGACCAGGCCCGCCAGATCGGCGAAATGCAGTGGGCGCCGGATACGCCTTGCACGGAAATCGGCGACGTGCTGGGCGGCAAGGTGCAAGTTGAGCGCCACGATACCGACATTACCGTCTTTGATATGACAGGCCTGGCCTTGCAGGACCTGACCGTGGCTCGCCTGCTCCAGCGGCGAGCCGCCACCGCGCAAGCTGGCACCAGCATCCACTGGCCCTGGTAGCCTTTTTACTCAAACGAGACTTACGATCATGCTGAATCTACCGACCTTTGATGATGTGTCAGCCGCCGCTGCGCGGCTTGAGGGCTACGCGCACCGCACCCCCGTCATGCGCTCGCGCACCGCGGACAAGGAAGTGGGCGCTGAGCTGTTCTTCAAGTGCGAGAACCTGCAACGCATGGGCGCTTTCAAGTTTCGTGGCGCCTTCAACGCGTTGTCGAAGTTCGACGAAGGCCAGAGGCGGGCGGGGGTGGTGGCCTTTTCCTCGGGTAACCACGCGCAGGCCATCGCGCTCTCGGCCTCCCTGCTCGGCATGCCGGCGACGATCATCATGCCGCATGACGCGCCGGCCGCGAAGGTTGCCGCGACCAAGGGCTACGGCGGCAAGGTGGTGATCTATGACCGCTATACCGAGGACCGCGAGGCAATCGGCCGCAAGCTGGCCGAGGAACAGGGCCTGACGCTGATCCCGCCGTATGACCACCCGGATGTCATCGCCGGGCAGGGCACCGCCGCCAAGGAGTTGTTCGAGGAAACCGGCGAGCTGGATGCCCTGTTTGTCTGCCTTGGCGGCGGCGGGCTGCTTTCCGGGTCCGCGTTGTCCGCGCGCGCGCTGTCTCCCCAATGCAAGATCTACGGCGTGGAGCCTGCCGCTGGCAACGACGGCCAGCAGTCGTTCCGCACTGGCTCGATCGTGCATATCGAGACACCCAAGACCATCGCCGACGGCGCGCAGACGCAGCACCTTGGCAACTACACGTTCGAGATCATTCGCCGCGATGTCGATGACATCGTTACCGCGACCGACGACGAGCTGGTCGACTGCATGCGCTTTTTCGCGTCGCGCATGAAGCTGGTGGTGGAGCCCACCGGCTGCCTCGGCTTTGCCGCCGTGCGTGCCATGAAGGCCGAACTGCAAGGCAAGCGCGTGGGTGTCCTCATCAGCGGCGGGAACATCGATATCGACCGGTTCGCCGCGTTGCTTGCTGGCTGATTGGCCCGATCCGCGCGCGGGCCGGGCGGTGCGCATGGCACCGCCCGGCCATGCCGCGTGGCGCAGGTGACGTTGGCCCCGGCGGCGTGATTGCCGGGGTCGGCGGCATCACAGCCAGGAACAGATTCGACCATTCCTACCGATCGCCATTCGTGTGAGCCTGTCCATCAGGCTGCGCGCGCGATGGCGTTTGCCTTCACCGGGATCCCCACTCGGTATCGCTATCGCATGCCTGGCCTCGCTCTGGCCATTCCCTCCATTCCCTCCATTGTTTCCGCTTTGCTGCCGTTGCCCGAAGGCATGCGCCTGCGTGCGCCTGTCGCCGGCGCTGTGCACTCATCTTGCCGAAACACTTCGGGTTTTCATTGTGTTGACGTTTTATCTAGTGTTGGATAATCTGTCTTATCGACATGGGCGGGATGCACTGTGCGTCGATATTGGAAACTGGCCAGGAGGCGAAGCTTTGAAAACCACTAACAAACTTACCCGCTGGATCATGCTCAGCATGGTCCTGGGTGTCATCGTCGGCTATGCCTGTCACCGCATGGCGGCCGACGCGGCAGCGGCCAAGACGATTGCCGGGAATTTCTCGATCATCACCGAGATCTTTCTGCGCATGATCAAGATGATCATCGCCCCGCTCGTGTTTGCGACCCTGGTCTCGGGCATCGCGAGCATGGACGACACCAAGGCAATTGGCCGCATCGGCGCCAAGGCCTTGACATGGTTCCTCCTCGCGTCACTCGTGTCGCTGAGCATCGGACTGCTGTTCGTGAACCTGGCGCAACCCGGTGTCAGCCTGAACATGGCTCTGCCGGACGCCGGCGCAAGCACGAATCTCAAGACCGGCGCACTCAACTTGAAAGAGTTCATCACGCATATTTTCCCGAAGAGCATCTTCGAGGCCATGGCGACCAATGAGATCATGCAGATCCTGATCTTTTCGCTTTTCTTCGGCATTGCGCTGGGCAAGACGACCGGTGGCTCGGGCCAATTCCTGAAGCGGTCCGTCGACGAACTGATGCACGTGATGCTGCGCATCACGAATACGGTGATGTTGTTCGCGCCGGTCGGCATCTTTGCGGCGCTTGCCGCGGCCATCACCGTGCAGGGCCTTGACGTACTGGTGACCTATGGCAAGTTCATTGGCGCGTTCTATCTCGCTTTGCTGGCCCTGTGGGCCGTGCTCTTTATCGCGGGCTATGTGGTTCTCAAGGGGCGTATGTTCGATCTGGCAAAGGGTATCCGCGAACCCATGATGATTGCCTTTTCCACCGCCAGCAGCGAGGCGGCTTACCCGAAGATGATCGAGCGGCTGCAGCGCTTCGGGGTGAAGAAGCGCCTGGTCGGCTTTGTCCTGCCGCTGGGATACTCCTTCAACCTCGACGGTTCCATGGTGTATCAGGCGTTTGCGGCGGTCTTTATCGCGCAGGCCTTCGATATCCATATGTCGCTCGGGCACCAGATCACCATGCTGCTGATCCTGATGGTCAGCAGCAAGGGCATGGCCGCGGTCCCGCGTGGCTCGCTGGTGGTGGTAGCAGCCATCTTGCCGATGTTCGGCTTGCCGGAGGCTGGGCTGTTGCTGGTGATGGGAATCGATCAGTTCCTGGATATGGGGCGCACGGCGACCAATGTCCTGGGCAATAGCATTGCCACTGCCGTCGTTGCCAAATGGGAGGGAGAGCTCGGGACCGAAGAAGAGTTTGACCCGCTCTGCGTCGATGTGGCCGCCGGTCACGGCGAACCGGTCGCACCAGCGATACCTTCCCCGGCGCGCATGGCTTGATCGCACGGAAAAGCAATTTGCTTATGAGAATGCCGGGCATGCTCTTATAAGAAAGATATTGTTTCGCTGGGGCGGAGTGCGCAATACGCTACGCACTTTGCCCGAGTACCTGCCATGTCCTTTCCCGTCTCATTCACAGCGCGCGCATTCGTGGCGCTGACCGCCCTCGCTGCTTTGGCCAGCCTCCAGTCCGCGCGCGCCCAGAACCCGATCCTGGAGCAGATCCGGGAATCCGGCACGATCACGATGGGCTATCGCGAGGGCGCGCTGCCGTTTTCTTTCTCCGACATCAAGGGCCAGCCTTCGGGCTACGCCGTGGATTTGTGCCTGCGTGTGGCCGAGGCCGCGCGCCAGAAGCTCGGCCTGAAGGACCTGAAGGTGCGCTGGCTGCCGCTGACGGCGCAGAGCCGCGTGCCGGCGGTGATGAACGGTCTGGTGACCGTGGACTGCGCGCCCAACACCAATACGGTCGAGCGCCAGAAGCAGGTCGCATTTAGCGTATCGCACTATGTGTCTGTGGTCCGCATGCTGGTTCGCGAGGATTCCGGCATTCAATCTCTCAACGACCTGCGCGGCAAGGTCGTGGTCACCAGCGCGGGCTCCACCGGCGATCGCCACGTGCGCCGGCTCAAGACCCAGTACGCCTACAACGACGTGTACGCGAAGGACCATAACGAGTCCTTCCTGTTGCTGGAGACCGGCCGTGCCCAGGCCTTCGTGCTGGATGATGTGGTGCTGTATGGCCTGCGCGCCAATTCAAAGGCCCCGTCGCAATACACGGTCGTCGGGCCGGCGCTTTCCACGGAGCGCAACGCGCTGATGCTGCCGAAATCCGATCCGGAATGGAAGGAGCTTGTCGACCAGACGTTGACCTCGGTCTTCGCCGGCCCTGAGGTGGTGGCATTACAGAAGCGCTGGTTCCAGCAGCCGATCGGCACGCGCGGCATCAACCTCGCGCTGACGCCATCGCCCGAGGTGCTGGCCGCGTGGAAGCGTCCCACCGACGAGGCGGCGGAGTGAGTCGGCCGATGCACGCAGCCCTGCCGACCTATGACGATGTGGTGGCCGCCGCGAGCCGGCTGGCCGGGCACGCGTGGCGCACACCGGTGCTGCGTTCGCCCGCGATGGATGCCTGGGTCGGCGCCGAGCTGTTCTTCAAGTGCGAGAACCTGCAACGTACCGGCGCCTTCAAGTTTCGCGGCGCCTTCAATGCGCTGGCGCGCTTCGATGCCGGGCAGCGCCGCCGCGGCGCGGTCGCGTTCTCCGGCGGCAACCACGCGCAAGGCATTGCGCTTGCCGGGCAGGTGCTTGGCATTCCGGTGGTGGTGGTGATGCCTCGTGACGCGGCGGCGTCCAAGGTGGAGGCGACCCGTGCCTGCGGCGCGCAGGTGGTCTTGTACGACCGCCAGGTGGACGACCGCGAAGCGATCACGCGGCGCCTGGCGGAAGAACATGGGATGACCCTGATCCCGCCCTACGACCATGCCGATGTCATTGCCGGGCAAGGTACGGTCACGCGCGAATTGCTGGAGGAAACCGGCCCGCTCGATGCCTTGTTCGTTTGCCAGGGGGGCGGGGGGCTGCTTGGGGGCGCCGCCCTGGTGAAGGAACAGCTCTCGCCCTGTTGCCTGCTGTACGGCGTCGAGCCGCAGGCCGGCAATCATGGGCAGCAGTCGCTTCGCCGTGGCGCCATCGTGCATATCGAGCCACCCGACACGATTGCCGACGGCGCGCGCGCCCAGCATCTTGGCGCGCTGACGTTCGGGCTGATCCGCCGCGGCGTGACCGACATCCTCGCCGTGCCGGACCATGCGCTGCTTGAATGCATGCGCATGTTCGCGCAGGCCATGAAGCTGGTGGTCGAGCCGACCGGCTGCCTTGGCCTTGCGGCCGCGCGCTATGCGGGGCTAGCGCTGCAGGGCAAGCGTGTTGGCATCATCATCAGCGGCGGCAATGTGGATCTGGCGCGTTATGCGGCATTGCTGTCGGTGGACGCGTGCCTTGGCAGTGAAGCCGCAGCCGGCCCTGCCTCGGCTGCCCGCTTGCAGTTGAACGGCATATCTTCGTAGTCGATCAGCCGCGTCTTCTTGACCAGCCGATAGCCAAGCCAGAGAACCAGGAACAGCGGCACGCCGATGTAGGTGCCGACAATCTCCAGCCAGCGCCCGCGCACGTCGGAGAAGGCCTGGTAGTTCTGGCCAAGCACGATCACCACGCACAGCACGATGGCAAAGATGGGTCCAAACGGGTAGAGCGGCGAGCGGTAAGCCAGGTCGGACGGCTTGTAGCCCTGGTGCACCAGCCCCCGGCGAAAGCGGTAGTGGCTGATGGCGATACCAAGCCAGGCGATAAAGCCAGTCATGCCGGACGTGTTCAGCAGCCACAGGTAGACCGCCTTGTCGCCAAACAGCGAGCTGAGAAAGCACAGGGCGCCGACGGCGGTGGTGGCGAACAGCGCGACGTAGGGCACGCCGCTGGCGGAGAGCCGCGCCAGCGCGCGCGGCGCCCGCCCGCTGACCGCCAGCCCGTAGAGTATCCGGGTGGAGGCGTACATGCTGGAGGTGCCGGCGGAGAGCAGGGCGGTCAGCACCACGGCATTCATCAGGCCGGCGGCGAAGGCCAGGCCGGCGTGGCGGAACACCAGCGCGAAGGGGCTGACGCCGATGTCGGTGACGTCGTTGCGCAGCAGGCTGGGGTCGGTGTAGGGGATTAGCACGCCGATGATCAGGATCGCCAGCACGTAGAACAGCAAGATGCGCCAGAAGGTCTGGCGGATGGCGCGCGGGATGGTGCGTGCCGGGTCGGCGGCTTCGCCGGCGGCCACACCGACCGTTTCCGTGCCCTGGAAGGAGAACCCGGCGATCATGGCCACGCCGAACATGGCGGGGATGCCGCCAACGAAGGGGGCATCGCCCAGCGTGAAGTTGTGCCAGCCGGACTGCGGGCCACCTTGCATGATGCCGAAGATCATCATCAGGCCGGCAGCCAGGAAGATCAGGATCGTGGCCACCTTGATCAGGGCGAACCAGTACTCGGCCTCGCCGAAGCCGCGTACCGAGAAGGCATTGAGGCCAAACATCAGCAGCAGGAAGCCCGCGCTCCACACCACGCCGGAGACGTGCGGAAACCAGTACTGCATCACTAGTTGAGCCGCCGCCAGCTCCACGGCAATCGTGACCGCGAGGCTGAACCAGTAACTCCAGCCGAGCGCGAAGCCAAAGCCTTCTTCTACGTACAGCGCGCTGTAGGTGACGAAAGAGCCGGCCACCGGCATATGCACGGCGAGCTCGCCCAGGCTGGTCATCAGGCAGTACACCATGAGCCCGATCAGGCAGTACATCAGCAGTGCGCCACCGGGCCCCGCCTGGGAGATCGACGCGCCGGAGGCTACGAACAGCCCGGTGCCGACCGCGCCGCCGATGGCGATCATGGTCAGGTGGCGGGCCTTGAGTTTGCGCTGCAGGTCGTCGTGCTCGACGACGGGGTGCTGGTGAGGATGAGGTTGGGAAGACATCAGGGTCACTGGAACTTCGGCGGGCGGGGCCGCGACTTCGGAGCGGGTGACGCCTTGTGGGGCACCCGAGCGGGCAAAGGGCGCGAGTTTAGCGGGTTATCCGGGTAAATCCGAGGGTTGCGGCGGTTTATGTCAGGAAAGTCGCCTACTGTGACTAGAGGCCATCCTCAGGAACTGGATAATGTGCTGTAGGGGTCATGAGACTCCGGGCTTACCCTAGCTTTTTGGTGGCCTTTGGCAGCCTGAATGCACGCCGGCGCGATCCGCCATGAATGAGGCGCATGGTGGTGCCAGCGAAGCCCCAAAATGAAATTGAACGACCGTGCTATTTTGTGTATGCTTGATCCGCTCGCGATAGGGTGGGCACGGGCCGAGGGGGGGCAAGCACAGTGCTTCCCCGGTGGCCGGGCGGTGGTTTTGGGCCCCGCGGAAAAACATAATTCGAGAATTCGAATCCCGAGACACCTTCTAGTTCTAGTTACCAAAGGAACCAGCATGACAGCGCAGTATCAGGTTCAGGACGGCGTCGCCGTCATCACGCTCGACAATCCCCCCGTCAATGGCCTGGGTCTCAGCACCCGGCTTGGCATCGTCGAAGGCATGACCCGTGCGCTGGACGATGCGGCCGTCAAGGCCATCGTCATTACCGGCGCCGGCAAAGCCTTCTCGGGCGGCGCCGACATCCGTGAATTCAATACGCCCAAGGCCACCCAGGAGCCGACGCTGCACTCGGTGATCAAGGTCGTGGAAGGATCTAGCAAGCCCGTCGTGGCGGCGATCCATTCCGTCGCCATGGGCGGTGGCCTGGAACTGGCGCTGGGCTGTAACTACCGTGTGGCTTCGAAGGGCGCGCAGATCGCCCTGCCGGAAGTGAAGCTGGGCCTGCTGCCCGGCGCTGGCGGCACGCAGCGCCTGCCGCGCGTGATCGGCCTGGAAGCCGCCCTGAACATGATCGTGTCGGGCAACGCCATCCCCAGCGAAAAATTCGCCGGCACCAAGCTGTTCGACGAGATCGTCGACGGTGACGTGCTGCCCGCAGCCGTGGCGTTTGCCAAGACGGCGGCGGCCAACCCCGGCCCGTATCCCAAGGTGCGCGACCTGAAGGTCAAGCACGAGAACGCGGAAGGCTTTATCGCTTTCTCGCGCAATACCGTGGCAGCCGTTGCCAAGAACTTCCCGGCGCCGCTGAAGTGCGTGGATGCCGTAGCCGCCTCGCTCAAGCCGTTCGAAGCTGGCCTGAAGGCCGAGCGCGAGGGCTTCATGTACCTGATCACCACGCCGGAATCGCGCGCGCTGCGTCACGCCTTCTTTGGCGAACGCGCCGCCAGCAAGATTCCTGACGTGCCGGAAGGCACCGCAACCCGCAAGATCGAGAAGGTCGCCGTGATCGGCGCCGGCACCATGGGCGGCGGCATCACCATGAACTTCCTGAACGCCGGCGTGCCGGTGATCATGCTGGAAACCAAGCAGGAAGCGCTGGACCGCGGCGTGGCCACGATCCGCAAGAATTACGAAAACAGCGCCAAGAAGGGCAAGCTCACGCAAGAGAAGGTCGAGCAGCGCATGGGCCTGCTGACCACCACGCTGTCCTATGACGAGATCAAGGACGCGGACATGGTCATCGAGGCCGTGTTCGAGGAAATGGGCGTCAAGGAGATCGTCTTCAAGAAGCTGGATGAAGTGATGAAGCAGGGCGCGATCCTGGCTTCGAACACCTCCACGCTGGACGTCAACAAGATCGCCTCCTTCACCAAACGTCCGCAAGACGTGGTCGGCATGCACTTCTTCAGCCCGGCCAACGTGATGAAGCTGCTGGAAGTGGTGCGCGGCGAAAAGACGGGCAAGGACGTGCTGGCAACCGTCATGCAGGTCGCCAAGAAGATCAAGAAGACCGCCGTGGTATCGGGCGTGTGCGACGGCTTTATCGGCAACCGCATGATCGAGCAGTACAGCCGCCAGGCTGGCTACCTGCTGGACGAAGGCGCGCTGCCGGAGCAGGTGGACAAGGCCATCGAGAAGTTCGGCTTTGCCATGGGCCCGTTCCGCATGGGCGACCTGGCCGGCAACGACATCGGCTGGGCGATCCGCAAGCGCCGCGCGATCGACAAGCCGGAAATCCAGTACTCCAAGACCGCCGACCTG
The DNA here is from genome assembly GCF_059421605.1 of Cupriavidus sp. GW821-FHT02F09. Classification (NCBI taxonomy): domain Bacteria; kingdom Pseudomonadati; phylum Pseudomonadota; class Betaproteobacteria; order Burkholderiales; family Burkholderiaceae; genus Cupriavidus; species Cupriavidus sp. GW821-FHT02F09. The sequence continues at coordinate 46,665 of NZ_JBWKVH010000020.1, forward strand.
CTGTGCGAACTGGGTCGCTATGGCCAGAAGACAGGCGCGGGCTGGTACGACTACAAGGCGGGCGACCGCAAGCCGTACCCGAACCAGCAGGTCAACGACATGATCGTGCAGCATTCCAAGGACCTGGGCATCACCCGCCGCAAGATCTCCGATGAGGAAATCGTCGAGCGCCTGGTGTTCGCGCTGGTCAACGAAGGCGCCAAGATACTGGAAGAAGGCATTGCCTCCAAGGCCTCGGATATCGACATGGTCTACCTGACCGGCTACGGTTTCCCGCTGTTCCGCGGTGGCCCGATGCTGTACGCGGACCAGGTTGGCCTGTTCAATGTGGCGCAGTCGATGGCGCGTTATGCCAAGGGCTACCACGGCGAAGCCTGGCAAGCAGCCCCGCTGCTGGTCAAGTTGGCTGGCGAAGGCAAGGGCTTCAACGGCTAAGCATAGCCAAGGCGATTTCGCGCGGCGCAGTCAGGCCGCGCGGGGTTCTCATCACTGATCGCAAACCGGTCACCAAGCGAGGAGTAGCGGCATGGCCAAGCAATACGGCCCCGAAGATTGCCTGCTGGTCATCGACGTGCAGAACGACTTCATGCCGGGCGGCGCGCTTGCCGTGGCGCATGGCAATGAAGTCGTCCCCGTGATCAACCGCCTCGCGACGGCGTTTGCGCGAGTGGTGCTGACCCAGGACTGGCATCCCGCCGATCACGTTTCGTTTGCCGCCAACCATGCCGGCACGCAGCCGTTCCAGACCGTGGCGTTGCCCTATGGCCAGCAAGTCCTGTGGCCCACGCATTGCGTGCAGGGCACCTACGGCGCGGCGCTGCATGCCGGGCTGGAAGTGCAGCACGCGCAGATGGTGATCCGCAAGGGCCATCACCGCGAGGTGGATAGCTACTCGGCCTTCATGGAGGCCGACCGCGCCACCCCGACGGGGCTCGCGGGCTATCTGCGCGAGCGTGGCGTGCGCCGGGTGTTTTGCGTGGGACTGGCAACGGATTACTGCGTTGCCTGGAGCGCGCTGGATGCCCGCGCGGCGGGGTTCGAGGCCGTCGTGGTCGAGGATGCCTGCCGCGCCATCGACCTCGACGGGTCGCTGGCGCGTGCGTGGCAAGACCTGGAAGCCGCGGGCGTGCGACGCGTGCAATCGGCTGCGCTGCTGTCCTGAAACCGAAGAATCGCCAAGCCAACCCGAGCTGACGCGGCTGAACCCAGCCAACGACATATTGCATGACACTGCCGGACGTGAACGCACGCCGCAGGTCACCAGATACCAGAGATACCGAGGAGCAAGACATGAAAGAGGCAGTCATCGTTTCCACCGCACGTACCGGCCTGGCCAAAAGCTGGAAGGGTGCTTTCAACATGACCCACGGCGCGACCCTGGGCGGCCATGCGGTCCAGCACGCCATTGCGCGCGCCAAGATCGACGCCGGCGAAGTGGAAGACGTGCTGATGGGCTGTGCCAACCCGGAAGGGGCCACTGGCGCCAATATCGCGCGCCAGATCGCGCTGCGCGCGGGCTGCCCGGTTACCGTGCCCGGCGCCACCGTGAACCGTTTCTGCTCGTCCGGCCTGCAAACCATCGCCATGGCCGCGCAACGCGTGATTGCCGATGAAGGCGACATCTTCGTGGCCGGTGGCGTGGAGAGCATCTCCTGCGTGCAGCAGGAAATGAACCGCCACATGATCCAGGAAAGCTGGCTAACCAAGAACAAGCCGGAAATCTACTGGAACATGCTGCAAACTGCCGAGAACGTGGCCAAGCGCTACAACATCTCGCGCGAGCGCCAGGACGAGTACGGCGTGCGCAGCCAGCAGCGCGCGTTCGCGGCCCTGGAAGCCGGCAAGTTCAACGACGAAATCGTGCCGATCACGGTGCTCGCGGGCGTGGCCGACAAGGCGACCGGCCAGCTGATGACCAAGGAAGTCACGGTCTCGGCCGACGAAGGCATCCGCGGCGATACCACGCTGGAAGCCGTGTCGAAGATCCGCACCGCCATGCCCGGCGGCGTGGTCTCGGCAGGCAATGCATCGCAGTTCTCCGACGGTGCTTCGGCGGTCGTGGTCATGGATTCGAAGGTGGCCGAGGCCCGCGGCCTGCAGCCGCTGGGCGCGTTCCGCGGCTTTGCCGTGGCCGGCTGCGAGCCTGACGAAATGGGCATCGGCCCGGTGTTCGCGGTGCCCAAGCTGCTGAAGAAGGCCGGCCTGACGGTTGCCGACATCGGCCTGTGGGAGCTCAACGAAGCCTTCGCCGTGCAGGTGCTGTACTGCGCCGACACCCTGGGCATCCCCATGGACCGCCTGAACGTCAATGGCGGCGCCATCGCGGTGGGCCATCCCTATGGTGTGTCGGGCGCCCGCCTGGTCGGCCATGCGCTGATCGAAGGCAAGCGCCGTGGCGCGAAGTACGTGGTGGTGACCATGTGCATCGGCGGCGGCCAGGGTGCTGCCGGCCTGTTCGAAGTCTTCTGAGGCGGCACGTTACCGTGCGCGATCCGGCCGACCCGATGCTGGCCCGTGGCCGGGAGGTGCTGGTCAGCCAGCCCTTCCCGGTGCTGGTCGGCGCCGAGCTGGACGCGCCGGTGGTGACCTCCGAGTACAAGATCAACTACCTGCGCCCGGCGATCGGCGACACGCTGATCGCCCGCCTGGGCGAAGGCAGCTAGGCACGGCGGGAAAGAGACGGGCGCGCGAGCGCCTTTTTCTTTCCCCGCGCCGTTTAGAGATACAGAATTTGCGGTGCGCCATGAGAGCGCGCCGTTGTGGAGACAGCGATGATCCCCGCCGCGAGGCTTGCAGTTGATGCCGCCGCCGACGGGTCGCGCATCTTTGATTTTCCCTTTCAGTCTGGGAGCCGTTTCCTGCCATGTCGCTGATCCTTTCCCGCCGTGACCTGAACTTCGTGCTGTACGAATGGCTCAAGGTCGAGGGGCTGACCCGTATTCCGCGCTACGCCGACCATTCCCGCGAGACCTTCGACGCCGCGCTCGATACCTGCGAGAAGATCGCCGCCGACCTGTTCGCGCCACATAACAAGAAGAACGACCAGCAAGAGCCGCATTTCGACGGTGAGACCGTCAGCATCATCCCCGAGGTCAAGACCGCGCTAAAGGCCTTCTGCGAGGCCGGCCTGATGGCCGCCGGGCAGGACTACGACATCGGCGGCATGCAACTGCCCGTGGTGGTGGAGAAGGCCGGCTTTGCCTACTTCAAGGGCGCCAACGTCGGCACCAGCTCCTATCCCTTCCTGACCATCGGCAACGCCAACCTGCTGCTCACGCACGGCACGCCGGCGCAGGTGGAGACCTTCGTCAAGCCGGAGATGGAAGGCCGCTTCTTCGGCACCATGTGCCTGTCCGAGCCGCAGGCGGGCTCGTCGCTGTCGGACATCACCACGCGCGCCGACTACGAGGGCGAATCGCCGCTCGGCCAGCAATACCGCCTGCGCGGCAACAAGATGTGGATTTCTGCCGGCGAGCATGAGCTCTCCGACAATATCGTCCACCTCGTGCTGGCCAAGATCCCCGGCCCGGACGGCAAGCTGATCCCGGGCGTGAAGGGCATCTCGTTGTTCATCGTGCCGAAATACCTGGTCAACGCCGACGGCAGCCTGGGCGAGCACAACGACGTGGTGCTGGCCGGCCTGAACCACAAGATGGGCTATCGCGGCACCACCAACTGCCTGCTGAACTTCGGCGAAGGCATGAAGTACAAACCGGGCGGCAAGGCGGGGGCCATTGGTTACCTGGTGGGCGAGGCCCACAAGGGCCTGGCCTGCATGTTCCATATGATGAACGAGGCCCGCATCGGCGTGGGCCTGGGCGCGGTCATGCTGGGCTATACCGGCTACCTGCATTCGGTCGATTACGCGCGCAACCGCCCGCAAGGCCGCCCGATCGGCCCCGGCGGCAAGGATCCGGCCAGCCCGCAGGTGCGGCTGGTGGAGCACGCGGATATCCGCCGCATGCTGCTGGCGCAGAAGAGCTATGTGGAAGGCGGGCTGGCGCTCAACCTGTATTGCGCGCAACTGGTGGACCAGGAGCGTGCTGCGCAGGGTGCCGAGCATGAACGCCTGGCACTGCTGCTCGATATCCTCACGCCGATCGCCAAGAGCTGGCCGTCGCAGTGGTGCCTGGAAGCCAACAACCTGGCCATCCAGGTGCATGGCGGCTACGGCTACACCCGCGAGTACAACGTCGAGCAGTTCTACCGCGACAACCGCCTCAACCCGATCCATGAAGGCACGCACGGCATCCAGGGCCTGGACCTGCTGGGCCGCAAGGTGGTGATGAAGGACGGCGCGGCCTTCAAAGTGCTGGGCGAAGAGATCCAGGCCACCATCGGCCGCGCCCTGGCCAGCGGCGATGCCGCGCTGGGCAGCCACGCCAAGGCGCTGGGCGCCGCCGTCAAGCGCGTGGCGCAAGTCACGCAGGCGTTGTGGGCGGCGGGCGACGCCACGGTGACGCTGGCCAACGCCTCGGTCTACCTGGAAGCCTTCGGCCATGTCGTGCTGTCGTGGACGTGGCTGGAGCAGGAACTGGTGGCGCAGGCCGCACTGGCGGGAGCCAAGGGCCAGGAAGACCAGGACTTCTATCGCGGCAAGCTGGCGGCGGCGGCGTACTTCTTCCGCTGGGAGTTGCCCAAGGTGGGCCCGCAGCTAGACCTGCTGGCCTCGCTGGACCGCACCACGCTGGACATGCAGGACGCCTGGTTCTGAGCGGCATCCAAGCAAGATGAACGAGCGCGCGCATCGATCTGCGCGCGCGCCAAACCAAATCGGGAGACACCATGAACACCATCCAGCAATTGTTCGACCTGAAGGGCAAGACGGCACTGATCACCGGCGGCTCGCGCGGGCTTGGCCTGCAGATTGCCGAAGCGCTTGGCGAGCAGGGCGCGCGCATCGTGCTGTCGGCGCGCAAGGCCGATGAGCTGCAAGCGGCGCAAGCCCACCTCAAGGCGCTTGGCATCGATGCCGAGTGGATCGCCGCCGACGGCGCGCGCGATGCGGATATCGTGCGCCTGGCCGACGAGGCACTGGCCAAGCTGGGCCATATCGACATCCTGGTCAACAATGCCGGCGCCACCTGGGGCGCGCCTGCCGAAGATCACCCGGTGGAAGCCTGGGACAAGGTGATGAACCTGAATATCCGCGGCGTGTTCCTGCTGTCGCAGCGCATCGGCAAGCTGTCGATGATTCCGCGCCGCTATGGCCGCATCATCAACGTGGCCTCCATCGCCGGCCTGGCGGGCAACCCGCCGGGATCGATGGAAACCATTGCCTACAACACCTCCAAGGGCGCGGTGGTGAACTTTACCCGCACGCTGGCGGCCGAGTGGGGCGAGCACAACATCACGGTGAACGCGCTGGCGCCGGGCTTCTTCCCCTCCAAGATGACGCAGGGCTCGCTGGACCGCCTTGGGGTGGATGCCATGTGCGCGTCGGTGCCGCTGCACCGGCTGGGCGACGACGAAGACCTGAAGGGCGCGGCGCTGCTGTTCGCCAGCGCCGCCGGCAAGCACATCACCGGCCAGGTGCTGGCGGTGGATGGCGGCGTGAGCGCGGTATAAAGTCCATGCTCCAATGCGGTTGGCTCATGCAGGGCGGGGCTTTTTCGCCTCGCCAGCCGGCCAGCCGTACCGTCTTCGCCACACTAGCAACTATGACTAAAACCAACGGATTTCCCCTCAAGATTCCCTTCCTTGCCGATCTCGGCGTGCAATGCACCCGCATGGACAAGGAGGGCAGCGAGATCGAACTGGCGCTGGAAACGCGTCACCAGAACAGCTGGGATATGGCCCATGGCGGCGTGCTGATGACGCTGCTCGACGTGGCCATGGCCATCGCCGGCCGCGCCGCCGATCCCGATGGCCGCGGGGTGGTCACCATCGAGATGAAGACCAGTTTCATGGCGCCTGGCCGCGGCAAGCTCATCGCGCGCGGCCAGTGCGTGCACCGTACCAGCACCATGGCCTTTTGCGAGGCGGAGATCGTCGACGCCGATGGCAAGACCGTGTCGCGCGGGTCGGGCACGTTCAAGTTCGTCAAGCGCGTGCCGCCGCAGCGGGCGGCAAGCGGCGCTTCGGATACCGGCGCGGACGGCTGAGGCCGCGGGGCAGAGAGGGGATATTAGCTACAAGACCGGCAGGGTCACCAGAGCCGGCGGCGCGCAGCAGCTGTAAAACAAAAATGGAGACAAGATGCTGTTTGAACGGATTGCCGCCACGCGGCGATTGAAACTGACCGTGCTCGCCGCCTTCGGCGCAGGAGCCCTTGCCATGTATCAGCCGGGCCAAGCCCAGAATGCACCTGTTCCTTCGGCCGGCGCGCCGGTTGCGGCACCTGCCGCGCCAGTGTTCCCGGACGCGGCCGCCACCGATCCCGTTGCGGCGGGCTGGATGCAGGGCTTTCCTCCCGCAGCCGCCAAGGTCATCAGCTTCACTCCTGCCAGCAACGGCTTCCCGCGCACGCGCTGGAGCTTTTCGCATATCCGCGAACTGGTCCCGACAGCCTCGGTCTGGCACGGGCGCGGCCCGGTTTCGGCACTGCCGCGTGCCGAGCGCGATATCGGTGGCGTGCCGTTCACCGATGCCGACGGCACCCGCCGCACGTTCAGCGACATGCTCGGCCTGACCTATACCGACGGCATCCTGGTGATGCACAAGGGCCGGGTCGTCTACGAGAAGTACTTCGGCGCGCTGGACGACCATACGCCGCACATCGCCATGTCGGTCACCAAGTCCTTCGTCGGCACGCTGGCTGCCATGCTGGTGGCGGACGGCAAGCTGGATCCCGCCGCGCCCGTTACGCGCTACCTGCCGGAGATGGCGGGCACCGCCTACGGCGATGCGACTGTGCGCGAAGTCATGGACATGACGGTGGGCGTCAAGTATTCCGAAAACTATGCCGAGCCCAAGGCCGAGATCTGGGACTACAGCCGCGCCGGCGGCATGATGCCGCGCGAGCCCGGCTATGCCGGACCCAAGACGTTCTACGAATTCCTGGCCACCTTGAAGAAGGAAGGCGAGCATGACCAGGCCTTCGCCTACAAGACCGTCAATGCCGAAGTCCTGGCCTGGATCGTCAAGCGCGTGTCCGGGCAGTCGCTGGCCAAGCTGCTTTCCGAGCGCGTCTGGCAAAAAATGGGCGCGGAGAACGATGCCTACTTCATGGTGGACAGCATCGGCAGCGAGTCCGGTGGCGGCGGCCTGAATACCACGCTGCGCGACCTGGCCCGCTTTGGCGAGACCATGCGCAACGGCGGCCGCTTCAATGGCCAGCAGGTTATCCCGGCCGAAGTGGTGGCGGACATCCGCCGCGGCGGCGATCCCGCCAAGTTTGCCAAGGCTGGCTATGCCACCTTGCCCGGCTGGAGCTACCGTTCGATGTGGTGGGTCTCGAACGACGACCACGGCGTGTTCGAGGCACGTGGCATCCACGGCCAGCGTATTTACGTCGATCCCAAGGCGGAACTCACCATCGTGCGCTACGCCTCGCATCCCATCGCGGCCAACGGCGCCAACGACCCCGTCACGCATCGCGCGTATCGGGCACTGGCGCTGTCATTGATGAAATAACCAAACAAGCCGGCAAGCTGACCAGCTAGCCGGCAACGACCCACAACGAACGGCAAAGGGCGAGTGTCCTTGTCCATTTCACTGTAAGGAAGCCATCATGTCGAACACCTACAAGCGCATCGTCCTGGCATCGCGTCCCACCGGCGCCGTGACCCCTGACAACTTCCGCCTGGAAGAGGTGCCTGTGCCCGAGATCGGCGAAGGCGAGGTGCTGGTCCGCAATCATTTCCTGTCGCTCGATCCGTATATGCGCGGCCGCATGAACGAGGGCAAGTCGTACGCCACCCCGCAGCCGCTGGGCGACGTGATGATCGGCGGCACGGTTGGCGAGATCGTGGCGACGAAGAACCCCAAGTACGCAGTCGGCGACAAGGTGGTCGGCATGTTCGGCTGGCAGGAAATGGGCGTCACCAATGGCATCGGCATCCAGAAGGTCGATACCACCCATATTCCGCTGTCGGCCTACCTCGGCTCGGTCGGCATGCCCGGCGTCACGGCCTGGTATGGCTTGAACAAGATCATCCAGCCGAAGGCCGGCAAGACCATCGTGGTGAGCGCGGCCTCCGGCGCGGTCGGCAGCGTGGTGGGCCAGCTGGCCAAGCTCCAGGGCTGCCGCGTGGTCGGCTTTGCCGGCGGCAAGGACAAGTGCGACTACGTGGTCAATGAACTCGGCTTCGATGCCTGCGTTGACTACAAGGCGGCCAAGGACAGCAAGGAGCTGTACACGATGTTCAAGGAAGCCACCCCGGATGGCGTGGATGGCTACTTCGAGAACGTCGGCGGCGAGATCCTCGACACCGTGCTGGCCCGCATGAACGCCTTTGGCCGCATCGCCATCTGCGGCATGATCGCTGGCTACGATGGCCAGCCGATGCCGCTGAAGAACCCGCAGCTGATCCTGGTGTCGCGCCTGACCGTGGAAGGCTTCATCGTGTCCGAGCACATGGACGTGTGGCCGCAAGCGCTGCAAGAGCTCGGCACCGCGGTGGCGCAAGGCAAGCTCAAGTTCCGCGAGAGCATTGCGCAAGGCCTGGCGAGCGCGCCGGAAGCGTTCATGGGCCTGCTCAAGGGCAAGAATTTCGGCAAGCAACTGGTCAAGCTGGTTTAACCAGAGGCATGCACCGAAGCCGCCGAGCGGGCCAGAGCCGCGCGCCATGACGACGGCTGTCTCTCCCTCTCCCCTCAGGGGGAGAGGGCCGGGGAGAGGGGTGGCTTAGCTAGGAGGCACTTGGAGCGAAGCCCGTGGTGTTGTCCGGCACGCAGGCGTAACGAGCGCCCGCCCTCTCCCCCGACCCCTCCCGCACGCGGGAGAGGGGGGCAAACCAACTACGAACAAGGAGATTCCCCATGAACGCCCCTGCAGAAAGCACCAGGCCCCAGGCCGACCAGGACGAAATGGCCGCCGGCCTGTCCGAAGCGGTCAAGGCCAAGTACCGCGTACTGCCGCGCCCGCCGAAGTTCGATACACCGGCAGAGGAGCGCCTGCACCGCAAGCAGCGGCTGGCCGCGGCCTTCCGTTTGTTTTCCAAGTTCGGCTTCGACGAAGGCGTGGCCGGCCACATCACCGCGCGCGATCCCGAGTTTCCGGATACGTTCTGGGTCAACCCGTTCGGCGTGCATTTCAGCCAGGTCAAGGTGTCCAACCTGATCCGCTGCGATCACCATGGCGACGTGGTCGAAGGTGATTACCCGGTCAACGCCGCGGCCTTTGCCATCCATTCGCGCGTGCACCAGACCCGTGAAGACGCGGTCGCCGCCGCGCACTCGCACAGCACCTATGGCCGCGCCTGGTCCACGCTGGGCCGCACGCTCGACCCGCTGACGCAGGACGTGTGCGCCTTCTACAACGATCATGCCCTCTACGACGATTTCGGCGGCGTGGTGGTGGAGTTGGACGAAGGCCAGCGCATCGCCAACGCGCTGGGCAGCAACAAGGCCGCGATCCTGCAGAACCATGGCTTGCTGACAGTGGGCAAGACGGTGGACGAAGCTGCCTGGTGGTTCATCACCATGGAGCGCTCATGCCAGGTGCAGTTGCTGGCCGAGGCCGCCGCCGCGCGCACCAATGCGCCGCTGAAGGTGATCTCCGACGCCGCGGCGCGCCAGGCGTACTCGATCGTCGGCACCGCGCAGGCGGGCTGGTTCCAGTTCCAGCCGCTGTACGCCCGCATCGTCAAGGAACAGCCCGACCTGCTGGATTGAAGTCATGGCCGCCTTTGCTCCATTCACTGGCAAGGTCGTGCTGATCACCGGCGCGTCCGACGGCATTGGCGCCGAACTGGCCCTGCTGCTGGCGCAGCAGGGTGCGCGGCTTGCGCTGGCGGCGCGCCGTGTCGACATGCTGCAGGCGCTGGCGGAGCGCATCCGCCGCCAGCACCCGGCCGCCGACGTCGGCGTGTGGCGCGTCGACGTGTCCGACGAGTTCGACTGCCGGCGGCTGGTGGCCACGGTGGTGGCGCAGTATGGCGGGCTCGACGTGCTGGTCAACAATGCCGGCGTGTCCGCCCACGGCTACTTCGAACAGGTATCGGACTACAGCTACTACGAGCAGGTCATGCGCGTGAACTACTTCGGCGCCATGTGGTGCACGCGCGAGGCGCTGCCGCACCTGCGCGAGCGCGGCGGCCTGATGGTGGCGGTGTCCAGCCTGGCCGGCAAGATCGGCGTGCCGGGCCGTACCGCCTACTCGGCCAGCAAGTTCGCACTGGCGGGATTCTGCGAGGCGCTGCGGGCCGAGCTGCGCGGGTCTGGCGTGGATGTGTGCGTGGTGTTCCCCGGCGTGGTGGCGACCGATACGCGCATCAATGGCTTCGGCCCAGACGGCCGCCCACTGGGCGAGAGCCGGCTGCGCGAGGAGGGGGCCATGAGCGCGCAGGAATGCGCGCGCCAGATGCTGGCGGCCATGGCCGCGCGCAAGCGCGAACTGGTGATGACCGGCAAGGGCCGGCTCGGGCTGTGGCTTAAGCTGCTGGCGCCGCGCCTGGTCGAGAACATGGCGCTCAAGGCGCTGAAGCAAACGGGGCGGTAGTGCGGTTGACAGCGCGACAGAGGAAATCGAGCAATAGCAGGCACGCGCCTTGCTGATACCCGTGGCGGCATCCGCCCGACGCACCGGCAGCAGGCATAAGAGAAATTTCAGGCTGAGTTTAATCTGGCTATAGATTGGCGATAGATTGGCTTCAGACTGGCAACACAAGCGATTCCGACACCATGGCAGACCTTATCCTTCACCAGTATGCAACGTCGCCGTTCTCCGAGAAGATCCGCCTGCTGATGGGCGCGAAGGGCCTGGCGTGGCAAGCGGTGGAAATCCCGCCCATCATGCCAAAGCCGGACGTGGTGGCGCTGACCGGCGGCTACCGCCGCACCCCGATCCTGCAGGTCGGGGCCGACATCTATTGCGACACCGCGTTGATCTGCGAGGTGATCGACAGCGCGGCGCCCGCGCGCCCGCTCTATCCCGCCGCGCAAGCGGCCACCACGCGCCTGGTCGCTGGCTGGATCGATACCGCGCTGTTTACCGCCGCCGTCACCTACCTGTTCCAGCCGGCTGGCGCGCAAAGCATGCTGGGCCATCTCACGCCGGCGCAAATGCAGGCTTTCTCGGCCGATCGCAAGGCCATGCGTGGCGAGACCAATGCGCTGCGCATGCCATTGCCCGAGGCCATCGCCATGCTGCATGAAACCTTCGGGCGGCTCGAGCAGCAATTCAAGGCGGGCGTGGCGCATGTGGCCGGGGCCGAGCTGTCGGTGGCGGATTTTTCGCTGTACCACAATATCTGGTTCATCCAGCGCGCCAGCGAGCTGGCCAAGCTGCTGGATGCGTATCCGGCGGTGCAAGCCTGGTATGCGCGCATGAAGGCCTTTGGCCATGGCACGGTGCGGGTGGTCAGCGCGGAGTCGGCGCTAGAAGTGGCACGGCACGCCGATCCGGCCGCGTTGCCTGGCGGGGTGGCTGCCGGCAGCGGCTTCGAAGCGGGCGACGCGGTCACCGTGACGCCAACGGATTACGCGCGCGATCCCGTGGCCGGCGTGCTGGTGGCGCTGGACGCCCACCGTGCCACATTGCGCCGCCAGGACCCGCGTGCGGGCGCGGTCAACGTGCATTTCCCGCGCCAAGGCTATCAAGTGCAGCACGCGGGCTAAGACCCGCGCGGCAAGGCAACCCCATAACAACGACAGCAAACGAGAGGCAGACAACATGAAGCAATTCCAGGGCAAGGTGGCAGTGATCACCGGTGGTGCATCGGGCTTCGGCAAGGAATTCGCCAAGCTGGGTGCGGGACTCGGCATGAAGCTGGTGCTGGCCGACGTGCAGGAGGACGCACTGGATGGCGCCGTGGCGGAATTCAAGGCGCAAGGCGTGCAGGTGATCGGCGTGCGCGTGGATGTGTCCAAGGCCGAGCAGGTGCAGGCGCTGGCCGATGCCGCCATCGCCACCTTTGGCCAGGTCAACCTGCTGTTCAACAACGCCGGCGTGGGCGCGGGCGGCCTGATGTGGGAAAACACCGAGCGCGACTGGGAGTGGGTGCTGGGCGTCAACCTCTTTGGCGTGATCCACGGTGTGCGCATCTTTACCCCGCTGATGCTCGCGGCCGCGGCCAAGGACCCGTCGTTCGAAGGCCATATCGTCAATACGGCCTCCATGGCCGGCTTGCTCAGCCCGCCCGCGATGGGCGTCTACAACGTCTCCAAGCATGCCGTGGTTTCCCTGTCCGAATCGCTGTACCAGGATCTCAGCCTGGTCAGCGAGCAGGTGCGCTGCTCGGTGCTGTGCCCGTATTTCGTGCCGACCGGCATCACGCAATCGGGCCGCAACCGGCCGGCCGGGCTGGCCAATGACGCTCCGCCTACGCGCTCGCAACTGGTGTCGCAAGCCATGTCGGACAAAGCGGTCAGTTCGGGCAAGGTCACGGCCGCTGAAGTGGCGCAACTCACCTTCGATGCCATCCGCGACAACGGCTTCTATATTTACTCGCATCCGCAGCAACTGGATCCCGTGCGGCAGCGCTTCGAAGATATCATTAGCCAACGCAACCCAAGCGACCCGTTCGCCGACAAGCCGGAAGTGCGCGCCGGGCTCATCGCCGCCTTGCGCGGATAACCGAGGGGGAGCCGCCAGGTGCGGCCAGCAGCAAGTCCACCAGAGACAGCCATTGCGGCAAGGGAGGAATACATGACCAAACCTGCAGTCATTCGCCATCTGCAGTACGCCACCTTGCCCAATGGCACGCGCCTGCACTACGCCAGCGCCGGCGAGCGCGGCAAGCCGCTGGTGCTGTTCGTGCATGGCTTTCCCGAGTTCTGGTACGAGTGGGAAGCCCAGCTGGCCGAGTTCGGCAAGACCCACTTCGCGGTGGCGCCGGACCTGCGCGGCTTCAACCTCTCAAGCAAGCCCGCGGAAGTCGAGACCTACCGTCCCCGCCACATCGTCGAGGACCTGGTCCAGTTCATCAACGCGCTGGGCTACTCGCATTGCGTGGTGGTGGCGCACGACTGGGGCGGGGCAATCTGCTGGAACCTGGCCATCCAGTTTCCGCAGATGGTGGAGCGGCTGGTCATCATCAATTCGCCGCATCCCTATGTGTTTGCCAAGGCGCTGACCAGCGATCCCCAGCAGCAAGCCGCCTCGGCCTATATGAACTGGCTGCGCGAGCCGGGATCGGAACAAGCGCTGGCGGCGGACGGCTTCGCCAAGCTCGAGGGCTTCCTGAATGGGCAGGGCAAGCAGCCCGCGCCCTGGTTTACCGGCGAGACCCGCGAGAAATACCACGCGGCCTGGTCGCAGCCCGGCGCCGGCGGCTCTCACTCGCTGACCGGCGGTGTGAACTATTACCGCGCGTCGCCCATGCATCCGCCGGGCCCTGGCGAGACACCTCCCGATATCTCCAGGCTCGATCCCGCCGCCTTCACCGTGCGCGTGCCGACGCTGGTGGTCTGGGGCGAGCGCGACACCGCGCTGCCCAAGAGCCTGCTGGATGGCCTGGACAAGTTCATCCCGGACATGCGGCTGGAGCGCATTCCGGATGGCACCCACTGGGTCATCCACGAGCAGCCGGAGCGCATCAACCTGTTGATCCGGAGCGCTTTGCCCTGATTTGTTGTGCATGCCAGGCCGCGTCAGGCATGCGCGCCTGCGCCGGCCCGGTCGGAAACCGCCGCACTGTGCATGGGGCGGGGTGGCGCCTGCTGCTACATTGACCTGATTCGACGGCGCCGGTGCGCAAGGAAGGTCAAGATGAAGACGATCGGACTGATCGGCGGCATGAGCTGGGAATCCTCGGCCGAGTATTACCGCCTGATCAACCAGGACATGAAACAACGTCTCGGCGGCCACCATAACGCGCGCAGCGTCATGGTCACGGTCAGCTTCGAGCAGATCAAGGCACTGCAGCACGCGCAACGCTGGGACGAACTCGGCGAAGCCATGCGGCAAGCCGCCCTGCAGGTACAGGCCGCCGGCGCGGATTTCGTGCTGCTCTGCACCAACACCATGCACCGCGTGGCCCCTGTCCTGGAAGCCGCGCTCGACATCCCCTTTCTCCATATCGTCGATCCCACCGCGCAAGCATTGCGCGCGGCCGGCATCCGGCGCGTGGGCTTGCTTGGCACGGCCTTCACCATGGAGCAGGACTTCTATCGCGGCCGCATGCAGGACAAGCACGGCATCGAAGTCGTGGTCCCCGACGCCGCCGACCGCGCGCTGGTCCACGGGATCATCTACGACGAGCTATGCCACGGCATCGTGCGCGACGCCTCGCGCGATGTGTACCGGCGGATTATCGGCGGCTTGCAGGCGCAGGGCGTGGGCGGGGTGATTCTGGGCTGCACCGAGATCGCGCTGCTGATCGGGCAGGATGATGTGGCGCTGCCGGTGTTCGATACCACGGCTTTGCATGCGCAGGCCGCGGTGGGGCTGGCGTTGGAGGGGGTGGTGGTGGCGAATTAGCCCAGGAGTGAGAAGAACTCCCGGAGCGAGGGCAGGGACAGCGAGGAAGACAGCAAAACGGGAAATCGCAGGAGAATGCCGATTTCCCGTCAGCCATTTAGCTCAACCTGTGCCGATACAACCGGTAATTCTCGTCATCAAAGCAGACAAAACTGACCTGCTCGATGGTGGGTGCGGCCACCAGGGCCTTGCGTACCGCCTCGATGGCAATGTCCACGGCGCGCTCGCGCGGGAAACCGTAGATGCCGGTGCTGATATTGGGAAAGGCGATGGTGCGCAGCTTGTGCTGCGCGGCTAGCGTGATGCTGGCCTGGTAGGCGCTGGCAAGGAGGGCGTCTTCGCCGTGGTCGCCCCCTTGCCAGACCGGGCCGACCGCGTGGATGACGTAAGGCGCGGGCAGCAGGCCACCGGTGGTGATCACCGCCTGGCCGGTGGGGCAGCCGCCCTTGGTTTCGCGAATGCCGCGACAGGCGGCCATGATGGCGGGACCGCCAGCGCCGTGGATGGCGCCGTCGACACCGCCGCCACCGAGCAAGCCGCTATTGGCGGCATTGACGATGGCGTCGACTTCCATGCGGGTGATGTCTCCGTGCAAGACCTGCAGGTGTTCCCCTGTCATGACCTCTTCTCCGTGCTGGGTGGTAAAGCTGGATCGCCCCGGCTGTTCCGCGCACCTGTGCTGCCGGCCCGCCGCGGCACTTACATGGATTCCGCCAGCATACGCCGATAATCCGCGGCGCTGGCCTCTTTCGGGTTGGTCTTGTGGCAATGGTCGACCAGTGCGCCGGCGATCACCTTGTCGAACATGTCTTCGGTGACCCCCATCTGGCGCAGACCAGTGGGCAGCCCGAGGCGCGCGGTCATGTCGTGCACGGCCTGGGCCAGGTCGGCGTCCTGGGGCAGGCCCATGGCATGGCGCAGGCGGGCGTAGCGGTTGTCGCGCACCACGCTGGGCGCGTCGGCGTTGAAGTGCAGCACCGCTGGCATCACCACCGCATTCAGGGTGCCGTGGTGCAGGCCGGTCTTGCCGTCCACCTTGAGGCCGCCGAGCGGGTGCGATAGCGAGTGCACGCAGCCCAGTCCCTTCTGGAAGGCCATGGCGCCCTGCATGGAGGCGCTCATCATGTTCAGGCGCGCGTCGCGGTCCTGGCCGTCGCGGGTGGCGCGTTCGATATGCTTCCAGCCGCGCTCCAGGCCGTCCAGGGCGATGCCGTCGGCGGGCGGGTTGAAGGCTGGCGCCAGGAAGGTTTCCACACAATGCGCGATGGCATCCATGCCGGTGGCGGCGGTCAGGCCGGCCGGCAGGCCGAGCGTGAGGCCCGGGTCACAGATGGCGGATTTCGGCAACAGGTGCCACGAGTGGAAGCCGAGCTTGCGGCCGTCTTCCAGGATGATGATGGCACCGCGCGCCACCTCGCTGCCGGTGCCCGAGGTGGTCGGCACGGCGATCAGCGGCGCGGCGCGCTCGGTGATCCTGGCGCTGCCGCCTTCGATGGTGGCGTAGGTGGTCAGCTCGCCGGGATGGGTGGCGAGGATGGCGATGCCCTTGGCCAGGTCGATGGAGGAGCCGCCGCCGACCGCGATCAGCCCATCGCAGCCGCTATCCCGATACTGCGCCGCGGCCTTCTTGACCATGGCTTCGGTCGGGTTGGAGGGGGTTTCGTCGAAGATCTCGTGCGGCAGGCCGCCCAGGGCCACGACGGCCTGCTGGGCCACACCGGCGGCAACCACGCCTTTGTCGGTGACGACCAGCGGGCGCCGGATGCCGATGCGCTCGCACTCTGCCTTGAGCTGGCTGATGGTGCCGAAATCCAGGTGGATGTGGGTCAGGTAATAAATGAAGGCCATCTATGCTGTCTCCGTCGATGAGGGTTTTCTATTTCTTCTGGCTTCTGACTTCTGGCTTTTCTGACGATGGTCGATGATCGCGCAAAACCTGCCGCCCTGACCAGCCCCAGGGAAATTTCATATGCTTTGCTGCAGAAACATCTGGAATCATACTAAAATCGAACGATCGTTCACAATTCGAACGCCAGCGGCGCTGACGCCACTGGAGATTCGGCTGCTGCCGAAGGTTCGTTGCTACTGATTCTGAGTGTCCATGTCCGCTGTCCCGCCTGATTCCACCGCTGCGTCCGCCCAGCCTGCGTCTGCCTTGCCCGGCATGCCGCCGGTGCCGCTGGACCCGCAGGTGGCGGCGTTGCTGGAGCTGATCGGGCGCGTGAAGCGTCCGTCCATCCACGAACTGGACCCGGCCGACGCCAAGACCGCCTACGAAAAGAGCGCGCCCATCATGGATATCGCGCCGCTGGCCGTGCACAGCGTGGAAAACCTGACGGTAGCCGCGCGCGATGGCTACGACATCCCGGTGCGGCTGTATGCGCCGCGCGAGGCCAGCTGGGCCGAGCCGTTGCCCTTGCTGGTGTACTTCCATGGCGGCGGCTTCACGGTGGGCAGCGTCAACTCGCACGATCCCTTGAGCCGGCTGCTGTGCATGCAGGCGGATTGCATGGTGCTGTCGGTGGACTACCGGCTTGGCCCGCAGTGGAAGTTTCCTCATGCGGCGAACGATGCGTTCGATGTCATGGCGTGGGTGTTCGCCGAGGCCGCGCGCCTGGGCGCCGATGCCGGCCGTATCGCCCTGGGCGGCGACAGCGCGGGCGGCACCCTGGCCAGCGCCTGCGCCGTGCACGCGCGGGATCTGGGCCTGGAGCCTGTCCTGCAGATGCTGATCTATCCCGGCACCTGCGCCCGCCAGGACACGCCTTCGCATCGCGCGCTGGCCGAGGGCTATCTGCTGACCGCGCCGATGATCCAGTGGTTTTTCTCGCAATACCTGGACAGCGAAACCAGCCGCGACGACTGGCGTTTTGCCCCGCTGGACGGTGGTGGCACGGGTGCCGACGTGCGCGGTTGCTGCCCGGCCTGGATCGCCGTGGCGGGCTACGACCCGCTGCACGACGAAGGCGTGGCCTACGCGGCCAAGCTGCGCGCCGCGGGCGTGCCGGCGCAATTGGCCGACTACCAAGGCATGATCCACGATTTTTTCAAGCTGGGGCGCTTTGTCCCGGCGGTGGCCGGCGCGCATGGCGACGCGGTCGCCGCCTTGCGCGCTGCCTTCGACGGCTGAGCGGGACTTGCCGGCACGGGCCGGCAGCCAGATCGAAGCGGTCGCAGAACCCCCGGTTTCATTGGCTTTACGTGTAGTGCATTACTTGTAGCAGTAGCAAAAGGAGACACAGACTCATGCAACGCCGCCATTTCCTCGCCCATGCGGGCGCGCTCGCCGCCACCGCGGCTACCCTGGGGCTGGCCAGCGCGCCGGCCCTGGCGCAGGCGGACAATTTCCCGCAACGGCCGATTCGCCTGATCATCGGCTATACCGCGGGCGGTTCCACCGACCTGCCGTTCCGCGTGCTGGCGGAAAACGCTTCCAAGATCCTCGGCCAGCCGGTGATCATCGAGAACAAGCCTGGCGCGGGCGGGGTATTGCCCGCCCAGCTGATGCAATCGACCCAGCCGGACGGCTACACGCTGGCGCAGGTGGCCATGCCGGTCTACCGCCTGCCGTACACCACCAAGATCAACTGGGATCCGGTCAAGGACTTGTCGTACGTGATCAACCTGGCCGGCTACTCGTTTGGCCTGGTTGTGCCGGTGGATTCGCCGATCAAGACCATGCAGGACTACATCGCCTACGCCAAGGCCAACCCGGGCCGCCTGACCTACGGCTCGCCGGGCTCGATGACCACGCTGCACCTGACCATGGAAGAGCTGGCCATGAAGCAGAACGTGCAGTTCTCGCATATTCCGTACAAGGGCAACTCGGAATCGATGCAGGCCCTGCTGGGCGGGCACGTGATGTCGGTGGCGGACACCCCGGCCTGGGCACCGTACGTGGAGTCCGGCAAGCTGCGCCTGCTGTCGACCTGGGGCGAGAAGCGCTCGGCGCGCTTCCCCAATGTGCCGACGTTGAAGGAGCTGGGCCTGGGCATCGTGCAGACCTCGCCGTTCGGCGTGGTGGCACCCAAGGGCACCGATCCGAAGATCGTCAAGAAGCTTCACGACGGCTTCAAGAAGGCCATGGAAATGCAGAACTACCGCGATGCGCTGGCCAAGTTCGACATGGAGCCGTTCTACATGAGCAGCGAGCAATACGCGCACTTCGCCGCCGATACGGTCAAGAAAGAGAAGGCCATCATTGACAAGCTGGGGCTGAACAAGCCGCAATAAGCCTGACTTAGCCGCTTTATGCCGGCGCCGCCCTGTCCGGGGCCGGCGCCGTTTTCATATCAGGCCGATATCTGGCCGGCAATCAAGGAGGGACGCTGACATGGCGAAGGAAGATTTCCGTCACAGCATGCCGCTGCGCGTGCGTTGGGCCGAAGTGGATCCGCAATCGATCGTGTTCAACGCGCATTACCTGACCTACTGCGATATCTGCGTGACGGAGTACTGGCGGGCGGTGGGGATCCGGTATCCGGAGGATGTGCTGCACGCGCACGGCGTGGATATCTTCGTGGTGAAGTCCACGCTGGAGTATCACGCGTCCGCGCGCTTTGACGACATGCTGGAGATCCGGGGGCGGATTGCGCGCCTGGGCCGCTCCAGCATGTTGTTCCGCGTGGAGATGTACCGCGGCGACGAGCACCTCGTCACGGGCGAGATCGTCTATGTCTGCGCGGATCCCGCTACGCAGAAGTCGGCGCCGATTCCGGGGCCGGTGCGGGAAACGATCACGGCGTATGAAATGGTGAAGCCGGACGCTTGATCTGTCCGGCTTTCGTGGTTTCAGGTGCGGCGGCGTTGGCCTGCGTGCAAGCCAGCGCCGCCAAGACGCGTCTGCGGGTTCAACGCGCCGCTATGCCCGCGTCCTCGATATAAGCCCGGATCACCGCATCGAAATCCTGGTCGCCCTGGAACCCCAGCGCCAGCGCGCGCTCCGTATTCCATGCGGCAGGCCAGGTGCCGACGATATTCTCGATGCGCGCCTCGCGCTCCCAGCTCACGCGATTCGCCACGGTGTCGCCGGCCACGCGCCGCAACGCCGCCACCATCTCCTTGGGCGTGACCGACAAGCCGGGCAGGTTCACCGTCCGGCGTTCGCCAAGCTCGGCACCATCGATCTCCATGCCCCGCGCCAGCGCGGCAATCGCCCCGCGCGGGGACAGTAGCCACAGCAGCGTTTCCGGCGAGACCGGGCAATTGGCGGCAACGCCTGCCAGTGGCTCGCGGATGATGCCGCTGGCGAACGACGATGCCGCGGCATTGGGCTTGCCTGGCCGCACGCTGATGGTCGGCAGGCGCAGCACGCGGCCGTCGATAAAGCCGCGGCGGCTGTAGTCCGACAGCAGCAGCTCGCCGATGGCCTTCTGCGCGCCGTAGGAGGATTGCGGATTGAGCGCGGTATCGTCCTGCACCACAGCGGGCAGGGTGCCGCCGTACACCGCCACCGAACTGGTGAACACCACGCGTGGCCGGCTGCCATGTTTCACGTGAAGCGCCCGGCAGGTTTCCAGCAACGCGCGCGCGGCATCCAGGTTCACGCGCATGCCCAGGTCAAAATCCGCCTCGGCCTGGCCGCTGACCACCGCCGCCAGGTGAAACACCGCGCCGGTGTGTTCGTCGATCGCCTGCGCAAGCACGGCGGGATCCGACAAGTCGCCTGTGACCACGCGCACGCGCGTGTCGTTCAGCGCAGGCGGTGCTACCACGTCGAGCAGCGTCAGGCCCGCGATGGCGACGGGCTTGCCGTCGATGTCCAGGGTGCCGCGTTTTAACAGCTGGCGGGCCAGTTGCAGGCCAAGAAAGCCTGCCCCGCCGGTGATCAGTACTTGCATGTTCGTTTTCCTGTTGTGCCGCCGTGGGCGGCATGGAGACAGCGGCCGCTCAGGCCTTCAAGTAAGGCTTGAGCCAGCCCAAACCCGCCGAGGTACCGGCGCGCGGACGATACTCGCAGCCGATCCAGCCGTCATAGCCAAGGCCATCGATCACGTCGAACAGGTACGGGTAGTTCAGCTCGCCCAGGTCCGGCTCGTGGCGCTCGGGCACGCCGGCAATCTGGATGTGGCCGATGCCGGCAAAGTCGCGCTTGAGCTTGACGGCAAGGTCGCCTTCCACGATCTGGCAGTGGTAGCAGTCGAACTGCACCTTCAGGTTGGCCGCGCCCACTTCCTTGCAGATGGCTTGGCCGTCGTCCTGGCGGTTGAGGAAGTAGCCGGGCATGTCGCGTCCGTTGATCGGCTCGATCAGGACCGTGATGCCTTGTGCAGCCGCAGCCTGCGCGGCATGCGCCAGGTTTTCCAGGTAGCAGGCGCGATGGCGCCCGTGGTCCGCGCCGGCCGGCACCAGGCCGGCCATCACGTGGATCTTGTCATTGCCGATCACGGCAGCGTATTCCAGTGCGCGGCCGAAGGCGTCGCGGAATTCGGCTTGGCGCCCGGGCAGGGCGGCCATGCCGCGCTCGCCGGCAGTCCAGTCGCCCGGCGGCGCGTTGAACAGCGCTTGCGCCAGGCCGTTGGCGTCGAGCCGCGCGCGGATTTCCGCGGCACTGTGCTCGTACGGGAAGAGATACTCCACGGCCTTGAAACCGTCTGCCGCTGCGGCGGCGAAGCGATCCAGGAAGGCGTGCTCGGTGTACATCATCGACAGGTTGGCGGCAAAACGCGGCATGCGGTGCTCCAGGAGAAGTGCGTTGTTCTTGGGTTCTTGTGTTCTTGAGTTCTTGGCCTAGCGGTTGACCAGCTTGGCCGGCGTGAGCCAGACCAGCCCGGCGCCGAGCACCAGCATGCCCGACAGCACATACATGCTCGACTGCGTGCTGTGGGTGAGATCGGTCAGGTAGCCCACCATATACGGTGCCACAAAGCCCGCCAGGTTGCCCACCGAATTCACCACCGCAATGCCCGAGGCAGCGGCCAGCCCGGACAGGAAGGCGGTGGGCAGCGACCAGAACAGCGGGGCGCAGGTCAGCACGCCGGCGGCGGCGAGCGACAGCGCGGCAATGGCCACCACGGTATTGTGGGTATACGAAGCGGCAATGGCAAAGCCCACCGCGCCCATCAGCGCCGGCACGATCAGGTGCCAGCGGCGTTCGCGCCGGGCGTCGGCGCTGTGGCCGAGGAAGTTCATCACCACGATGGCGCAGATAAACGGAATCGCGCTGAGCAGGCCGATATTGAGGTTGCCGGTAACGCCGCTGGTCTTGACCAGTGTGGGCATCCAGAACGTCAGCGCATATTGCCCGGTGACAAAGCAGAAGTAGATCATGCACATCCACCAGACGCGGCTGTCCTTGAACACGGCGCCGAGCGAGTGGCCGGTGCCCGAGGCGCCAGCCTGGCGCGCGTCTTCCTCGATATTGCGCTTGAGCACGCGCTTCTCGTTGGCGTCCAGCCACGGCGCCTGGTCGATGCCGTTCTTGAGCACGAACACGGTGACGATGCCGATCAGCAGCGCGGGCAGGGCCTCGATCAGGAACATCCACTGCCAGCCGCGCATGCCGCCGTAGTCATGGAAGGCATCCATGATCCAGCCCGACAGCGGGTTGCCGAGCATGCCAGCCACCGGGATGCCCGACATGAACAGCGCGATCATCTTGGCGCGCCGGTTGGCCGGATACCAGTAGGTCAGGTAGAGGATCACACCGGGATAGAAACCCGCCTCGGCCAGGCCGAGCAGGAAGCGCATGATGTAGAAGGTGGTGGGCGTCTTCACGAAGACGAACAGCGCCGAGATGATGCCCCACGTGATCATGATCCGTGCGATCCAGACGCGCGCGCCGAGCTTGTGCATCAGCAGGTTGCTGGGGACTTCGAACAGGAAGTAGCCGATGAAGAACAGCCCGGCGCCAAGGCCGAACACGGTTTCGGAAAACGCCAGGTCCTGCGCCATCTGCAGCTTGGCGAAGCCCACGTTGACGCGGTCCAGGTAAGCGATGACGTAGCACAGCATCAGGAACGGCATGATGCGCCAGAACACCTTGCTGTAAGCGCGTTTCTCGATGTCGCGGTCGATGTCTTGGCCGGCGCCGGTTAGCGCGGCCTGGGTGGATGCATGCATGGTTGTCTCCGTATATCGGTTTGGTCCCGGCTTGGTTCCAGCTTGGTTCCGGATTGATTTCCGTTGTTAGCGGCAAACCGGGGGCGAACGCTGCCCTTGCCGCGGCCCAGGCGTTAGCGAGGGCGGGCGGCGGGCGGTTCTGCTTTGCTTGTGTTTTTGTTGTTAGGGCTTTGTCGTACCTGCGCGCGTGGTCCCTACCAGCGCGCCTTGAACGTATCGCGCAGTTCGGCCAGCGCTTGCTCGTCGAGCGGGTCAGGCTTGTCCTTGAGCATCAGCCAGAGCTTGGCGGTTTCTTCAAGTTCCTCGAGCGCGAAGGCGGCGCGCGAGACGGTGGCCTCCCACACCACCGGGCCGAGGCGCGCGAGCAGCACGCCGCGCACTTCGGCGGCAAGCTGGGCAACGCGCGCCGCCACCGCCGGGTCGCCCGGGCGATGGTAGGGAATCAGCGGGATATGCCCGACCTTCATCACGTAGTAAGGCGTGATCGGCGGCAGCACATCGTCCGGTTGCCAGGCGCCCGCCAGGCTCAGCGCCACCAGGTGGGTGGAGTGCGTATGCACCACGCCATGGGCCTGGGGGTTGTTGTCGTAGATGGCGCGGTGCAGGGTCAGCGTCTTGGACGGCTTGTCGCCGGCCACCCAGTTGCCGCCGCTGTCCACCTTCGCGATGGCGGCCGGGTCCAGCATGCCCAGGCAGGCATCGGTCGGCGTGATCAGCCAGCCGTCTTCCATGCGCGCGCTGATATTGCCGGCGCTGCCGACGGTGTAGCCACGCTGGTAGAGGCTGGCGCCGATGCGGCAGATTTCTTCACGCAGGCTGGCTTCGGTGCTCATGCTTGCCCTCCAAGCTGGCGCAGCGCTTCGTCAAAGAAGTCCACACCGCCGAAATTGCCGGATTTGAGCGCCAGCGCCAGCGGCTGCGCTTCCAGCGTGACGGTGGCGGGCACGCCCGGCGCGATCTGTGTGCCGATGCGCAGGGCTTGCACGCCCAGTGCCTGCACCACCGCGCCCGAGGTTTCGCCGCCGGCTACCACGAAGCGGCGCGTGCCGCGTGCTTTCAGCGCGGCGGCGATGTCCGCCAGTGCCTGCTCGACCAGATGGCCGGCGCGCTCCACGCCGAGGGCGGCCTGCACCGATTTGACCTCCTGCGGCGTGGTGGTGGCGTAGAACAGTACCGGCTCCGCATGGGCGCCCGCCAGGGCCAGCGCCTCCTCAACCACGGGTGCGCCTTGCGCCAGCGCGAGCGGGTCGATGCGCAGGGCGGGGCGCTTGGCCACAAGCCATTGCGCCACCTGCGCATTGGTCGCCTTGGACGCGCTGCCGGCCAGCACCACGGCCGGCCCGGCCACCGGCGCCACTTTGTCGGCATCCGCGCGTTGCGGCAGCGAGCCGGCGCGGCGGAAGTTGGCGGGCAGGCCGAGCGCCAGGCCCGAGCCGCCGGTGAGCAACGGCAGGTCAGCGCACGCCTCGCCTAGCGTATGCAGGTCGGCATCGCCTACGGCGTCGGCAATCGCCAGTTTCACGCCATCGCCGCGCAAGGTGGCCATGGCCTGGCGGGCCGCGTCGCTGCCGCGCGCCACGGCGTCGTAGCGCAGCAGGCCCACCTTGGCCTGGCTCTGGCGCTGCAGCACGCGGACCAGGTTGGCGTCATGCATCGGCGTGAGCGGGTGGTTCTCCATGCCCGACTCATTGAGCAGGACATCGCCCACGAACAGGTGGCCGCGGAAGATGGTGCGGCCGTTCTCCGGGAATGCCGGGCAGGCGATGGTGAAGTCGCTGCCAAGCGCCGCCAGCAGGGCCTCGGTCACCGGGCCGATATTGCCGGCGTCGGTGGAGTCAAAGGTGGAGCAGTACTTGAAAAAGAACTGGCGGCAGCCCTGGGCTTGCAACCAGCGCAGCGCGGCCAGCGATTGCTCGATGGCATCGGCCGCCGGGATGGTGCGCGACTTGAGCGCGACCACCAGCGCATCGGCCTGCTCCACGCCGGGCAGCGCCGCGCCGCCCGCCGGCACGCCGATGGTCTGCACGGTGCGCATGCCGTTGCGCACCAGCGTGTTGGCCAGGTCGGTGGCACCGGTGAAGTCGTCGGCGATGCAGCCAAGCACGGCGCGCGAGGAAGGGTTCTGTGCAGTCATGCTGGCTTGCCTCACTCAGCCTTCTTCGCCGGCAACTCGATGCCGGGAAATATCTTGATCACGGCGGAATCGTCCTCGCCGCCGTGTCCCGCGCTGGACGCCATCATGAACATCTGGTGCGCCGCGGCCGACAGCGGCAGCGGGAACTTGCTGGTGCGCGCGGTATCGAGCACCAGGCCGAGGTCCTTGACGAAGATATCGACCGCGGACAGCGGCGTGTAGTCGCCCGACAGGATATGCGGCACGCGGTTCTCGAACATCCACGAATTGCCCGCGCTGTGGGTGATGACCTCATACAGGGCATCGGCATCCACGCCTTCACGCAGGCCCAGCGCCATGGCTTCTGCCGCCGCGGCGATATGCACGCCCGCCAGCAACTGGTTGATGATCTTCACCTTGGAGCCGGCGCCATGCGCGTCGCCCAGCCGGTAGACCTTGCCGGCCATGGCAGCCAGCACGTCCTCGGCCAGTGCATAGGCCTCGGCCGGGCCTGAAGTCATCATGGTCATTTCGCCGCTGGCGGCGCGGGCGGCGCCACCGGAGACCGGTGCGTCCAGCAGCAGGATGCCGCGCTCGCCCAGCCGCTTGCCCAGTGCCTCGGCGAAGCCCGGCGGCACGGTCGCGCTGGCGATCACCAGCGTGCCGGGGCGCAGGCTGCTTGCCGCGCCTTGTTCGCCAAACAGCACAGCCTCGGTCTGCGCGGCGTTGACCACCAGCGTGACCACCACATCGCATTTGCCGCCGAGCTCGGCCGGGCTGGCGCAGGGGATGCCCCCCGCATCGGCAAAGCGCTGCAGCACGTCGGGCCGCAGGTCGCAGGCATGTACCTTGAAGCCGGCGCGCAGCAGGCTGTGCGCAACGCCGTTGCCCATCGCGCCGAGGCCGATGACGCCAATTGATTTGCTCATGAAGACTCCTGCCAGGGGGCGGTGATCAGCGGATCAGCGGATCAGTCGATCAGTGGGAAAGGCCGCGCGCGGGCGCGTCGGCAAGGTCGGTAGCGGTCTCGGGCTGTCCGCCATGGGACAGGCGCCGCGCCGCGTTGTACATATGGGTCTCGGCCGCGTTGCGCGCGGCCAGCGCGTCGCCGGCGCGGATGGCGGCCACGATGGCCTGGTGTTCCTCGCGCACCTGGCGCGAGAAATCCGCCCGGCGTGCCTCGTTGGTACGGGTCACGCGGGTGGCGGTTTCCAGGTACTGGCTCAGGAACGCCAGCGTCTTGAGAAAGAACGGGTTGCCGGTGGCTTCGGCGATGGTCCGGTGAAAGGCCACGTCGGCCGCCACGCCGTCGCCGCCGGCGGCCTCCTCGGCATCGATGCGCGCCAGTGCGGCGTCGATGGCCGTCATGCTGGCATCGGTGCGGTCGCGCGCCGCCTGTGCGGCCACCTCAGCCTCGATGGCCCGGCGCAGTTCCACGATCTGCAATACCGATTCGAGCGTGGCCACATCGGTGTAGTCGATCCGTAGCGGCCGGATGCCGGCCTGCTCGGTGACGAACACGCCGCTGCCCTGGCGCGATTCCACCACGCCTTCGTGGCGCAGCCGGGCGATGGCTTCGCGGATCACGGTGCGGCTGACGCCGAATTCCTCGGACAGTACCGCCTCCGTGGGCAGCTTGTCGCCACGGCCGAAGGCACCGCTTTCGATCTTCTCCAGCAGTTGTTCAGCAACGGTGTCTGTCAGGGCTCGGGCCGGGACTTTCTGGAACACGGGAGGCCTCAGGTGATTGGGTAATATGGTCATCATACAAATTTTCGGTGAAGAGTGCGGATCGGGAATTACCCCTATCCCTTTCTCCATGCGGCATTGCAGCAATGGTCGGCGTCGCTTGCCCCCGCCGTGGCCGGAGTATCATGGCGTCCGCCCCTCTGGCAGTTTTTTCACCGCTTTGCGCTTTGTGCACCGAACAACTATGACGATCACCATCCGCCTCGCCCCCTGGTCCGAAGCCCGCGATACCGCGCGCGCCATCCGCTATGCCGTCTTCGTCGAAGAGCAGGGCGTGCCGGTGGAGCTGGAATGGGACGAATGGGATGAGCCGAGCTGGCACGCCCTGGCGCTGGCCGAGGACGGCAGTGCGCTGGCCACAGGCCGCCTGCTGCCGGATGGCCACATCGGCCGCATGGCGGTGCTCAAGCCCGCGCGCGGCAGCGGCGTCGGCGCCAGGGTGCTGGATGCGCTGATGGCCAAGGCCGCGGAGCTTGGCTACCCTGAGCTGGTGCTCAATGCGCAGCGCTATGCGGCACCGTTTTACGCGCGTGTGGGCTTCGAGCAGGTCGGCGAGGAATTTGAAGAGGCCGGCATTGCTCACGTGGAAATGCGCAAATTGCTGCGCTGAACGCGACGGGCGGCTTGTCGTCAGGCGCGGGCCTGCCGAGCAAACAAGGGCCGCGCCAATAGGGCGCTCGCGCTGGCCGCCAGCCACACGGCCGCCCAGCCATAGCCGGCGGCTATCGCCGGGATCGCCAGCGGCACCAGGAAAAAGCCCGAAAATGCAAAGGTATTGCCCAGCCCGAGCGCGGTGCCTGCGCGGCTGGCGCCCGCGATCGTCGCCAGCTCGGTGAAGGCCACACCATGCCAGGCCGAAGTGCAGATGCCGCCCAGCACCAGGCATGCCATCAGCACCGGCGTCAGCAAGGCGTGCCAGCCCGGTGTGGCGGCACACAGCCAGGTCAGTCCCGCCAGCGTGGCGAACACAAGCAAGGTCAGCAAGCTGCAGGCGCGCATATAGGCGCGGCGGTTGCCATGGCGGTCGGTCCAGCGGCCGCTCCACACCCGCATGACGGCAGCGCCTGCCTGAACCGCCGCCACGGCCATGCCCGCCGCGGCAATGCCGATGTGGCTGAAATCGTGCAGGAAGATCGTTGCGAACGTCAGCACAGCCACTTGTGGCACGCACATCAGGCCCATGCCGCTCACCAGCCGCCAGACCTGCGCGCTTCTCAGCGGGCCGGGCCCTGCCTTGCCGGCCACGCTGCCTGCGGGCAACGTAGCGCGCGCCGGCTCGGCCGGCGGCTCGTGCATCCAGTGCCAGGCAAAGGCCGCGGTGACGCCGCAGAACACCGCCAGCGCGCCGTAGACGGCGGCAAAGCCAAAGGACTGCGCCAGCAGCGGCAGCATCAGCGCGCCAATCCCGCCGCCGGCGGGCACCGCGGTCTGGCGGATGCTCATGGCAAGGCCCCGTTCGCCTTCGCGGAACCATGCCATCACGGCGCGGCCGCTGGAGCCGTTGACGCTGCCACCCAGCAGGCCCAGACCCAACAGGCCTAGCGCCAGCATGGCATTGCCCGGGATATGGCCGGGCAGCGGCGCCACGAACACCGCCATCAGTGCCAGCCACAGCGCGGTGGCCATCAAGCCGGTCAGCAGCACGCGGCGGTCGCCCCAGCGGTCGGTCAGCAAGCCCCACGGCACTTCGCTCGCCGCAATGCCAAGTCCCATCATGCCCAGGCAAAAACCCAGCTCGCCATCGCTGATCCGGTAGCCGGCGCGCATCAGCACCGCGGTGGTGGGAATGCCCGAGAACGCTGCGGCAAAACTGGCATTGGCCGCGAAGCCGAGGGCCAGCACTTTCCAGCGATGGCCCGGGCCATGGCGTGGGGCGAGGGCTGCGCCGGCAGGGGCAGGCACAGCGGCAAACGGGAGCGGGGCGGGAGCGCGGGACACGGGATCATCCTTGGGAAAACGGCATAGGCAAGCCTTGACGCCCTGATTCTGCCGCCGCAGAATGATCCTGAATATCAGATAATTATTGATTAAACATCCCAAATAACAGGATGGTTTGACATGGCAGCGGTGAACTTCGACCTTGATGTACTGCGCAGCTTCGTCGTGGGCATGGAGCTCGGCAGCTATGCCCGGGCCGCCGACCGGCTGGGCCGCTCTACCTCGGCGGTTAGCGCCCAGCTCAAGAAGCTGGAGGAGCAGTCGGGCACGGCGATCTTTCGCAAGGCCGGGCGGGGACTGGCGCTGACGGAGGCGGGCGAGACCATGCTGGCCTATGCCCGCAGGCTGCTGGAACTCAACGACGAGGCCGCGGCCGCCGTGCACGGCGTGGCACTGGAGGGCTGGGTGCGGTTCGGCCTGCAGCAGGACTTTGGCGAGGTGCTGCTGCCCGAGGTGCTCGGCCGGTTCGCCCGCGCGCACCCCAAGGTGAAGATCGAGGCACGCGTGGCGCGCAACACCGAGCTGCTGGACAGCGTGGCCGCCGGCCGCCTGGACCTGGCGCTGGCGTGGGACGATGGCGTGCGCATGCCGCATGTGGAGCAGGTGGCGATGTTGCCGATGCGCTGGATCGGGCCCGCCGCCGCGCGTGCGCCGTGGCAGGGCGACGGACCGCTGCCCTTGGTGGCATTCGAGCCGCCATGCCGTTTCCGCTCGGCGGGCACGGCCGCCCTGGACCGCGCCGGCATTGCCTGGCGGGTGGCTTTCAGCAGCGCGAGCCTGGGCGGGTTGTGGGCAGGGGCGGGGGCTGGGCTGGGGCTGACCATCCGCACCGGCATGGGCTTGCCGCCGTCCGTGCGGGCCTGGGAGCCGGGCGAGGGCGGGCTGCCTGCATTGCCCTCGCTGGCACTGGCGCTTTACCGCAAGGATGCCGAACTGGAGGCACCCGCCACCCGGCTGGCAGGCATCGTGAGCGAGGCGGTTCGGGCTGCATTGCCGGCCAGGCTGGCGGCTGTGGCCTGAATGGAGCGATCACTTGCGGGGCTTGCAGCCAGCCGCCTACGCTGTACCATCGCGGTCTTTGTTTTTGCCGTCGCTTTCGCGTTGATCTTGTCTATGTCTGAAATCCGTTCCCGCCTGCTCCAGGCCCTGGCCGATGCCACGCCCGCCCTAGACCTCGACCGTGCGCCGCCGGGCGAGCCGCCCGCCGGCGAAGGCCTGCTCTCGGTATGGTTGCAGCCCTGGCTGGCGGAGCATTGCCTGGTCAAGGTGGACTGGCAGGATTTCAGCACGCTGGGCGTGCAGGCCGTGGCGCGCCTCGCCACGCTGCGCGCGGCGGGGGTCTCGGCCATCGATGTCGACGACCTCTACGACGAAGACGGCATTCCGCTAGGTGGCGACGACTTTGATTTCGATATGGAGCCCGCCGCGCTCTACCTGGCGCACGTCAACCGCGAACTGGCGCCGCACGGCATGCAATTGCTGGAGATCGGGCATTTCGAGGATGCATGGCTGCTGGCAGTGCGCAATGACCCCGCCGCGATCCGGGCGCTGAACGTGGCATTGCGCCCAACCGGCTTGGCGGCCCAGCAGTACTGAGCGCGCCCGCCTTAGCCTTAGCGCGGCGCTTGCACCGAGCCGGCGTCGCGGGCAACGCGCAGGTGCCCGCGGTAGGACACCTCGCCGGTGCGGCCGTTGGCGTCGAAGCTGCGTTCGCTAAGCTCGAAGCGGCCGTCATGGCGCACGCGCAGCACGGTGCTGGCGCGGGTGCCATAGCTGGGCGAGCGGATGAAGGCGGAGGACAGCAGTTTTTCCCACTCCGGGGTCACCCCCGTGCGCGGAAGCTCGAAATCCAAGGCCTGGCGATCGTTGGCCAGCAGGTCGAGATAGGGTTCGATGCTGGCGCCGGCCAGGCCGGTGTCGGCGGCGAGTGTTTCGGCGAGCGCGCCGACGCGGCTGCGCACCTTGGGCCACGGCGTATCCAGCAAGGCGTTGGACAGGCCATAGATGCCGGGCTTGAGGCGCTGCGGATAGGGCGAGGCGCCGCGGTTGCTGTACCACCATAGCTCGCGCAGGTTGCACGCCAGCAAATTGAAGCCGTTGTAGGCGCCGGTGCGGGGCACCAGCCCGGACAGATAGGATTGCGGATCGCTGTCGCCACGTAGGAATCCGGCAACCAGCTCACCGCGCGAGCGCGCATCGGTGCGTTTTTCGGACGGGGCGCGGTAGTTGGTCAGGGCGGCAAAGCGGCCGTCGCCGGCCAGGCCCATCCAGGTGCCTGGCTCGCCGATCACTTCCGCCATGTCGCGTCCGGCCAGCACCTGGGGGGCGTCTTCCCACCAATGCACGGGCGCCGCCGGGCGGGCATAGAACTCGTCGCGGTTGCCGGCCACCACCAGGGCATAGTCCGGGTGCGATTGCCAGGCCACCAGAATCAAGCACATAGCGCTTCCTTTGCTGCATTCACTGCGGTTGCCACATTCACTGCATTGACTGCGATTCAATCATCGGCTTCGTCATTCAGGGACCAGCGCGGCGGGGCCGTTCCACGGCAACGCTCAGAGCTGGTCGATATCGACAAAGCGCTCCACCTGCCGCTCGCCGCTGATCCACTGCTGCAGCCCGCTTTGCCGCCACAGCCCGTCGAGCAGCTGGTCGAAGGCTGGCGGCACATCGGCGTAGGCTTCCATCCAGGTCTGCATGCCGTCGCGCGCCTCGGGCCTGCGTAAGAGCGTACCACCAATTCCGCTCGCTTCGGCAACGGTCTCCATCCAGCGGTGCCAGTGCGCGATGGCCTCATCGGCACGGGCTTCCGGTACCCTGAAATAGACGTACAGGTGGTCGCTCATGGCTATTCCCAGTGTTGCCAGGGGTTCAGGCGGCGTCGCCGAAGGGGACCGCATAGGGCAGCTCGCCCACGCGCACCGGGCTGCCGGCAGCGCTGCCCAGGTGCAGGGCGCCACCCACCGCATCGATCTTCAGTTCGGCCAGGCCATCCCAGCCGCCTTGTGGCGCGGCGGCCGCATTGACCACCATGCCGCAGGGCTGCTCAGGATCCTCGGGGCGGAAGATCTCCGTGGCCGCGCCCGGCACCTCGCCTTCGCCGTGGATCAGCCACATGCGTCGTTTGAGCGTGCCGCGGTACTGACTGCGCGCAACGATTTCCTGGCCCGGATAGCAGCCTTTGCGAAAGCTCACGCCGCCGACCAGTTCCAGGTTGATCATCTGAGGCACGAATTGCTCCTGCGTGGCTGCGGCGATGCGCGGCACGCCGGCCTGCACCTCCAGCCAGTCCCACACCACGGCATCCACCGGCACCAGCTGCGCCGACAGCGCAGCCTGGACTTCGTCGGCCTGCTCGGCCGGCAGCACGACCTGCCAGCGTGGCAGGCCGGCGCCGTCGGGCAACCGGATCACGGTGGCGCTGGCGGCCGCGGCGCTGGCCCAGGGCTCGGCCGGGGCGGGCAGACCGGCCGCCTGCAGGGCGGTGGCGCCATTGGCACCTGCGACGCCCAGCACGGCGCGGGCCGGCGTGAGATCGGACAGCTTGGCCTTGGCGCGCAGCACGAACATCGACAGGCGCTTTTGGATAGCGGGCTGCAGGTCGGCGGACAACTGGAGGACGATGCCTTCCTCGTCACGCCACATCAGGAAGCTGGCCAGCAGCCGTCCCTTGGGCGAGCAGTAGCCGGCCAGGCGGGCGGTGCCGGCGTCCAGGTCATCCACGGCATTGGTCAGCTGGGTATGCAGGAAACTGCCGGCGTCTTCGCCGGCAACCCGGATCAGGCCCAGGTGCGCAGGTCGGCAGACGACTCCGCTTTGGCGCACGGCTTCGAACTGGGTGGCACGGTCTGGGGCAGGGGCATTCATGGCAGGTATCGCAAGCAAGGGGCGCACGGGAGCGCCGGATGGAAGGTGCAAGGAGCTACAAGCGGCTAAAGGTGCAAGGCTCCCGGTATTATATGAGGCTGTCGCCATTTCAGCCGGGATGCCCATGGTCGACACTGGGTGAGCCCGGCTTTGCCGCGGTGCATTGTGCGCCGCTACTTTCTCTTTTACATGAAACGTCTTTTCCTGCGGCTGCTGCTGGTCGCCGTGATTTTCACGATTGCCGCCGCCGGCGCCTTTGCCTGGTGGGCCAATCGCCCGCTCGCGCTGACAGCCTCGCCCATTGAGGTGGTGATCAAGCCCAATTCCAGCGTGGCCAGTGTTGGCCGCCAGATCCAGCGTGGCGGGGTGCAGATGGACCCCCGCCTGTTCGCGCTGCTGGTGCGGCTGACCGGCCATGGCGCCGACCTCAAGGCCGGGGGCTACGAGTTCGACAGCAGCGCCACGCCGCTGTCGGTGATCGGCAAGATCGCCCGGGGCGAGGTCAACCACTATGTGCTGACCGTCATCGAAGGCTGGGAATTCCGCAAGATGCGCGCCGCCGTGGATGCGCATCCGGCGCTCAAGCACGATAGCCGCGGCTTGTCGGACGCGGAGCTGATGAAGGCCATCGGCGCGCCGGAGCCGGCGCCAGAGGGCCTGTTTTTCCCCGACACCTACCTGTTTGCCCGCGGCAGCAGCGATCTCGAACTGTACAAGCATGCCTATCGCGCCATGCAGCGGCGCCTGACCGACGCCTGGAACGCCAGGGCGCCTGACCTGCCGTACAAGTCGCCCTATGATGCGCTGATCATGGCCTCGATCGTGGAGAAGGAAACCGGCCAGCAGGCCGAGCGAGCGCTGATTGCGGCCGTGTTCGTCAACCGCCTCAAGAAGGGCATGATGCTGCAGACCGATCCCACGGTGATCTACGGCATGGGCGAGGCGTTCGAGGGCAATATCCGCAAGCGCGACCTGCAGTCCGACACCCCTTACAATACCTACACGCGCAACGGCCTGCCGCCCACCCCGATCGCGTTGCCCGGGCTGGCCTCGCTGGCCGCCGCCACCGCGCCGGCCCCGTCCGACGCACTGTATTTCGTGGCGCGCGGCGACGGCAGCAGCCATTTCTCCAACTCGCTTCCCGAACACAACCGCGCGGTAGATAAATACCAGCGCGGCAAATAAGTCTCCCCATGCGCGGAAAATTCATCACATTCGAAGGCATCGACGGTGCCGGCAAGAGCACCCACGTGGAGTGGGTGGCGGACCGCCTGCGCGCCCGCCTGGCAGGTAATGCATCGGTCGTTACCACCCGTGAGCCCGGCGGCACTCCGCTTGGCGAGGATCTGCGGCAGTTGCTGCTGCACCGCAAGATGCATCTCGAAACCGAGGCCTTGCTGATGTTCGCCGCCCGCCGCGAACATATTGCCGAAGTCATCGAACCCGCGCTGACGCGCGGTGACTGGGTGGTTTCCGACCGCTTCACCGATGCCACCTTTGCCTACCAGGGCGGTGGCCGGGGCCTGCCGCGCGCACGGCTCGAAGTGCTGGAGACCTGGGTGCAGGATGGCCTGCAGCCCGATCTGACGCTGTTGTTCGATGTGCCGCTGGAAACCGCCAGCGCGCGCCTGGCCGGCGCACGCGAGCCCGACAAGTTCGAGGCCGAGTCGCGTGCCTTCTTCGAGCGCACGCGGCAGGAATACCTGCGCCGCGCGGCGGAATCCGCGCAGCGTTTCCGGGTCATCGACGCGACCCGGAGCATTCCCGAGATTCAGGTAGAGCTTGAGAAAATCCTCGCAACGCTTTGAATTGGCAGCGTGATTCGGGAATATTGATAGTGATGGGGTTGGCCGAGCCTGCCATCGCCTATTGCTCGCCCCACGTGCATAGTTACACGAAGTTTCAACCCTAACTCACTGATCCGCATGCTTTATCCCTGGCAGAAAGAAGACTGGCAACGGCTGAACGCGCTGCGCGAGCGGCTCCCGCATGCCTTGCTCATTCACGGCCAGCAAGGCATCGGCAAGCGCGACCTGGCGCTGCATTTTGCCCAGGGACTGCTGTGCGAGACGCCGCGCCCCGACGGGCAGCCTTGCGGCACATGCTCGGCCTGCCACTGGTTCAGCCAGGGCAACCACCCGGACTTCAGCGTGGTGCGCCCGGAGGCCATGGAGGCGACGGACGACGCGCAGACGGATGAAAGCGGCAAGAAGAAGGCGCCCAGCAAGGTCATCCGCATGGAGCAGGTGCGAGCCCTGATCGAAACGGTCGGCATCGGCACGCACCGCGCCGGCTTGCGCCTGGTGGTGGTGTATCCGCTCGACGCCTTGCAGCATGAGGGCGCCAACGCCTTGCTCAAGACGCTGGAGGAGCCGCCGCCGTCCACCGTGTTCCTGCTGGTGACCGACCGGCTGGATCGTGTGCTGCCCACCATCCTGTCGCGCTGCCGCCAGTTTTCCGTGCAACGGCCCACGGCCGATGCGGCCATGAGCTGGCTGAGCAGCCAGGGCGTGGGAGACGCCGAGGCGCAGCTGGCGCTGGCCGGTGGCTCCCCGCTGACCGCGCTGCATGCCGCCGAGGCTGAGGAGCAGCCGATGCAGCGCTGGCTGGTGAGCCAGCTTGGCGCAGGCGCTGGCTTCGATGCGCTGGCGGCGGCCGAGCAGGTGCAGAAGCTGCCGGTGCCGTCGGTGCTTGGCATCCTGCAGCGCTGGACGTACGATCTGCTGTCGGCCCGCTTGGCCGCAACGCCAGGGCCGCGTTATTTTCCGCGCGAGCAGGCAGCCCTGGCGCGTTGCGCACAGGCAACCGATGCGCACCGGTTGCAGGCGTTCTCCACGCGGCTGGTGGGCCATCGCCGCAGCGAGAACCATCCGCTGGCGGCTCGGCTGGTGATGGAGGCCGTGTTTCTGGAATACCGGCAGTTGTTTCAGTAAGCCCAAGACGTTGAACAAATCCAATATGGCCTGAAGGCCAACAGTCAGTAACAAGGGGTCAGTCATGAATACAGAGGTGACAGGGGCACGGGGCGCCAGCGTTCCCGGAGCCGCAGGCTTGGCCGCCGCCGGCGGTATCGGGGCGCCGACGGTCCCGGGTGCCGCTTCCCGGCCCAACGTGCTTTCGCTGTCGATCAAGGACCAGGCGGGCCTCTATGCGGCCTACATGCCGTTCCTGCACCGCGGCGGCATCTTTGTCCCGAGCAACCGGCCCTTCCGGCTGGGCGAGCAGGTCTTCCTGGTGCTTTCGCTGGTGGACCGGCCGCAGAAGTACCAGATTGCCGGCCACGTGGCATGGATTACCCCGGTCGGCACGCCCAACAAGACGCCTGGCATCGGGATTCACCTGCCGGATGACGACAACGGCCGCAACCTGCGCCGCGCGGTGGAAGAGATCCTGGGCAAGACCATTGAGTCCGGTCGGCCCAGTCAGACGTTATAACTGACTTCAGATTTGTGGTTTAAGTATTTGATATGGTTGATTTTTGCCAAATTTTCTGGCCCGTCCGAGAAGAAATTCAACAATGAGTGATTCCGCCTTTACCGTGCGGCCCGCGCTGCAGCGCGACCTGGCCAGCATCGTCGCCATCTACAACAGCACCGTCGCTTCACGCATGGTCACTGCGGACACCGAGCCCGTGGCGGTGGAATCGCGCCAGGCCTGGTTCGATGAGCATCAGCCGGAGCGGCGTCCGCTGTGGGTGGCCGAGGACGGTGAAGGGCGCATGGCCGGGTGGCTCAGTTTTTCCGACTTTTATGGACGCCCGGCCTACGGCGCCACCGCCGAAGTCTCGATCTACCTGGATGCCACCCGCCGCGGGCAGGGCCTGGGGCGCTACCTGCTGCAGCAGGCTATCGCGCATGCGCCGCTGATCGGGGTCAATACGCTGCTGGGCTTCATCTTTGGCCATAACGCGCCCAGCCTGGCCCTGTTCGCCTCGCTGGGCTTCGAGCGCTGGGGCAACCTGCCGCGCGTGGCTGTGCTCGATGGGGTCGAGCGCGACCTGATCATCCTCGGCCGGCATCTGACCAAGCCGGCCGAGTAGGAGCTCGCCAGCCAAGCGCCGCCAGGCACCGGGCACGCTGGCTCGCTGGCACGACCGGATACAATGGCGGGTGGCGCCGCCCGCGGCGGCGTCTCTATCCGGAAACCGCCCCAATGTTTGTCGATTCCCACTGTCATCTAGATTTCCCCGACCTGGCCGCGCGCCTGCCCGAATTGCTGGAGAACATGCGCGCCAACCAGGTATCGCATGCCCTGTGCATTTCGGTCACGCTGGAAGATTTTCCGCGCGTGCTGGCGCTCGCCGAGCAGCATCCGCACCTGTACGCCACCGTCGGGGTGCATCCCGACTATGAGGAGGGCGAGGAGCCCACGCTGGAGCGCCTGCTGACGCTGTCGGCGCATCCGCGGGTGGTCGGTACCGGCGAGACCGGGCTCGATTACTACCGGCTGGAAGGCCGCAGCATCGCGGACATGGAATGGCAGCGGGAGCGTTTCCGCACCCATATCCGCGCCGCGCGGCAAACCGGCAAGCCCCTGATCATCCATACCCGTTCGTCCGCCGAAGACACCTTGCGCGTGATGCGCGAGGAAAGCGCGGGCGAAGCCGGCGGGGTGATGCATTGCTTCACCGAGAACTGGGAGGTCGCCCGGCAATCGCTGGACGAGGGCTTCCACATCTCGTTCTCCGGCATCGTCACCTTCAAGAATGCGGTGGAGTTGCAGGAAACGGCGCGCAAGATCCCGCTGGACCGCATGCTGATCGAGACCGATTCGCCGTACCTGGCACCCGTGCCGTACCGCGGCAAGACCAACCAGCCCGCATGGGTGCGCCATGTGGGTGAGTTCATCGCCAACCTGCGTGGCATGCCGGTTGAGGCGCTCGCGGAACATACGTCGGATAATTTCTTCCGTCTTTTCAAGCATATAGATAGGAAATCTCATGCTTAACATGAATACTGTCCGACGCCTCGCCGCCGTTGCGGCCATGCTGGTGGGCGCCGTGGCCTGGGCCGCGCCTGTGGACGATATGCGCCATGCGGTGGAGTTCGATGACGTCAAGGCCGCCCAGAAGATGCTGGCGCGCGGAGTCGACCCCAACCTGGTGGATGCCAAGGGCAATCCCATGCTGGTGGTGGCATTGCGCGAGAAGTCGCTGAAGGTGGCGGAGGCGCTGATCCGCGCCAAGGACATCGATTTCGACAAGACCAATGCGGCCGGTGAGACACCGCTGATGATGGCCAGCCTGCAGAACGAACTGGACCTGGTCAAGCTGATGGTCGACCAGATGGAGGTCGAGATCAACAAGACCGGCTGGACGCCGCTGCATTACGCCGCGACCAACGGCAACAACGAGATCGTCAAGTTCCTGGTCGACCACGCCGCCTATATCGACGCGGAGAGCCCCAATGGCAGCACGCCGCTGATGATGGCGGCGCGCGGCGGGCATATCGAGACGGTCAAGTTGCTGCTGGACGAAGGTGCCGACATGCGCCTGAAGAACCAGCAGGGCATGACCGTGATCGATTTTGCCGAGCGCTATCACCAGAAGGAGATCGCGCAGGGGCTGAAGTCGCGCTGGCAGAAGCTGTATCCGCAGACGCCGTTAAGCGCGCAGCCTCCGCAAAAGGGCTGGAACTGCCTTAGTGAAAACGCGCCGGGCCAAAACCCGGCGCGTTTTTGCCTGGTTCCTGCTCAGGCGATCGAGCGTTCAGGTGTTCAGGCGTCGTCGGCCAGGCGCACGCCGGTGAACTGCCAGCGCTGGTGCGGGTAGAAAAAGTTGCGGTAGCTGGCGCGGATATGCGACTCCGGCGTGACGCAGGAACCGCCGCGCAGCACCATCTGGCTGCACATGAATTTGCCGTTGTATTCCCCCACCGCGCCGGCGCTAGGCCGGAAGCCCGGGTAGGGCTGGAAGGGGCTGGCAGTCCATTCCCACACGTCGCCGAACATCTGCCGCAGCACGCCGGAGGTATTCTGGCGATCGGGCAGCGGCCGCAGCACGCGTCCCTCGACAAAATTCCCGGTAGCCGGCAGGTTGCGCACGGCGTGCTCCCATTCCGCCTCGGTCGGCAGGCGGCGCTCGGCCCAGCGGGCAAAGGCATCTGCCTCGTAGAAGCTGATATGCGTGACCGGGCTATCCGGATCCACCGGCTGCATGCCGCGCAGGCTCATTTGCCACCAGGTGCCTTCGCGCTCCTCCCAGTACAGCGGTGCCTCGATGCCGTGTTCGCACACCCAGCGCCATCCATCCGACAGCCACAGTCCGGCAGTCCGGTAGGCGCCATCCTCGATAAATTCAAACCACTGGTGGTTGCTGACCGGGTGCGAGCACAACTGGTAAGGCTGCAGGAGCACGTTGTGCCGCGGGCCTTCGCAATCGAAGGCAAAGCCGTCGCGGTCATGGCCGATGGCGACCACGCCACCGGCAAAGCGGATCCATTCCGCCGCCGGGCGCGGATCGGCGATCACGGGCGCCAGCAGCTCCGGCGCGAAGGCCGGCTTCAGTGGGTTTTGCGCGAACAGATGCAGGATGTCGGTCAGCAGCAGTTCCTGGTGCTGTTGCTCGTGGTTCAGGCCAAGCTCGATCAGCGCCGCCTCGGCATCGGTTTGCGCGCTGGTCAGCAGCCCGAGCATGGTTTCGTCGACCGCCTCGCGGTAAGCCAGGATCTCGTCGAGCGACGGCCGCGACAGCAGGCCGCGGCGTGGCCTCGGGTGGCGGGCGCCGACGGATTCGTAATAGGAGTTGAACAGGTAGCGATACTGCGGATCGACCGGCTCGTAGTCCGGGATACGCGCCGTCAGCACGAATTCCTCGAAGAACCAGGTGGTATGCGCCAGGTGCCATTTGGCGGGGCTGGCGTCGTCCATGGACTGTACCGTGGCGTCGGCGTCGGTCAGGTCGGCGACCATGGCTTCGGTAGCCGCGCGCACGTGGCGGTACTGGGACAGCAGGGCTGGCTCGTGCGGAGGATGCACGGCGCTGGCAGGCAGCAGGGCAGAGGACATGCGGGCTCCCGGATCGGACTATGCATCTGCCGCGGATGCCGCTTTGGGCGGCGGCTGGCCGTGGCGTGTGGATTGCGGACAGGTTCCGACCCAGGCCTGCACAACAAGGCCGCGCGGGCTTCCCCCTGGATGGACATGCACCGAAACC
This sequence comes from Cupriavidus sp. GW821-FHT02F09, assembly GCF_059421605.1. Lineage (NCBI taxonomy): Bacteria > Pseudomonadati > Pseudomonadota > Betaproteobacteria > Burkholderiales > Burkholderiaceae > Cupriavidus > Cupriavidus sp. GW821-FHT02F09. Next base: position 86,070 of record NZ_JBWKVH010000020.1, read on the forward strand.
GCTCAGGCGTTCGGAACCATCATAGACCCGATCGCGCAATGGGCATAGCCGGCTCGCGCCTGCGAAAATCCGTGGCTGGGCGCGGCGCTGCAAGGTGCGCGGGCTGAAACGCAGGAATGCAAAACGCCCGCCGGCATGACTGCGGGCGGGCGTTTTGCGCTCGACGCTGGACTGGGCGGCGCGAGGCGGCCGTGCCGGGATCAGGCTGCCAGGGCTGCCACGGCGCCGTTGGCGGCGACCAGGCTGGCTTCGCGGGCTTCGGGGCCCATTGCCAGGCCGTGGGCGCGCACGTACGTGATGTCGGTGAGGCCCAGGAAGCGGAACACCACGTCCACGGTCTGCTCATGCAGGTCCAGGGCGTTGGCGTCCTGGCGCACGCCGCCGCGCGACGACACCACGATCACGCGCTTGCCGCCGGCCAGGCCGACCGGGCCGGTCTCGGTGTACTTGAAGGTGCGGCCAGCCTGGGCGATGCGGTCGATCCAGGACTTGAGCTGGCTGGGGATGCCGAAGTTATATTGCGGCACACCGACGACCAGCACGTCGGCTTCGAGGAATTCCTTGAGGAAGGCTTCGGTGCGTTGCAGCTCGCTTTCCTGCACGGCGTTGAGGCCGTCCTTCGGGCCGCCCAGCACGGGCAGCAGCGCGCCGGACAGGTGCGCCGGCGCGTCCTGGTCCAGGTCGCGCACGGTCAGGGTGGCTTCGGGGTGCTTGGCGCGCAGGTCGGCGACCACCTTGGCGGTCAGGCTGCGGGAAGCGGAATGGCCGCCAAGTACGCTCGAGTCGATTTGCAAGATCTTCATGTTCATCTCCACTGGGGTTCGGGTTGGATGAATGAAAGATAGCGGTCTGCTATTGATGCCGGTAGTGGGGCAAAATAGAACTTATTGTTCCAGGCGCAGAACGCAGGCGGGCTGCTACCCTGGCACGCTCCTACCGCCAAGGATGATCCATGCAAGACCTGAATGATCTTTCCCTGTTTGCCCAGGTAGTCCAGCACGGCAGTTTTTCGGCCGCGAGCCGTGCCAGCGGCGTGCCGAAGTCCCGGCTCAGCCGGCGCATTGCCCAGCTGGAGCGCGACCTGGGGGTGCAATTGTTGCGCCGGACCACCCGGCAGGTGCGCGTGACGCCCATCGGCGAGGCCTACTACGAGCGCTGCCGCGCCATGCTGGCCGAGGCCGAAGCGGCGCGCGAAGTGATCGAGCAGGCTCGCGACCAGCCCGGCGGCACCTTGCGCGTGAGCTGCCCCGTGGCAATTGCCCAGAGCCTGCTGGCGCCCGCCATCGGGCATTTCATGCAGGCCAATCCCGGCGTGCGCATCGAACTGGAAGCCACCAATCGCCGCGTGGACGTGATTGCCGAAGGCTTCGACCTGGCGCTGCGGGTGCGCGAGGTGATGGACGACTCGTCGCTGGTGGTGCGCACCTATGGCGAGAGCCCGCTCATGCTGGTAGCCAGCCCGGCGCTGCTGGACAGCATTGGCCGCCCGCGCACGCCCGAGGCGCTGGACGGCATGCCGGGCGTCAACCAGAAGCCGCACGACGGCAAGCATGTCTGGACGCTGACCTGCAATACCGGGCAGTCGATCCACGTGCCGTACGATCCGCGCCTTGTCACCGACGAATTCGCCCTGCTGCGCGCGGCCGCCATCGCGGGCATCGGCGTGGCGATGCTGCCGCGCATGTTCTGCCGCGATGCCATCGAGAGCGGGGAACTGGAGGTGCTGCTGCCGCAGTGGATCATGCCGGTCGGGACGTTGCACGCGGTCTTCCCCTCGCGCAAGGGCATGCCGCCGGCGCTGCGGCGCTTCCTGGATTTCCTTGCCGACATCCTGCCCGAGACGGCCTGCAAGGCGGGCATGCAGCCGCCGCGCCAGCCTGGCATGCACCGGCCCGTCGGCCAGATCTGAGACGCGTCCGCGCAACTTGTGCCTTTACCTTCACCGCGCGGCGCACTAAGGTGAATATGCGTGCCGCGCGTGGAGCCAAAGGCGCTTCGGCTGCGGGCGGCGCATTCGTGCTTTCATTTTCTGATCCGGACAAGGAGTGACGACCATGAGTGGTTCTCAGCCATCGCAGGACCTGGGCAAGGCGGTACTGCGCATTGTGCTCGGCGTGCTGGTCCTGCTGCACGGGATCTCCAAGCTTATTGCCGGGCCGGGGTTCGTGACGCAGGTGGTGACGCAGGCCGGCCTGCCCGTGGTGCTGGCCTACGGTGTCTATATCGGGGAAGTGGTGGCGCCGGTGCTGCTGATCCTTGGATTGTGGGCCCGGGTCGCCGCGCTGATCGTCGTCGTCAACATGCTGGTGGCAGTGAGCCTCGTCCATATAAAGCAGCTAGGCATGCTGGCCGACACCGGTGGCTGGGCGCTGGAATTGCAGGCGATGTTCCTGGGTAGCGCCATCGCGGTCGCGCTGCTGGGCGCGGGGCGCCTGAGCGTGGGCGGCGTCAACGGCAAGTGGAACTAGCGTAGCTGCCGCTCGGGGGCGTCCTGAGGGCGTCCTCAGGGTGTCCAGCGGCCCAGCGTTTCGGCCACGAACATGTCGGGCGGCAGCGCGGGGGACCACAGGTAGCCCTGGCCAAGGTCGCAGCCCAGGGCTTGCAGCGCGTCGCGCTGCGCGGGGGTCTCGATGCCCTCGGCCACGCATTCCAGCTTGAGGTCGCGCGCGAGGTTGATGACGTTGCGGCAGATCGCCGCGCGCTGGCTGTTGCCGGGCACCGCCACCACGAACGAGCGGTCGAGCTTGATCTGGGTGAAGGGCAGGTCCGCCAGCAGCTTGAGGGTGGCAATGCCGATCCCGAAATCGTCGATGGCCACGCCGTAGCCTAGCAAGCGCAGGCGGTTCAGCGCGATCGACAGGGCACGGGTGTCGCAGACCGGGTAGCCCTCGGTCAATTCGATGTTCAGCAACTGGCGCGGCATGCCGCTGGCTTCCACCATGGCGTCGAAGGCGTCGAGCACGCCGGGCCGGCACAGCGTCTGCGCGGATGCATTGATGCTCAGCGGGATGCGCACGCCGCGCGCCAGCAACTGGCGCTGCACCGACAGGCATTGCTGTCCCGCCAGCTGGAAGATGGCATCGGCCTCGCCCAGCGCCTCGAGCCTTGGGATGAAGAGGTCGGGCCGGATCAGGCCCATGGCCGGATGGCGCCAGCGGCAAAGCGCTTCCGCGCCGGCCAGCGCGCCGGTGCTGATCCTGAACTGCGGTTGCAGCATGATGAAGATGGCGCCGGGCGTGCGCACCGCGGCCAGCAGCTCGCGGTCATCCGGCTGGCTTGGGGTCGCCGCCGGGGCTTCGGCGGTGAGGTCGCGCTCCAGCGCATCCTGCAGGATTTCTTCCAGCACCACCGCCGAGATCGGTTTGCGCACCGCGCGCACGTGGGCGAGCCCAACCGAATCGGCCAAGCTCACATGGGAATCAATGATGTCGTCCTGCAGCGCGGACACCCATACCCACAGGGGCTGGGCGCCGGCGAAGGCGTGGTCCTTGCGCCGGGTCAGCTCGTCCATCATGCCGGGCCCGTTGAGTCCTGGCATCTCGATATCGCAGAGCACGAGGTCGACCTTGCGCGCGGCAAGCAGGTCCAGTGCAATGCGGCCGTCCGCGGCGCAATGCACGTCGCTGACACCCAGCTGGGTCAGCAGCTGTTCCGCCGCCAGCAACTGGAACGGGTGGTCATCGACCACCAGGGCGGACAGTCCGGCGTAGCGCGTCTGCATGGTTGGCTCGGGATTAGGTCGATGGAAATCGGCCGGTGAGAACGGGCAGTGGATTCGAGGCAGGCTTCGTCCATAGTAGCGCACATGCCGCACGGTGGGCGCGCCTTTGCGCCGGTGGATGCCGACGTCGGCGTACAGGGTTCGCGCGGCGGGGGAGGGGGCCAGACGCCGGAAAGCAGGCGATATTCCGTTGCGAGTGCCATCTTGGGCGGAAACGCCGCGCCCAGACCCGCTACAATCGTCGCCCGAGGTATTTGATGATGGCGTTTCGATAATGGGTTTTGGCTGGTTCGGATTTTCGACCTTGTGGCTTGTGCCGCTGGTGTGGCGCCAGGTGGCGCGCCTGCTCGCCGGCGAGCGCCGGTTTTTCAGTGGGCGCGGCACGCTGCGCGTATGGCTTGGCACGTTGATCGTGCTGTGCGCAAGCGCTTCGCTCGAAGCGCTGACAGGCGCGGCGGGCGAGGGCGGCATGGCAGGCAGCACGTCGGGTGGCAGCGCCGGGCGCGCGCTGGGCACCCTGGTTTCCGGCATGCTCGGCTGGAGCGTCAGCCTGCTGCTGATGCTGGGCGTGCTGGCCCTGGCCGCGCCGATGGTGTTCGGCGAAACCTGGCGCAGCCTGTTCCTGCGCAAGCCCAGCTTGCCGGAGCCGGACGAGGCCGAACTGGCGCCCCAGCGCCCGCCCGCCCGCGCCGCGCGCGAGCCGGACAGTTGGGAGACCACTCACCTCGGCGCCACGCACACCGCGGTGCCGGGCTCGACCGACTATGTGCCGCGCCACAAGGGCATCGAAGCCGTATCGGCGCGGCGCCAGCCAGTCTGGCAGCCGCCGGCGCGCACCCGCAACTCGCCGCCGCAGCCGGGCGAGATCTGGCTGCAGCAGGCCGGGCCGCCGGGCGCCGCCAAGCCGGAGGCCCCTGCACCCGCATCGCCACCGCCTGTAGCCAAGGCGCCCGCCAGGCCGGCGCCGCTGCGCACCCCCAGCCAGCCGCAAGCCACTAGCCCGGCAACCGCGCGCGCGGCATCTGTCGCGGCGGCGGCGGCTGCTGCTAGTGCCGCGGCGGCAGTGCAGGCCCGCGCAGCCAGCCCTGCCCCGGCTGCGGCTGCACGCGCGACCGTGCCCAGCAGCCCAGTGCGCCAGCCGCAGATGAGCGCACGCTCGGCCATCACGACACTGCCGCAAGCCAATGTGCGACCCGATGCGCAACCCGCCCAGCCCGCTGCTGCAAAGAGTGGGACGACAGCTGCCGCGGTGCGGCCGGTTGTCGTGCCGGTCGGGCAGGACGACGATGCGCGCAAGCACCGAAGCGAACAGGTTGCCACCGTGCCAGCGGGGCCGGCAGAGCCTGAAGCGCTGTCCGGCCAGGCGCAGGAAACGGAAGTGCTGGAGGCCGAGGCCGTCCCCGCTGTGGCGCCCGCCGAGCCGCGGCCTATGGCGGTGCTGTCCACCGAGGACATGGCCATTCCCGCCGCTGCATCCGTTGACGCCCCGCAGATTGCGCAGCCGCGTGCGGAATCCGCCGGCGAAGGCGCGACACCCTCCGTGACGCTGGATGCGCTCCGCCTGGAAGCCGAGGCGCTGATGGCGGAGCTGAGCGCACTGGCCAGCGCCTGGAAGTCGACGCGGCCTGCGGCTCCGGCGGCCGACGCGCAGCCGGAGCCGGAAGCCGCTCCTGCGGTCGCCGCTGTTGTCGCCGAGGCAGGCTCCGATCTTGTCACCGGTGCCGTAAGCGAGGTAGCAGCGCCGGTCGTGGCTGAAGCCTCGATCGAAAGCCCGGCCGAAGCAACAGCCGAAGCAGCGGCCGAAGCAGCAGCCGAAGCCAGCGACGAAGTCGTTGCCGAACCGTCCGCCATGGATACCGAAGTGGCTGTCCTGGCCGAGCCCGAGGCGGTTGCCTTGCCAGAGGTTGTCCTGGCGCCTGAGGTGGACGAACGGGCGATGCTTCAGGAGCCGGAAGGCGCCGCCGAGCCGGCTGCGCGGGCCCAGGCAGAGCCGGAAGCGGAGCCAGAAGTAGAAGCACAAGCCGCAAATATCCTGTTCGTTCAGGATGCCGAAGCTGACCTGAGGCCCGCAGGCGGCCCCGAACCTGAAGCCGAACCTGAAGACGCCAAGGAAGAGATCGCCGAAGGCGTTCTCGATGCCAACCTGCTGGTCGAGCACCGCAGCGAGGCTAGCGCTGCCAGCCGCGCGCCTGAGATAGAAGAAGCACCGGCTCCGCTGCCCGAAGCGCTGCCGGCCACGCCGCCGGCGCCCAAGCCGCGCATCGTGCTTCCGGCCGTGGTCGGCAAGGTGGTAGCGCTCGATGCGCCGGTAGCCGCCGCCGCACCCGCCGCACCCACCGTATCCGCGGCACCCGCAGCCAGCGCCGTGCCGGCGTCGCAAGTCATTGCCGTCACGCCGCCGCCGTCCCGTATTTCGGACTACCGTTTGCCGGACCTGGGCCTGCTGGAAACCGCCACGGCGGACATCCAGCAGGTGACCGAAGAGCAGTTGCAGGAAACCGGCAACCTGATCGCGCAGCGCCTGGCGGAGTTCAAGGTGCCGGTGTCGGTGGTTGGCGCCTCGGCCGGCCCGGTCATCACGCGCTTCGAGGTGGATCCCGCCATGGGCGTGCGCGGTGCGCAGGTGGTCGGCCTGATGAAGGACCTGGCGCGGGCGCTGGGCGTGACCTCGATCCGCGTGGTCGAGACCATTCCCGGCAAGACCTGCATGGGGCTGGAGCTGCCGAACGCGCGGCGCCAGATGATCCGCCTGTCCGAGATCGTGGCGGCCTCATCGTTCCTCGCGCATAACTCGCATCTGGTGCTGGCCATGGGCAAGGACATCACCGGCAACCCGGTGGTTACCGATCTCGCGCGCGCGCCGCACCTGCTGGTGGCCGGCACCACCGGCTCGGGCAAGTCCGTGGCGGTCAACGCCATGATCCTGTCCTTGCTGTACAAGGCCACGCCGGACGATGTGCGCCTGATCATGATCGACCCCAAGATGCTGGAGCTGTCGGTCTACGAAGGCATCCCGCACCTGCTGTCGCCGGTGGTGACCGACATGAAGCAGGCCGCGCACGCGCTCAACTGGTGCGTGGGCGAAATGGAAAAGCGCTACCGCCTGATGTCGGCGCTGGGCGTGCGCAACCTGGCCGGCTTCAACCAGAAGATCCGCGCCGCCGAGGCCGCGGGCGAGCACGTGCCCAATCCGTTCTCGCTGACGCCCGATGCGCCCGAGCCGCTGCGCACGCTGCCGTTCATCGTGGTGGTGATCGATGAGCTGGCCGACCTGATGATGGTGGCCGGCAAGAAGATCGAAGAACTGATCGCGCGGCTGGCGCAGAAGGCCCGCGCCGCCGGCATCCACCTGATCCTGGCCACGCAGCGCCCGTCGGTGGATGTGATCACCGGCCTGATCAAGGCCAACATCCCGACCCGGGTGGCTTTCCAGGTCTCGTCCAAGATCGACTCGCGCACCATCCTTGACCAGATGGGCGCCGAGAGCCTGCTGGGACAGGGCGACATGCTGTTCCTGCCACCGGGCACCGGCTATCCGCAACGCGTGCACGGCGCCTTTGTGGCCGATGACGAAGTCCACCGCGTGGTGGAGCACTGGAAGCAGTTCGGCGAGCCCGACTACGACGAGGCTATCCTCGCGGGCGATCCTGCCGAGGCCGCGGCGTCGGACCTGTTCGGTGAAGGTGGTGGCGATGTGGAAGCCGACCCGCTATACGACGAAGCGGCCTCCTTCGTGCTCACCAGCCGGCGGGCCTCGATTTCCGCCGTGCAGCGCCAGTTGCGCATTGGCTACAACCGTGCGGCGCGCCTGATCGAGCAGATGGAAGTGGCGGGACTGGTCTCGCCGATGGGCCGCAACGGCGCGCGCGACGTGCTTGCCCCGGGCCCGGGCGATTGACGTTGGCGGCAGACGTGCCGCCCAACCGGAGACGATGATGGATGCCAAGGGCAACCCGCCGCCCGTGCCACAGGGCAACCTGCTGGCGCAGGTGCCGGTCGACCGGACTGCCGAGCGCTTCGAAGCCCTGCTGGAGCGGCCCGGCCTGAAGATCGAGCGCATCGTCTCGAACGGCCAGGCCAGCCCAAAGGGCTTCTGGTACGACAGCGCGCAGGACGAGTGGGTGCTGCTTGTGAGCGGCAGCGCAGGCCTGCACCTGGATGGCGAGGCCGAGCCGCGCACGCTCGCGCCCGGCGACTACCTGCATCTGCCGGCGCATTGCCGGCATCGCGTGGCGTGGACGGATGCGCAACAGCCTACGGTCTGGCTGGCGGTGCATTGCAGTGCGCCAAGCCAGATTGAAGGCTAACGTCAAGCGAGCCGAAGCCGGCAGCGCTTAACACTACCTCAGCCCCCTTCAACCGGAAACACCGGCTCCCCAAGGTTCAGCATCAACCGGTTCGCCCACGCAAAGATGGCGATCGAGTGAATCAGGTCGAGGATCTCGGCATCGCTCACGCCCACCTCGCGCAGCGCGCGCAAGGTGTCGGCATTCACCGCATCCGGCTGCTCGGTCAGCGCGATCGAGAATTTCGAGATCGCCTGCTCGCGCGCGGTGGTGCCCGCCGTATGCGGGTCCTCGAACACCTGCGTAATCACATCGTTGCGCTTGGCCAGTTGTTCGAAGCGCTGGGCATGCACCGACGCGCAGTACACGCAGCCGTTGATGCGCGACACCACCGTGCTGGCCAGCTCGCGCTCGGCGCGCGCCATGCCGCCGGGGGCGTACATGATGGCGTTGAAGGCGGTGGAGCGCTGGCGCAGGATTTCGGGCTGATGCACCAGGAACAGGTAGTAGTCGGATACCTTGGCCTTGGGATGGCTTTCTTCCAGCACCGCGATCTGCTCTGGCGTGGCCTGGTCCACCTGGACCACGTCCAGCCAGGCTTTCCAGTCGAGCACCTCGTTGGTGAAGCCGTTTGCCTTGATGGGTGCGCTCATGCTGCAGCCTCCTGGGATTGCAGGGTGTTCAGGGCCTTCAGGCCGGCTACCAGGCGCACCTGGTAGGACAGGAAGGCGATCAGCTGCGCCAGCGTCACCACCTCGGGCGTGGCCAGGCCGGCGGCGGGCAGGGCCTTGAGGGCAGCTTCGTCGCCCGCTACCGGGTTCTCGATCAGCGTGCGGGTGAAGGCGAGGATGGCACGCAGGCGCGGATCGGCCAGCGAATCCGGATTGCCTTGCCCGGCCACGGTGACCAGGTCGGCATCGGCGCCGGCTTGCGCCAGGCGCGCGCTGTAATGCGCAACCAGTTCCGGCGCGGGCGTAAGGCGCGCGGCGTACAGCGCCACCAGCAGACGCTCGGACAGCGGCAGGCCGGGAAGGGCGGGATCGAACAGTGCGTCATAGCTGCCTTGCGTGGCGGCTGCGACCTTCTCACGCTGATGGCGCAATGCGTGGGTGGCCGAGCCGGCGGCGAGGCCGGCAACGTTGTCCACCACGTCGGCGGTGGCTGGATTGGCTTGGGTCATGATGGGGTTCTCGGTCTTGACTCAGTGATTTTGTTGTTCGGCAAATCAGGCTTGGCCAGCGTGGCGCGCCACGGCGCGCGCCAGGAAATCGCGCACGCCGATCCACGATTGCTCGTCCGCCACGGCATTGGCCGCCGCTGTGCCGCCCGTGGTGCTGATGCGTCTGGATATCGGATGTGCATAGACCATCTGCGTGGTCGGCACATACGGGAAGAGGATGGCGTGGCCGGCTTGCTCGAAATCAAGGTGCTTGACGTCGTGCGCATGCCCCACCTCGGCCAGCTTGTCCGCCACCATGCGCGCATACAGGCTGGAAGGCCAGGAGCCATCGTCGGTGCCCGACAGCAGCATCACCGGCCCGCGGATCGCCTCCACGCGGATGCGGGCGCGCGCCACCGCTTCGGGGTCTTGCAGCGCGGTCAGGATGGCGCGTTCATGCCGATGAGGCGCCGGGCCTTCGTCAAAGGGCGCCCAGCTTGCCGTGCGGTTGTTCTCCCACACATGCGGCAGCGGCTTGCCGTGGTGCAGCCAGGCGGGGCCTTCGCGGCCGATGGCGGGATCGGCGGCGTTCTGCGCGCTGTGCACCACCGCGCCGGGCACGTAGCCGATCACAGCCGAGACCAGCTCGGGGAAGGTTGCGCCCAGCAGCAGCACAAGCTCACCGCCGCGCGACTGGCCCGACAGCGCGATGAAGTCGCGCGCAGGCCGGACGTGCTCGCGGATCCAGTGCAGGCCGCGCTCGAAGTATTCCAGCGGCGTGTTGGAGATGTAGTCCGATAGCCCCGGCGCCTTGAAGTATGCCAATGCCAGCGCGGCATACCCGCGCGAGGCGTAGAGCGCGGCGCGCGGTTCGTTGATGCCGCCGCCAGAGCCGTTGAGCACCATCACCGCCGGATGCGGGCCGGGGCCCGCGGGCAGGTAAAGCGTGCCGACCAGCCCGTCCTCGCGCACTTCCCGGCGGGTCACGCCGGCAGCCGCCAGGCGCTGCACCAGTTCGCCGTGTGCTTGCGCGCCATCGGCCCGAACCGTGATCTCGGTCACGAGCGGCCGGGTGGCGTCAGCATGGAACTGCTCGCGGCTGTCGCTATCGACCGGGCGCTGGGACCACAGCAAGCCCATGGGGCTCACGCCCGTGTAGCTGCCCGACAGCGGCGCGTCGCGCTCCAGGTCCACGGTGCCGGCGGCGTCCGCCGCGAACGTGGCTTCGCTGGCCCAGGCAAGCTCCCGGCCGCGCAGCGTGCGCGTGGCGATGGCAATGGTTTCACCGGGACGTAGTCCCGACACGGAAATCCGCCGCGCGACGTCGATCAGGTCGTCGGCTGGGGTGATATGAAGCTGTGCCATGTTCGCCCGCCTTACTTGCCGTCGCGCGTGACCATCATCGCCGCGGTGCGGTCGCTGGTCATCGGCGCCACCTTCAGGCCCTTCCTGGCGGCCCAGATGTTCTGGTAGTGGTAGAGCGGCAGCACGCCCACATCGTCCGACACCAACTTGACCGAGCGGCGCAGGATGGCCTCGCGCTTGGGCACATCGAACTCGGCGGTGGATTCATCCAGGGCCTTGTCCACGGCCGGGTTGCTGTAGTGGCCCCAGTTGGAGGCGCCCAGGCCCTTCTTGGCATCCACGGTGGCCAGCACGTTGACCAGCGCATAGCTGGCCTCGCCGGTGCCGTTGCCCCAGGCCAGCATGCTGAGCGCGTACTCGTTCTTGTTGGCGCGGCCGGAGTAGACCGACCAGGGCACCACTTCCACCTGGGTCTTGACGCCGATGCGAGTCCAGAACTGGGCAACCGCCTGCGCGGTCTCCGGGCCTTGCGGGTAGCGGTCGTTGGGCGCGTGGATGGTCAGCTTGAAACCATCCTTGAACCCGGCCTCGGCCAGCAGCTTCTTGGCCTGCTCCGGATCAAAGGGGATGTCCTTGACCTCCGGGTTGTAGCCGAAGGTGTTTTTCGGCATCCACTGGTTGGCCACGCTGGCGGTGTTCTGCAGGATGCGGCCCACCACCGCCTGCCGGTTGATGGCGAGCGATAGGGCGCGGCGCACACGTACATCCAGCAGCGGGTTCTTGTCCAGCGGCTTGCCGGCGTTGTCAGTGATGTACGGATTGGGGCCGGGCTTGAAGCTCGGCTGCAGCAGCATCACGCGCAGGCCGGCATAGGGAAACACGCTGATGTTGGGCGATTGCTTGAGCTTGGCCAGGTCCGACACCGAGACTTTGTCGATCACATCGACGTCGCCGGACAACAGCGCGGCGGTGCGCGCCGGCCCGTTGTTGATGTAGCGGTAGCTGACCTGCTGCCAGGCCGGCTTGCCGCCCCAGTAGCCATCATTGCGCGCCATCATCACGCGATCGCCCGGCGTATAGGAGATGAACTTGTACGGGCCGGTGCCGACCACGGCGCGGCCGCTGTTGTAGTCCTCGGTGCTGGACTTTTCGCCGACGTGCTTGCTGACGATGTGGATCGAGGCCAGGTTCAGGGGCAGATCCGGGTTCGGGATATTGGTCTTGATGACCAGGGTGTACGGATCCTTGGCATTCATCGACTCGATGGTGCGCAGGTAGCCCGCGTACGACGCCACGCTGCCCGGCACATTGCGCGCGCGCTGGTAGGAGAAGATCACGTCCTCCGCGCCGAAGGGCTTGCCGTCCTGCCACTTCACATCGCGGCGCAGCTTGAACTCCCAGGTCTTGTCGTCCAGCGCTTTCCACGACAGGGCCAGCCCCGGCTGCAGCTTGTTGTCCTTGTTCTCGATCAGCAGGTCCCAGAAATGCAGGTCGACGGAGCGGTCGCCGGCATGGTTGTTGAGCTGCGGGTCCAGCGACGAAAGCGGATCGGCAAAAGCGATCGACAGGGACTGCGCGGAGGCCGCGCCGGCGCAGAGCATGGCGGCAACGGCGGCGCTGATCGAGAGGGACAGCAGGCGTTTCATGAGCAGGTTTCCTCGGGGCGTGAGAAGGGTTGATAGGTGTGGCGCACATTGGCCAACAGTTAGCCAACGGATGGCCAACCGTTAGCCAGCCTCGTTCAGGTGGCAGGCGCTGAGATGGTTCACGGCGATGCCGCGCAGGCGCGGCACCTCGGTCCGGCAGCGCGCCATGGCATGCGGGCAGCGCGGATGGAAGTGGCAGCCCGGTGGCGGCGCCAGCGGGCTGGGGATCTCGCCTTTGATGGCGGTGAAGGTCTTGTGGCGCGAGTCCAGGCGCGGGATTTCCGCCAGCAGCGCCTGTGTGTACGGGTGGTTGGGCTGCCGGAAGATTTCTTCCGTCGGCGCGCTTTCCACCACGCGGCCCAGGTACATGATGACCACGCGGTCCGATACATGCTCGACCACGCCAAGGTCATGGCTGATAAAGAGATAGGTCAGGCCAAGCTGTTCGCGCAGGTCCATGAACAGGTTGAGCACCTGCGCCTGGATCGACACGTCCAGCGCGGCCACCGCTTCGTCGCACACCAGCAGTTCCGGCTGCACCGCCAGCGCGCGTGCAATGCCGATGCGCTGGCGCTGCCCGCCGCTGAACTGATGCGGGTAGCGCTGGCGCAGGGCCGGGTCCAGCCCGGCGCGCTCCAGTTGGGCACTGACATAGTCGTCGAAGCCGGCCGCATCCACCAGGCCGTGCAGGCGCGCGCCTTCTCCGACGATGCGGTCCACGCGCAGGCGCGGGTTGAGGCTGGCGTACGGATCCTGGAACACCATCTGGATCTTAAGCCGCAGTGCGCGGCGGGCGCTGGCGTCCAGGCCCTCGATGCTCTGGCCGTCCACCCGGATTTCCCCCGCCGAGGGTTGCAGCAGGCCGGCCACCATGCGGCCAAGCGTGGACTTGCCGCAGCCGGATTCGCCGACCAGGCCGACCACTTCGCCACGGCGGATCTGCAGGTCCACACCGTCCACGGCGTGCGTGACCGGCGCGGGCACCGACCAGCCCATGCGCTGCAGCGCGCGGCCAATGCGGCCGGGATGCTGCTCGCCAAAGCGCTTGGCGAGATCGCGGGCATCGATCAGGGCGGGCGATTGCGGCTGCTCGCCGGCAGCGTGTTCAGTCGGCTTCATGCGAACTCCGCGGCAATGGCCGGTTGGCCCGGATGGAAGCAGCGCACCTGGCGCAGGGCCCGCGGCGAGGTGATGGCGGGCGCCTGCGCGCACGCCTCGGAGACGCGCGGGCAGCGCGCCGCGAAGGCGCAGCCGGGCGGCATCGTCAGCAGGTTGGGCGTCATGCCGGGAATCTGGCGCAGCCGCTGGCCGCGCTTGTTCAGGCTGGGCAAGCTGCCGATCAGGCCGGCGGTGTAGGGGTGCAGTGGATGGTCCAGCACGGCATCGACCGGCCCTTGCTCGACGATGCGCCCGGCGTACATCACGGCGACCTCATCGGCCAGCCCGGCCACCACGGACAGGTCGTGCGTGATCCAGATCAGCGCGGTGCCATGCTGGCGCGCCAGCTTCTGCACCTCGGACAGGATCTGCGCCTGGATGGTGACGTCCAGCGCGGTGGTGGGCTCGTCGGCAATGATCAGGTCGGGCCGGTGCAGCATGGCGATGGCAATCGCCACGCGCTGGCGCATGCCGCCGGAGAGCTGGTGCGGATAGGCGCGCAGGCGCTCCTCCGGGCTGGGGATGCCCATCATGCCCAGCGTGTCGCGCGCCAGTTCGCGCGCCTGCTTGTGGCTCGCCGGGCTATGCGCGCGCACCGCCTCGATCATCTGGGCGTCCACCCGCATCACCGGGTTGAGTGTCATCATCGGATCCTGGAAGATCATCGCGATGCGGTTGCCCTGCAACTGGCGCAGTTCCGCAGGCCGCATGCCGGTCAGCTCGCGTCCCTGGAACAGGATCTCGCCGCCGATAACGCGTCCCGGCGGATCCACCAGGCCCATGATGGAAAACCCCGTGACCGATTTGCCGGAGCCGGATTCGCCCACCAGCCCGAGAATGCGCCCGCGCGGCACCGTGAAGGAGACGTCGTCGACTGCCGGCAGCACGCCGGCGCGGGTTTCGAAGTACGTGCGCAGGTGGCGGACCTCCAGCGTCGGCACGGCGTTGTTGATGTCCGGCGCCGTCATTTCTGCAACCTCGGGTTGAGCACGTCGCGCAGGCGGTCGCCCACCAGGTTGATGGCCACCACCGTGACCAGCAGCGCGATGCCGGGGAAGAAGCTGATCCAGTACTCGTCGGACAGCATGAACTGGTAGCCGTTGGCAATCAGCAGGCCCAGCGAGGGCTCGGTCACCGGCACGCCCAGGCCAAGGAACGACAGCGTGGCCTCCAGCGTGATGGCACGTGCCACCTGCAGCGAGGCAATCACGATCAGCGGCGGCAGGCAGTTCGGCAAGATATGGCCCACCACGATGCGCCAGTTGGAAATGCCCTGGCCGCGCGCCGCCTCCACGTACTCGCGCCGGCTTTCCACCAGCGCCTGGCCGCGCGCGGCGCGGGCGTAGTAGGCCCACTCCAGGATCACGAGCGTGAGCACCACATTGGTCACGCCCTTGCCGAGGAAGGCCAGGATCATCATCGCGACCAGGATCGACGGGAACGACAGCAGCAGGTCCACGGTGCGCATGATCATGCTGTCCACGCGGCCGCCGGCATAGGCGGCCAGCAGGCCGAGCAGGGTGCCAATGACGCCGGCGATCAGCGCTGACCCCACGCCCACGCTCAGGCTGATGCGCAGGCCGTAGAGGATGCCCGAGAAGATGTCGCGCCCCTGGCCGTCGGTGCCGAGCCAGTAGCTGTAGGTGCCGGTGCCGCTCGGCGTGCCGGGCGCGAGGCGCGCGTCCATGACGTCGAGCTGGAGCAGGTCATACGGATTCTGCGGGGTGACCAGCGGGGCGAAGACCGCGGCCAGCACCAGGGTCCCCAACAGCACCAGGCCAAACACGGCGGTGCGCGAGGCGAAGAAATCCGCCGCCATGCGGCGCCACGGCGATTCGCGGCGCAGCGCCTGGGGCGCCGCCGGAGCGGCTGTGGCGGGGTTGTCGATGGCGCTCATGTGGCGGCCTCCAGCCGCACGCGCGGGTCGAGCAGCTTGTAGAGAATGTCCACGATCAGGTTCAGCGTGACAAACAGGCACACCACCACGATCAGGTAGGAAACGATCACCGGGCGGTCGAGCGCGTTGATGCTGTCGAGGATCAGTTTGCCGGCGCCGGGCCAGGCGAAGATGCTCTCGGTCACCACGGCAAATGCGATGGTCGAGCCGAACTCCAGCCCCAGCACGGTGACCAGCGGAATCATCGTGTTGCGCAGCACATGGCCCAGCACCACGCGGATCGGCGACAAGCCCTTGGCGCGCGCGAACTTGACCCAGTCCTGCGGCAGCACCTCGCGCACGCCGGCGCGGGTCAGCCGCAGCACCAGCGACACCTTGAACAGCGACAGGTTGATGGCCGGCAGGATCAGGTGGCGCAGGCCGTCGGTGGTCAGCCACGACCACGGCACGCCCAGCCACTCGGCGGTGGCGCCGCGCCCGCCCGAGGGCAGCCAGCCCAGCCGCACGCTGAAGGCCATGATCAGCATCAGCCCGACCCAGAAGGTCGGCAGCGAGAAGCCGACGATGCTGCCGGTCATCAGCAAGCGCGACACCGGATGCTCCGGATACAGCCCGGCAAAGAGGCCGCAGGGCACGCCCACCAGCACCGCCAGCAGCAGCGCCGCCACGGCAAGCTCCAGCGTGGCGGGCAGCCGCTGCAGGATCAGCTCGATGGCGGGCACGTTATAGACAAAGCTGTTGCCCAGGTTGCCGTGCAGGGCACCTTGCAGGAAGGCGAGATACTGGCGCCAGAGTGGCTGGTCCAGCCCTAGCCTGGCAATGATGCGCGCGCGCTCGACCTGGTCCACGTCCTGGCCGATCAGGATATCGACCGGGTTGCCGATCGCGTGCAGGCCGGCGAACACGATCACCGTCATCGCCAGCACTACCAGCAGCGATTGCGCCAGCCGCCTGGCCAGCCATCGGATCGGCCAGCGGCTCATGATGCGTTCGCCGCGTCGCTGGGCAGCGCCGGGGGTGGCCCGGCGGGGACCCACTCATCGCCGAACACCTCGGGCTCGTCGAACGCTTCCATATTGGCGTAGTGCAGCGCCACGTCTTCCTGGTAGAGCAGCGCGGCGATGCCTTGGCCGAGGCGCCTGGCGCCGTCGCTGATGGCGGGGATGTCGCCCGATACCGTGCCGTGCGTCAGCGCCGCCGGATAGCAGAAGCAGTGGATGCGCGACAGGCCGGGGCATGCGTGCGTCGTCTTCTCCAGGAATTCGAAGGCCGGGCCAAGGTCCGGCGAGTCCGTCAGCTCCTGGTCTTCCTGGCCCGCGGCCGGCGTGTAGCGGTCACGCCAATAGCGGATATGGCGGGCGAAGGCACCGAACTCCTCGCGCGTTTCCAGCGCGATGCGAAAGCCCGTGGAGAAGATCAGGAAATCCAGCTCGAACGCGCCCTTGGGCGTATGCACCAGCAGCGCGTCGCCGGCCTGTTCGATGCGCTCGATGGGGCAGGCGAGGTTGAAGCGCGCGTTCTCGTGCCGGGAGACGCGCAGCGTGCTGCCGCGCGGCGGTGGCACCTGCTGCGCGTTGATGTAGTGGCGGATGCGCCATTTCCAGTCGTCCGGCAGGCTCGGGTGGCCGTGCGTGAGGCCGGGGTTGCCCGCGCCCTTGCCCTTGTTGACGCGCGGGATGTCGGCGCGCCGGATCAGCAGGTCCACGCTGGCCGCGCCCGCTTCCAGCGCGGTGGCGGCACTGTCCATGGCCGACGCGCCGGCGCCGATCACGCCCACGCGCTTGCCACGCAAGGTGTTGTAGTCGAACACATCGCTCGAGTGCGCCCAGCGCGAGCGCGGCAGGTCTTGCGCGAAGGGCGGCACATGCGCGCCGCCCAGGCCGTCGCGGCCGGTGGCCAGCACCACGCGGCGTGCCAGCACGCTGAGCGCGCCGGCGGGCGAGCGGATTTCCAGTGCCACCAGGCCATCGGGGCGGGGCACCACACGCTCGACCACATGTTCGTTGCGCACATCCAGGTCCAGCACCCGGCGGTACCAGCACAGGTAATCCATCCATTGCAGGCGCGGGATCTTGTCCAGCGCTTCCCAGGCGTTGGTGCCGAACTGCGCCTCGAACCAGGCGCGGAACGTCAGGGCGGGCAGGCCGAGCGCGGGGCCGGTGAGTTGCTTGGGCGAGCGCAGCGTTTCCATGCGCGCGGTGGTGGCCCAAGGGCCTTCGAAGCCTTCCGGCGAACGATCGAAGATGCGCGCGTTGATGCCCAGGTGCTTGAGCGTAGCCGCCGCGGCCATGCCGGCCATGCCGCCGCCGATCACGGCAACGTCCAGCACTGGCTCGCCGTCATGCGTGCGCGCCACGGTCCAGCTTTTGGCCGGGAGTTCCAGCCAGGACAGGTCCTGGCGCAGGCGCGCTTCCAGGGCGGCAAGGCCGGCGGCGTTGGCGGCGGCGGCCGGGAAGGTGTCAGCGGGCGAGTTCATAGGTCGGTGTGTTCCGTGTCGTAGGGCGTGCCGGCGGCCGGCTCGGTGGCGGTGGCGTCGCCATACAGCGCTTGCAGCAGCGCGCCGTGCTGTTCCGGGCCGCGTTGGGCGAAATCTGGCAGCAGTGCGCGGGCCGCGTCGGCCAGCGTGTCGATCAGCGCCAGCACCGCCGCGCTGGCCGGCCTGGCCTGCGGGGTGATCACGCCAAAGTAAAAGGGAATGTCGGCATCGATGGGGCGCACCACGATATCGGCCAGCGGCACGCCGCGCGCGGTCACTGGCTCCAGCACGGCAATGCCCAGCCCGGCGCGCACGGCGGTGAGCGCATTGAGCGAGGAGTTGGTGTCGATCAGCGCGGCCGGCTCCACCCCGGCGCGGGCAAACGCCTCGTCCAGGCGGCGGCGCAGCCGGTAGGGATTCTGCATGGTGACGATGCGCCGGCCGCTGCAGGCGGACAGCGGAATCGTAGCCAGCGCCGCCAGGGGATCGTCGGCACGCACCGCAGCCACGCAGGCAGCTTGTCCGATCCAGTGCACGGTGACGCCGCGATGCTCCAGCGGCAGGCTGGTCAGGCCGATCTCGGCCGCGCTGGTCAGCACCGAATGCACGACTTTTTCGGGGGAGGCGCTATTGATATGGATGTGGCTGGCGTGGGCCGCCCCGGCCGTCGCATGGTCCGGCTGGTGGCCGGCCAGGGCCAGGGGCAATAACCCAGCCGCCAGGGCCGGCGTGGCCGCGATCTGCAGCGAGCGGTTTTCCTCGCGGGCGATTTCGGCGGCGCGGGCGCGGATCTGCTGCAGGCCAACCAGCGCGTGCTCCACGTCCTCGTACAGCAGGAAGCCGCGCTCGGTCGGGCTGACGCGCGGCCCGCTGCGGGCGAACAGGGCAAAGCCGATCTCGCTTTCCAGCTCCTGGATCAGGCGCGTGATGGCCGGCTGGGAGCGCCCCAGCAGGCGCCCGGCGGCGGTCACGCTGCCGCTGGTCATGACTGCCGCGAAGGCTTCCAGTTGCCGGATTTCCATGGGGGCCCGAGTTGCTGATGCTATGTATGTGTTTTGTGGATTCTCGCCCCGCTAGCATTCGGATTGCAAATACTATTTTCGTATGTGCTCATGCGGCACAAAGTGGGTGCGCGCCGGCGTCGCCGTCGCGGCCATGCACGTATCATGTGATGAACCGGCCCAGCAGTCCGCGTGCCACGCACCATGCTCAGGAGAACGCTTCATTTGACCTTGCAACCCGGAATCCCCCGCCGTACCGAGCCTTGGCTGGCCTTGCTCCTGTGCTGGGCGTTGGCCGGTTTGTCGCTGCTGGCCACAGCCGGCACGGCCTGCGCCGATACCCTGCGGGTCGGCTCCAAGCGCTTTACCGAGTCCTACATCCTCGGGGAGGTGCTCACCCAGACCGCCGCGGCCCAAGCCAGTGCGCAGCACACGCCCGGCCTTGGTAATACGGCGATCGTGTTCGAGGCACTCAAGGCCGGCAGCATCGACCTCTATCCCGATTACACCGGCACCGTTTCCAGTGAAATCCTCAAGTTGCCCGCCGGCGCCAGCCTGGCGCAGATCAACCAGGCGCTGGCGCCGCTGGGCCTGGCGGCAGGGATTCCGCTTGGCTTCGAGAACACCTATGCGCTTGCCATGGAGGAGCACAAGGCCCGGCAACTCGGGCTGGCGGCGCTCGGCGACCTGGCCGCGCAACCGCAACTGCGCCTCGGGCTGTCGCATGAATTCCTGGGCCGGGCGGACGGCTGGCCCGGGCTGGCGCAGCGCTACGGCTTGCCCCAGCGGCCCCTGGGGCTGGACCACGGCGTGGCCTACGAAGCCCTGGCCAACGGGCAGGTCGACGCCATCGATATCTACTCCACCGATGCGAAGATCCGCAAATACGGCCTGCGCGTGCTGACGGACGACCGCCACTACTTTCCCCGCTATGACGCCGTGGTGCTGTACCGCCTGGACCTGCCACAGCGCTTCCCGGCCGCGTGGCGGGCATTGACGGGGCTGGCCGGCAAGGTGAGCGCGGCGGACATGATCGCCATGAATGCCGCAGCGGAACTGGATGGGCAATCCTTTGCCGCCGTGGCGCGGGCCTTCCTGGCGCATGGCAACGCCAGCGTGGCGGATGCAACGGCAAGCGCGCGGGCGGGCCTTGCTGGCACCTTGTTCGGGCGCGATACCTTGCGGCTGACCTGCCGCCACCTGGCCCTGGTGCTGGGCGCGGTTGGCGCGGCCAGCTTGCTGGGCGTGCCGCTTGGCATCGTCGCCGCGCGCCGGCAGCGGCTGGGGCAAGTGCTGATGGCCACGGTGAGCGTGCTGCAGACCGTGCCGTCGCTGGCCCTGCTGGCGATGCTGATCCCGCTGCTGGGGCGCATCGGCGTCTGGCCGGCGATGGTGGCGCTGTTCCTCTATGCACTGCTGCCCATCGTGCGCAACACGCTGACCGGCTTGCAGCAGGTGCCAGCCGGCATGCGCGAGGCAGCGCGCGCCCTGGGCTTCACGCCCGGCCAGGTGCTGCGCTATGTGGAGCTGCCGCTGTCGATGCCGGTGCTGCTGGCCGGCATCAAGACCGCCGCCATCATCAGCGTGGGCACCGCCACCATTGCCGCCTTTGTCGGTGCCGGCGGCTATGGCGAGCGCATCGCCACCGGGCTGGCGCTGAACGACCATGTGCTGCTGATGGCTGGCGCCATCCCGGCCGCGGTGCTTGCGCTGCTGGTGCAGGCCGGCTTCGAGCTGGGCGAATGGTATCTGGGCAGGCATGCCCGGGGCGGGACGGTAGCCTGACGCGCCCTATTGCAATTGCGCCTTCGCCAGCTCGCCCAGCTTGGCCACGGCGGCTTCCACGGCATCGCTCCACAGGTGGCCATAGTTCAGCCGGATGCAGTTGCGATAGCCTTGGCGCGCTGAAAAGATCGGGCCAGGCGCAATGCCGATGCCATGTTCCAGCGCCGCGCGATGCAGCGCCAGCGCATCGAATCCGGCCGCAAACTCCACCCACAGGAAGTACCCGCCGGCGGGCTGCGAGACCCGCACGTTCTCCGGGAAGTGCCGGCCGATGGCCGCGATCAGCTGGCCCTGCTGCATCTCCAGCAGATGGCGCAGGCGCCGCAGGTGCTTGTCGTAGCCGCCGTTCTGCAGGTACTCGGCCAGCGCCACCTGCGTGGGCACGCCCGCCGACAGCGTGGTCATCAGCCGCAGCCGCTTGATTGCCTCGCCATACCGCCCGGGGGCCACCCAGCCCACCCGGAATCCGGGCGCCAGCGTCTTGGAAAACGAGCTGCAGTGCATGACCAGCCCTTCCTGGTCGAAGGCCTTGGCGGGCAGAGGGCAGCGATTGCCGAAATACAGCTCGCCATAGACGTCATCCTCGATCAGCGGTACGTGGTGGCGCGCCAGCAAGGCTACCAGCGCCTGCTTCCTGGCTTCGGACATGCTCGCGCCCATTGGATTCTGGAACTGCGTCATGAACCAGCAGGCCTTGATCGGATGGCGCTGGAGCGCGGCATCCAGTGCGTCCAGGTCGATGCCTTCGCGCGGATCCACCGGGATCTCCACTGCCCGCAGGCGCAGCCGCTCCAGCGCCTGCAGCGCGGCATAGAAGCCGGGGGACTCGATCGCCACCACGTCGCCGGGCTGGGTCACCGCCATCAGGCACAGATTCAGCGCTTCCAGCGCACCGTTGGTGACGATGATCTCGTCGGTGGGCTGCGGCGCGCCCGCGCCGAGGTAGCGCAGGCCGATCTGCTGGCGCAGGGCGAGGTGCCCGGCGGGCATGTCGTTGACGGAATACCAGGGATCGAGCTCGCGCCCAGCCCGGGCCAGCGATTTGCCCAGCCGCTCCCAGGGGTACAGCTCGGGCGAAGGGAAGGCCGAACCAAGCTGGATGAGCTGGGGATCGCGCGCCGCGTCCAGCACAGAGAAAACCAGCTTGGAAATATCAACGTCGGTCGAGACCTGGTGCGAGGGCCGCACAGCCGGTTGCGGCAGCGGCCGGCCGACCTGGCCGGTCACGTAGTAGCCGGAGCGCTCGCGTGCCCGCACCAAGCCACGCTCCTCCAGCCGGTAGTAAGCCTGGAACGCGGTGGCGGGGCTCACGCCGAACTGGGTCACGGTCTTGCGGATCGACGGCATCTTGGTGCCGGGCGGCAGGTTACCGTTGCGGATGTCCTTGGCCAGCGTTTCCGCCAGTTCTTCATAGCGCTTCATGGGGGCAGGGGGCGTTGCCGTGGCGTAGCGATGAGCGCAGTCTCAGGCGCTCAAACTGATACGCAAAATTATCGCAGATCTGATTCTGTTATTCCTTGCCAGCCGACGCCATAATCCCCCGTAACTACCAAAAGCCAAAGCGCCGCAAGGTCACGCGGCGGTTGGCAAGCATGTAAGGAAGAGCGAAATGAACCCCTTGAGATTGGTGCTGACGGTGTTGTGGGGATTCTTTGGCCTGCGCAAGGGCCAGGAACATATGCGCGACCTGCAGGCCGTGCGGCCAGTGCCGTTGATCCTGACGGGGGTGGCGCTGGCGGCGGGGCTGGTGCTGCTGCTCGTGTCGCTGGCGCACTGGGCGGTGACCCACGCCTGAGCCGCGAGCCCGCCAATTCCTCCCATGCCCAAGGGGCCATCCAGGCCCGCAACCACGAAGTACAGCCCGCCGCGTGCGGGCTGTGCACGCTCGCCGTACTGAATGCCATCGCGGCGCTTAAAACGATAATCAGCCCCATGAGCCTTGCCACAAGGCGGTTTTCCGCTACCGTTGCCTTTGCTGTCCTATTGCTGGCGCCATGCTTCGCGGCGGCAGCTGACGCCCCCGGTGCCGCGCAGATCGAGCGCGGCCGCTACCTGGCCAAGGTTGCCAATTGCGCGGCCTGCCACACCAGCGCCGGTGGCGCGCCGTTTGCCGGCGGCTTGCCGTTGAAGACCGGCGTTGGCACCGTCTACTCGACCAACATCACGCCGGACGTGGACAGTGGCATTGGCGCTTACTCGTTCGAGGAATTCGACCGCGCGCTGCGCGAGGGCGTGGCCAGGCATGGCAAGCGGCTGTATCCAGCCATGCCTTACCCGTCCTACGCCAAGCTCGCCGAGCCGGATGTGCAGGCGCTATACGCTTATCTGCGCACCGAAGTGAAAGCCGTGCGGCAACAAACCGCCGAGCCCGAGATGCGCTGGCCGTTTGGCATGCGCTGGCTGCTGCGCGTCTGGAACTGGCTGTTCCTGGAGTCTGGCCCGGTTCCTGCCAATGCGGGTCAGAGCGTCGCGTGGAATCGCGGGGCTTATCTGGTCCAGGCGGTGGCCCACTGCGGCGCATGCCACACGCCGCGCGGCATGCTGATGGCCGAGAAGGGACTGGACGAGCGCAGCCGGCACTTCCTGGCCGGCGCCAGTGTGGAAGGCTGGGCCTCCACCAACCTGCGCGGCGATCCGCGCACCGGGCTGGGCAGCTGGTCGCGCGAGGACATTGCCGAATACCTGCATACCGGCCGCAATGCGCATGCGACTTCCTTCGGGCCGATGTCCGAGGTGATTGCGTCGTCCACGCAGTTCATGACGCGCCCGGACCTGGACGCCGTTGCGGTGTACCTCAAGTCCGTGCCCGGCGCGCGCAGCGATGAAACGCCGTATGCCTATGACGCCAATACCACCGACACGCTTGCGCAGGGCCGTTTCGATGCTACCGGCGCGCGCCAGTACGCCGAGTTCTGCATGCCTTGCCACGGTGCCAACGGCAAGGGCTTTGCCCGCGTTTTCCCACCGCTGGCGGGCAATCCCACCGTGGTGGATCCCGATCCGTCCTCGCTGGCCAACCTGCTGCTCGATGGCGCCGTGACAGCGCACGTGGGCACCGCGGCCACCGATTACCACATGCCCGGCTATGGCTGGACGCTGGACAACCAGGAACTGGCGAATGTGCTGACCTTTATCCGCACAGGCTGGGGCAACCAGGCCAGCCCGGTCAAGGAAGCGGCTGTCGCCGCCCGCCGCGCCGCGCTCGGGCGCCAGCGCGACACCGCCGAATCCCGTTGAGCCCGCGCGCCACCTACTTCAAGCGAATCCTATTGCCATGACCATCACGCGCAGAGATTTCCTTAACGGCGCCGCGCTCACCATTGCCGCGGGGCTGGCGCCGTCCCAGCTTTTGCAGGCCGCCGAACGCGGTGCCGGCTACCCGCCCGCGCTGACCGGGCTGCGCGGCAACCATGCGGGCACCTATACGCTCGCGCACAGCCTGGCGCGTGAGGGCGCCAAGTATCCCGCCGTCATGGCGCGCGAAGTCTACGACCTGGTGGTGGTGGGTGGCGGACTCAGCGGGCTGGCAGCAGCGTGGTTCTACCAGCGCCGCTTTGGCGCCGGCAAGCGCATCCTGATCCTGGACAACCACGACGATTTCGGCGGGCACGCCAAGCGCAACGAGTTCACCGTGCGCGGGCAGAAACTGGTGACGTACGGCGGCAGCGCCGAGATGCCATCGACCGCGCTGGACAGCCGCGCGGTGGCCACGCTGCTGGCCGGCCTCGGTGTAGACGCAAAGCGCCATCAAGCCGCCGAACGCGACCCTTACCGCGAACTGGGCATGGGCCGCTCGGTGTTCTTCGACCAGGAGCATTTCGGCCGGGACCAGTTGCTTGCCGGCGATCCGTTTGCGGGGCTGATCGATGGCCGTAATGGGATAGCTGCGCAGGGGATAGCCGCACAGGGGATAGGCACGCAGCCTGTGGATGCCGCCGCCTTCAAAGCCTTCCTCGACAAGGCGCCGTTGCCCCAGCAAGACCGCGCTGCGCTGGCGCGGCTGGCCGACGGCGGCACGGATTACCTGGCCGGCATGAGCGAAAGCGAGCGGCTGGCCTACCTGAAGCGCACCAGCTACGCGGCGTTCCTGCGCGAGAAGGCCGGCCTGGGGCTGGATGGACAGCGCTTTTTCCGCGGCCGCAGCAACGATGCCTATGCGCTCGACGCCGACGGCGTATCCGTGTTCGACGCGCTGGCCATTGGCCTGCCGGCGGGCAAGAACATGCCACCGCCCAGCCTGAATCCGCGCCTTGGCAAGTCGCCCGCGTCAAAGCTCTGGTTTGCCGACGGCAACGCCACGCTGGCGCGGCTGCTGGTGCAGAACCTGGTCCCGGGCGTGGCAAGCATCGCCAGCCCCGATGCCATCGGCGCGGCCAGCTTCGACTACAGCCGGCTCGATGCCGAAGATGCAAGGGTGAGGGTGCGGCTGAACAGCACAGCCATCGCCATCGAGCCCGACCAGCGCATCACGCGCGTGACCTACGGCTGGAATGGGAACCTGCACCGGGTCGAAGCCGCGCATGTAGTGCTGGCAGGCTACAACATGATGATCCCGTTCATCATGCCCGGCCTGCCGGACGCGCAAAAGCAAGCTTTGCGCGCCGACGTGAAGGCGCCCGTGGTCTACACCAAGGTGGCGCTGGACAACTGGCGTGCCTTCGAGGCGCTCAAGACCAGCCGCATCCACGCGCCGGCCATGGCCTACACCGACCTGTGGCTGGAGAAGCCAGCCGGCGCGCGTCCGGCAGATCCGGTGGTGCTGCATATGCTCTATGTGCCCACCGTGCCGGACAGCGGCATGCAGGCGCGCGAGCGCTTTCGCGCGGGGCGCGCCTTCTTGCTGGGTACGCCGTTCAGCGAACTGGAGAAGGGCGTGCGCAGCCAGCTCGATCGCATGCTGGCGCCAGGCGGCTTTGCCGGCAAGGACGTCATCCGGGGCATCACCGTCAACCGTTGGGCACACGGTTACAGCTATATGCCCAACAGCTTGTTCGAGGAAGAAGCGGCGGCGCAGGCCGTGCTGGATCGCTCGCGCGCCCGCGCTGGCAATGTGGTGATCGCCAATAGCGATAGCGCGGGCAGCCCGTCGTTGACGTCCGCCATTGATCAGGCGTGGAGGGCGGTGGGCGAGTTGGCTGGCTGATGTGGAGGCGGCAGCGGTTGTTCAGCGCTGCCGTGGTCGCGACGCGAGGTAGTCGCGCTGGAAGGCGCACATGCGCAGTGCGTTGTGATACGCGCCATAGCTGAAGAATTCTTCCCGCAGCTCGCCCTCACGCTGGAAGCCGCATTTCTCGTAGATGTGGATCGCCTTTTCGTTCTGCACGTCCACGATCAGGAACAGCTTGTGGAGGTTCAGCACCATGAAGGCGTAGTCCATGGCAAGCCGCGTGGCCGTGCTGGCATAGCCGCGGCCCTGGCTGGCGGGTGCCACGATGATCTGGAACTCGCCGCGCCGGTGGATATGGTTCAACTCCATCAGCTCGACCAAGCCGACGGCCTCGCCTTCCAGGTTCTCGCAGATAAAGCGGCGCTCGCGCTGGTCGTGCACGTGGCGGTCATATAGCTGCGACAGCTCGGTGAAGGTCTCGTACGGCTCCTCGAACCAGTAACGCATGATTTTGGCGTCGTTGTTGAGGCTGTGGACGAAATGCAGATGGCTGCGCTCCAGCGGGCGCAGGAGCAGGTTCTGGCCGGTTTCGGTCACCATCGGTGGGCCTTTCTTGATTGTTCTTCGATTGATGGGTCGGCCCAAGCCATCATGGATCGGTTGGAGACACAAGACTGGCCGGGCGAAGGTCTTTTGGACTCGCCCGGCTATGGGCGGGTTCCAGTGTAATGCGGGCACGTTCAGGCGCAAAGCTTGAAGTGACTGGTGTGGGGCGGAGCGCATCAGGCCGGAATGCCAAACAAGCGGCGGCTGTTGCGGGTGCACTGATCCGCCACTTCGCGCATGCTCAGCCCCTTCAGCTCGGCGACCGCTTGCGCGATCCAGGGAAGATTGGCGGGCTCGTTGTAAGGCCGCCGGTTCTTGTGGTTTTTCGGGCCGAGATAGGGCGCGTCCGTCTCCAGGTGCAGGTGCTCGAGCGGGATGGCTTGCACGGCCTCCCGCAGCGCCTGGCCGCGCTTGATATCCGTGACCCAGCCGGTGATGCCGATGTCCAGGCCTAGCGCTACGAAAGCGGCTGCCTCATCGGTTGCGCCGGTGAAGCAGTGCACCACGCCGTGGGCGCCCGCGCGCACGGCGGGTGCGACCATGGCGTAGAAATCGTCGAAGGCGTCCCGGCAATGAAGGAACAGCGGCTTCTTCCAGCGCACCGCCGCTTCGAGTTGTGCCTCGAAGGCGTGGCGCTGGTCGGCTGGCGTAGAGAAGTTGCGGTTGTAGTCCAGCCCGCATTCCCCGATTGCCACCACATCAGGGCTCTCCCAAAGCGCCTGGAGGGACTGCAGGACCGCTGGCGACCAGTCCTTGGCGGTGTGCGGGTGGATGCCGGCCGTGGCAAAGAGGAAATGGGGATGCCGGCTGGCCAGGTCGCGTGCCTTTCGGCTTGATTCCAGCGAGGTGCCGGTGGCAAGGATGCCGACCACGCCCGCTGCTGTAGCGCGCTCCAGGATCACGGCGGTGTGCGGGGCAATCTGAGACGAGTGAAAGTTCACGCCAATGTCGATCAGGTGCATGTCTCTGGCTAAGGGATGGGTGGCTGGTGGTTCGGCAGGTATGCAGTCTAACCGCTTAAATACCGTGCCCATGCAGCCCTATTAATGTTCCATATATAGAACATTAATAGGGAAATAGCAGTTATTGTTCTATCTGCAGAACATTATCTTGATCCATTCTTCTGTTTCATATACAGTACATTAGATGTATTTCAAGGCTTAATGTTTTATAGGTGGCATATGAATCTCGCCGAACTGGGGGAGGCCTTTAAGCACGCCAGGCTTCTTGCCAACAAAACCCAACAGGAAGTCGCGGACGCCAGCGGGGTGCCGCGTGCGCGGATCAGCCGGTTCGAGACCGGCGGCTTGCCGGAGCTGGGCGCCGTGAAGCTGCTGAGCCTGTTTGAAGCCGTCGGGCTTGAGCTGCTCGCACGGCCCGCCGGCCACCGAAGGACCCTTGACGACGTGCTGGCAGAGTCCGAAACAGGCAATGCCGCTGCGGGAGACCTCCGCCGGCGGGTCAGGCATGCCCATAGCAAGCCCCAGGCAGCCACGGGGAGGGCGGATGAGCGCTAAGGTACTGGACGTCTACGTGAATGCAACGCCAGTGGGCACGCTGGTCGAAGAGGCGCGCGCGAGCGTTTTCACCTACCTGCCAGACGTACAGGCGCACAACCTCGTCTCACTCCTGCTCCCAGCGCGGGCAGAGTCATATAAATGGGCTGCCGGATTGCTGCCTTTTTTTCAGATGAACCTGCCTGAAGGGTACAAAAAAGACCTGGTGCGCCGAAAACTTGGCGCCCATGCCGACGTGAGCGACCAGGGCCTGTTGGCACTGACCGGCGCGAACGGAATCGGCAGGGTCAGGGTGGTGCCCCGTGGCGTATCGGTGGACGCCCCCGCCTCCAACCTGGACATGGCGAGCCTGCTTGCCGCAACAGGCTCACGGGACAACCTGTTGCGGCAGCTGGAAGCCGGTATTACCGATGGGGTCTCTGGCGTCATGCCGAAGCTGCTTGCCAGGCCAGAGGACAAGGCCACGGTCTGGACCGATGAGTTCATCCTGAAAACCGGTCCGGCCGACTTGCCCGGCCTGTCTGTCAATGAATTCCTGTGCCTGGAGGTCGCGCGGCATGCGGGCCTGGAGGTCCCCGAGACACAACTCTCGGAGGACGGGGAGGTGCTGGCCATCCGGCGTTTCGACCGGCTGGCCAACGGGGGCCGCCTGGCGGTCGAGGATTTCTGCGCACTCAAGGGGCTGGATCCCGTCAAGGCAGCCTTGAGGACCTGGCCAAACTGTCGTCGATTTACATCAGTGCCCCGCATCGCAAGGACAGCGCGAGGCGGCTGTTTACGCTGCTGCTCGTGAACTATGCGCTGCGCAATGCAGACGCGCACTTGAAAAACTTCGCAGTGGTCTATACCTCCGTAGAGGACGTGCGGCTGGCGCCGGTTTACGACATCGTCACGGTGACGGCCTACCCCGAGTACCAGGCAGATATTCCGGGGCTGCCGTTGGCCGGCAAGCGGACCTGGGCATCCGGGCAGTGGTTGACCCAATACGGGGGGGCCCGGTTGTCGCTGTCCCGGACCGACATGGCGGCGTGCGCGGCGCAGGTGACCGAGGCGGTTCGAAAAGTGCTGCCGATGGTAGCTGAGTGCGCTGGCCGGTACCCGGAGTTCCGGGAAATCGCCAAGCGGATGCTGGCGACATGGGCGCAAGGGCTGGAGGACATCAAGCCGGATGCACGGCCGGGGAAATCGGCACCCGCCCCATTAAGGGAAGAAGCCGGCCTTTCCGGGCCCGGTAGCCTGGCTGGCAAGAAAAAAACAAATCTGTATGTAAATCCTGACGGTGCTTTCGGTCACAAGGCCCGATGAGGTCATATGGAATCTTTGCGTCACATATTGCGGGTAATTCTCCCGGTTTGTGCGTGAAAATAGGGCTATTGCCTAGCATGGAGTGACATGGCAACGCAAATTTAAGAGGGGTTGAAGGGCCTCGGCGATGCGGTAAAAAACTTTTAGCACGTGCTGCGTCGCACCAACGAATGTAGAATATCGCCCTTTGGCCTAAACGAGCGCGGACCACCATACTGGAAGAACCCGGTAGTGGTGGCGTCAGCCATGCATCTCTCGACAGGTACCCATCCTGTGACGGCTTTGACAGCCAGAGGTGCGTTGGGTGTACCCTCGTACGGGCAACAGCAACAGTTAAGAAGTAATTCAGCAAGGGAGCAGCAGTTAATGGCGAGTGGCGCACAACGGACGGTGGCAGAAACAAAGACAGCATTGACCGGCAAAAAGCCTGTCGGCAGGGGTGCGGCGTCCACGACTCAAGCTGATCCCGCAACCGAAGCAACGGAACGCAGCCAGCAGCTGCGCGCGCTGATCCAGCTGGGCAGGGAGCGAGGCTACCTGACGCACGCGGACATCAGCGACCATTTGCAGGGCAATTTCACGGACACCGCGGCGATGGAGAGCATCGTCAGCACGTTCGCCGAAATGGGCGTGACGATCTATGAGCAGACGCCGGACGCTGAAGCGCTGCTGCTGCGCGACAGCGCGGTCGCCGCATCTGACGACCAGGCCGATGAAGAGGCGGAAGTTGCGCTCTCGACGGTTGACTCGGAATTTGGCCGCACCACCGATCCGGTGCGGATGTACATGCGGGAAATGAGCTCGGCAACGCTGCTGACCCGCAAGCAGGAAGTCGAGATCGCCAAGCGCATCGAGGACGGCCTGAACCGCATGGTGCATGCCATCGCTGCCTGCCCGTCCACCATTGCGACGATTCTTGAGCTGTCGGAGCGGGTCGCCCGCGACGAAACGCGTATCGATGAGCTCGTCGACGGCCTGATCGAAGGGGAAGGCGAAGTCGCCGAAGCCGAGGAAGACACCAGCCGCGACGAAGTCGTCGCCGAGGATGAGAGCGCCTCGGACGAGCCCGTCGACGAAGGTGCGGCCGCGCAAGCCAACGAAACCGCCAGCCTGGCCAAGCTGCGTGACGATTGCCTGACCCGCTTCGCTCGCGTGGCCAATCATTTCGAAGCCATGCGCAAGGCCTACACCGCCCACGGCGTGGAGTCCGAAGGCTTCCTCGTGGCACAGCTCGCGGTTCGGGAGGAGCTCAAGTCGATCCGCTTTACCGCAAAGACCATCGAGCGCCTGTGCGCCGATGTGCAGACGGTGGTGGAAGAAGTACGCGTGGTCGAGCGCCAGATCCTGCAACTGATGGTCGAGCGTTGCGGCATGCCCCGTGAGGAGTTCATCGAACGCTTTCCGGGCAACGAGACCAATCTCGCCTGGGGCCGTGCGATCGCCGGCGAGTCGCGTTCGTACAGTGACTCCGTTTCCCGCAGCTTGCCGGACCTCGAAGCGCATCAGCAAAAGCTGATCGACATCCACGCCCGCGTGGTGCTGCCGCTGTCGGAACTGAAGCTGGTGAATCGCCAGATGCTGGCAGCCGAGCGGCAGATGCGCCAGGCCAAGCACGAGATGACGCAGGCCAACCTGCGCCTGGTCATCTCGATCGCCAAGAAGTACGTGAACCGCGGCATGCAGTTCCTGGACCTGATCCAGGAAGGCAACATTGGCTTGATGAAGGCGGTCGACAAGTTCGAGTACCGCCGCGGCTGGAAATTCTCCACCTATGCAACCTGGTGGGTTCGCCAGGCCGTGACGCGCGCGATCGCCGACCAGGCCCGGACCATCCGGGTGCCGGTGCACATGATCGAGACGATCAACAAGCTCAACCGGATCTCGCGCGAAATCATGCAGCGCACCGGCAAGGCTGCGGATCCCGCTGCTCTGGCCGAGCGCATGGAGATGCCCGAAGAGAAGGTCCGCTCGATCATGAAGATCGCGAAGGAACCGGTTTCGATGGAAACGCCGGTTGGCGAAGACGGTGACACGAGCCTGGGCGACATGATTGCCGACTCCGACACCGCGTCCCCCGCCGAAGCCGCGTTGCACGCTAGCCTGCGCGCCACCGTGCGCGAGATGCTCGACGACCTGACGCCGCGCGAGGCCAAGGTGCTGCGCATGCGTTTTGGCATCGACATGTCGACCGACTACACGCTGGAAGAAGTCGGCAAGCAGTTCGATGTGACGCGCGAACGGATTCGCCAGATCGAAAGCAAGGCGATGAAGAAGATGCGCCATCCCAGCCGCGCGGACCATCTGAAGGCGTTCCTGAAGGAAGGCTAATCAGGGTTCTGCCCCGGCGCGTGCCGGGCGAAGGCTGGTCGAAGGGGGTTACGGCAAAGTTAAAAGCCGTAGCCCCCTTTGCTATTTCAGCCAGGCAAGTACGTCTTCCACATGACGAGGGCGCCAAGGTTCAAGGCAACGGTGCCCCAGAAAACCAGCTGGAACTCTTGCTTCCGATTCTTGTGGCGCAGCAGGTGCTGCGCGGCAAGCGCGCCCGGCCAGCCTCCGCACAGCGCCAGGAAGTGCAGCCTGGCCTCGGGCGTGCGCCAAGCATCGTGTTTGGCGCTGTTCTTGTCGAGCACGTAGGCAAGGAACGCAACGGCACTCATCACAAGGCTGACGAGGCCTGCATATCGTGGCAGGTATCCGCTAAGGGCGCCGCCCGCAATGGCCATCAGCGCCGCTGCCGCCAGGAAGGCAGGCAACAGGTTTGGCCGGCTCACCTGGCTTCGCCCCTTCGGCGCGCCCAGTATCGAGACGCTGGTGGCTCGCATGCGGCCGTCCTTGTCCTTGCCTAGTTCAAACGTCACGCGGTCGCCAGCCTTGGGCTGGACGGCACGGTGCTGCAACGCGGTGATGTGAAAGAAGATGTCTTTCAAGTCCGCATGGATATCGATGAAGCCGTAGCCCTTGTCGGCATGCCAGGATTTGACGCGGCCCGCTTTTTTCATTTTTGCTTGTCCATCGGCGATGCGCATTCTAGCTACCCCTTGATGTGCATGGTCATTGATCCTGCTTTGTGCCCCAGCCCAGCCGGTGGCGCTCCTGCGTGGCCTGGTGCCGCGCATCGTCTTCCGCATGCAGGTATGCGCTGGTTGTGGCGATGGACGCGTGCCCGAAATTGTCCCGCACGAAGCGCAGGTCGACCTGCCGATCCGTCATATGCGACCCGGCTGTGTGGCGCAGCCAGTGTGCCGAGGCGCCGGCCAGCACCTCGGCACGGCTTGCCCATTCGGGGCCGCGCGCGCGCAACTGCTCTGCCGCCAGCCCGAAGATCTCCTTGAGCACCAAATGCAGCGCGCCACGCGACAGGGCGCGCTCGCGCCCGATCACGGGCAGCACAATGGGGCGATCCTCGCCGGGGCTTGGCGCAGACGGCAGACCGTGGGCGTTGCGGTAACGCGCCAGCTCCGCCATTAGCTCATCGGTGGCCGGCACTAGCCGCGTCTTGTTGCCCTTGCCTGTCACCTCCATCCACCACCGCTCCAGGCCCTGGCTGTCGCGCCGACAGAAAAACGCCCCCATGCGCGTGCTGGCCACTTCCGCTGCACGCAAGCCACCGAGATACAGCACGGTCAGCAGCCAACGGCAACGCGCCGCGTGCAGGCGGTCGCGCTCGGTCTCGACCGGCATGGCAGCGGTGGCGTCCTTGACCGCTTGCCACATGTCGTGGCTCAGGTAGCGGGTAATACGCGGCTTGGGCAGGCTGCGCCGGCTGCGCGCCAGCGACAGTGGGTTGCCGGCCAGGTAGCCCGCGTCGACCAGCCAGGCGAACAAGCCATTGAGGATCACCATGGTGTGCCGCGCACTGACTGGGGAGAGCGGCCCGGCAAACGGCCGCCACTCGGGCGCACCACGCGCTAGTTTCTTGCGCGACGCCATCACCCAGCGCCAGGCTGGCTGCGGGTCGGCCAGGAAGCGTTCGTACACCAGTAAATCCTCATGGGTCAGCGACGACAGCGGCTTGCCATGCTGCATCACGGCCCATAGCAGTAGCCGCTCTACCTCGCGCCGATAGGTTTGCAGGGTAGTGGGCGTGTCGGCATAGCGCGCCAGCCAGGCAGTCACCGCGGCCAAATCCTCCGCGGCCGAGATCTGCGGGGTGCCGCCGCGCGCCCTGTTGGTGCCGGCGGCGCCGGATAGCTCGGCGGGCACGCGCAAGCGCTCGATCGGGGTGGCCGGCAGGGTGGCGAGGGGCAGTTGGCTGGATTCCATGGGTGAGGCGTGAGTCTCGTTCTCAAATTAGGCGTAATTATAGACAGAACAACAGTTATGTCTAAAGATTGCCTGTTTATTCATGAAATATTACGTATTACGTAGTAATATTTATAAATTGCCGGAACCTCTCCAAAACTCATGACCACTAGCCCAGAAACCACGGCAAACGAGCAAATCCTGCAGGCTGACATCGTCAAACTGCGCGAACGCTTCCCGGAAACACGTGCTCTCTATCGAGAGGTGTGTGGATTGCTGTTCTTCCGCTACGGCATCACGCCCACCGCCAACAAGCTCTACGGGCTGGTGCGCAAGGGCAGCATGGGCACACCGACCGAGGTGCTGGCGCAGTTCTGGCAAGACATGCGCGACAAGATGCGCGTGACCATCGCCCACCCCGAGTTGCCGGACGCACTCAAGCAGATCGCCGCCGATGCCGTGCAGTCGATCTGGCAAGCCGCCAACGAGGCTGCCGCCGGCGAACTGGCATCGCTGCGCGTGGAGGCCCGACACCAGGCGAGCGAGGCCGAAGCGCAACGCGACCAGGCGCGGGCCGCTCTGGTGGTGGCCGAGCAGGAGAAAGCCGTCGTGCAAGCTGAACTCGGCGCCGCCCGGCAAGCGCGTGTGGCGCTACAAGGGGAACTGGAAGCCGAGCGCCAGGCCCACGCAGCCGCGCGGGCGCGCCAAGAGGAGGGCAAGCGCCAGATCGAGGCGCTCGAGCGCCACTTGGGCGAAATGCATGCACAGTTCTCGACGGACCTGGAGCGCACCCACGAGCAGGTCGCGGTGGCGCAGGAACGGGCCAGCGCCACCGAGCGCCGCGCGCTGCGCGAGATTGATCAGGAGCGCACGCTGCGGCAGAAGGCAGAGCAGGTGGTGGGGGAGTTGCGCTCCGGGATGGCCGCGGCGCAGGTGAGGGCGCAAGACGCGGCCGTCGCGGGCGCGGAGGAGCGGGTGCGCTTGCAGGCCGAGCGCGACACGCTCAGCCGGCGGTGGGTGGAGGCGCAGCAGGCGCTAGCGGAGGGGGAAGTGGCGCGGGAGCGCTTACGGGCCGAAATCGAGGTGGCGCTGCGGCGGGCCGAGCGTGCGCAAGCCGAGGCCACCGCGACGCGCCGCCTGATGACGGCCAGGCGCCTGGCGCCGGTGACGCGCACCAAGTTCAAGCCCGGGCCGGCTTGAGAGCCCGCTGCGATCGACGCGTTTGGTTTCGAGCTACTTGGCCAGCTAGCGCGAGTTGCCGGCGGGTAAAGCCTGCGGAGCGCCGCGTGAAGGCGGATGGCGGATTATTTTTTCGGCGGCGCTGCGCTGAACGTCTTGTTGGCGATCTTCCAGACGCCGTCGATTTCCAGGAGCGTCATGTAGTCCGTGAAGGTCACTTCCGGATACTCCAGCACGACCTTGGCAGTGCCGGCGTTGCCGGTGACGTCGAAATGCGTGATGTAGCGCTTGCGTTGTGCTTCATCTGCCGCGGGCTGGCCCTGGAAGCGCGCGGAAAACTCATCGAGGGTCAAGGCGTGCAACTTTCCCTCGCGAAACGAGATGATCCTGGCATCCGGGTGGAACGCCTTGCGCATGTATTCCGCATTGCCGGTGATGTGGGCTTGCAGGTAGTTCTCGATCGGCTCAAGAGCGGCTACGTGTTGTGATGTCATGCCGGGGGTGCTGAATGTCATGTTGTCTCCAGATCTATGAATCCGCCTGGCGGTGGCCTGAATGGCGGGCGTCAAACCATACAATTGCATTCTATTATTGCATACAATATGTTCGGCTCGGGGATCCGCGCCGTTCGGCTCTGGCCGGAGCCCGTCGCGCAGGCGGTCGGTGCCCCCATCGTCATTGCCCCCCATCGTCATTGCACAAGTGCTGTGCGGTGACCTTCATCCCGCGGCGACAAAGCTTGGGGCAAAAAATCTTGGAAAAAACTTGCCAGCGTTGCGCGAACGACCTAGTATTCGCTCCCTTCGCGGCAGGAGGCTCAGCTTCAGGGCAGGGCGGTAGAGTTCGCGGGGCTGCTAGTGGGGAAGGTGAGTAATAGGCAGAGCGAAACTTGCCCGAGCAAGAAAAGATTAAAAAAGTATTGATGAAACGCAGATAATTCTTTATAGTCTCGTTCCTTCGCTGCAGCAAACGCAGCGACGCGGTAAGCAAAGCGAACCGCGACCAGTTCTTTAACAAACAAACAACCGATAAGTGTGGGCGCTTGATAGCGGATGCGGAAGA
>NZ_JBWKVH010000021.1:0-120436 GCF_059421605.1 Cupriavidus sp. GW821-FHT02F09
GACTTGGCCTGACGCCAGCACCGTCGCAAACAAAAAACCCCACACTCCGAAAAATGTGGGGTTCGTCAGCAATCTGACCCGATCGGAAGATCGGGTTTTTTGTTTGTTGGCCGCCGCCCGCGCCAGGCGGTCAATCGGGTGCGGCTTCCCCTCCGGCGTCGTCGGCCGCCGGCGCGCTTTCGCCATTGCGCAGCGACTCCAGGAAGTGCACCACCGTCTCGGCCTCGCGCGTGCGCTTGAAGGGCGGCAGGCTCTGCCAGATCTGGCGGCCGTAGGGCTTCTCCACCAGCCTGGTATCGCAGATCACCAGCACGCCACGGTCGGATTCCGAGCGGATCAGCCGCCCCGCGCCCTGCTTGAGCGTGATCACGGCATGCGGCAGCTGATGCACGGCGAACGGGCTCAGGCCCTTCTTTTGCAGTACTTCCATGCGCGCCGCCAGCACCGGGTCGTCGGGCGGGGCGAACGGCAGCTTGTCGATGATGACCAGCGAGAGTGCCTCGCCGCGCACGTCGACGCCTTCCCAGAAGCTCTGGCTGCCCACCAGCACCGCATTGCCAAGCTCGCGGAAGCGATCCAGCAATTCGGTACGGCTGGCCTGGCCCTGCACCAGCAAGGGCAGTTCCAGGCCGCGTTCGGCAAAGGCCTCGTAAAGCAGGTCGGAGGCACGTTGCACTGCCCGCAGCGTGGTGCACAACAGGAAAGCGCGGCCGCCGGCGGCCTCGATCAGCGGCAGCGCGGTCTGCACCACGGCGTCGGTGAACTGCGGCGACTGCGGCGCCGGCAGGTCGCGCGGCACGTAGAGCAGGCCCTGGGTGGCGTAGTCGAACGGACTGGGCAACGTCAGCGACTTGTCTTTGTCCAGGCCAAGCTGGGCCGCATAGTGCGTGAAATTGCCCTTCACGGATAGCGTAGCCGAGGTGAAGATCCAGGCGCGAGGGTGCCCTTCGCGCTGGCGCGTGAAGATCGGCGCGATCGACAGTGGCGTGCGGTGCAACTGTACGGTCTGGGAGAACACCTCGACCCAGCGCACGGTTTCCGGCCCGAAGGCCGCGCTGGCCGGGGACTTTTCATCGCCCTCGACTGCGGCGGGCGGTGGCACCGCCTTGGCATCGTTGCGCCAGGCGGCCAGGCGCTGGTCGAGCTCCACCGCGCGGCGATGGCACTGCTCCAATGACTCGGCGCGTTCGGCCTGGCTTTCCAGCAGGGTCACGAATTCCGACAGCGCGGTTTCGAGCGCATCCAGCGTCTCGAAGAATGGCTTGCCGATGCGGGGATCCGCCTCGATCTGGCTCACCGCCAGGCGGGAATTGTCCCGGGTGAAGGCCAGGCGCAGGTCCCGCGCGGCGCGCTCCAGGGGGGCCGCGATCCGCACCCAGTCGGCGGCGTCCCGCGCGTGCGAGAGGCCCTCGGCCACGGTGTCCCGCGCCAGCTCCAGCAACTGGCTGGTGGACAGGCTCTCGCCGAAGAATAGCGTCGCCGTATCGGGCAACTGGTGCGCTTCGTCGAAGATCACCGTATTGGCCGCTGGCAGCAGCTCGGCCATGCCCGTGTCACGCAGCACCACGTCGGCAAAGAACAGGTGGTGGTTGACTACCACGATGTCCGCCTGCTGTGCTTCCTTGCGGGCGCGCATCACAAAGCACTCTTTGTAGCTCGGGCACTCCGTGCCCATGCAGTTGTCGCGGGTCGAGGTAACCAGCTGCCAGACCGGCGCGTTTTCCGGCACCGAGGCCAGCTCGCCCTTGTCGCCCGACGACGTGACCTTGGCAAAGCGGGCGATCTCGCGCAGCCAGGCGGCATCCTGGCGCGAAGCCAGGCGGCCCTGGATCTCGGCCCGCTCCAGGTGGTAATGGCAGAGGTAGTTGGCCCGCCCCTTTAGCAGCGCCACCGACACCGGCACGTTGAGCGCTTTACGCACCGTGGGGATATCGCGAAGGAAAAGCTGGTCCTGCAGGTTCTTGGTGCCGGTGGAGAGGATCACCTTGCCGCCCCACAGCATGGCCGGAACCAGGTAGGCGAAGGTCTTGCCCGTGCCCGTGCCGGCCTCGACGATGACCGTGTCTGCGCGCTCGATCGCCCCGGCCACGGCGGCAGCCATCTGCTCTTGCGCCGCGCGCGGGCGATAGCCTTCGATGCCGGTGGCCAGTGTCCCGGTCTCGGCAAAGATAGTGGCCAGTTGAGCGGCGTGCGAAGCCGCCGTACCGGACGGCCCGGCAGCGCTGGCCGCCGGTGCTTCGGGCGAGTCAGGCGTGTCGGGCGTAGCGGCTTGATCAGACGGATCTGACGTTACGTTGGCGGCGGGCAGGTCTTCGGAGTCGGGCAAGGCGAGGCTTTTTGGCGAGCCACTTCAAGAGCGGCCCGGGGCAAGGGGAATCGGGGAATCAGGCGGGCACGTCCGGCTCGAGCTGAAGCTGTAGCAAGGTAATCGCGTCCTTGAGCTTGAGACGGCGCTTTTTCAGTCGGCGCAGTTGCAGCTCATCGTGCGCGGCATCAGCCGCCATGCGGTCGATCAGGTAATCGAGATCGCGATGCTCGATCTGCAACTCCATGATCTGTCGCGATAAGGTATTCAGGTTGCGGTCCATGGGCTCCCCCGCTCAAAGCCGGCGCTGGGCGCCGGCGGGCCGGTACGGCAAATGACGTGGGCGCGGCCAGATGCATCGCGCCGACGTCTGGCACCGGCTATTGTCGCCGGTATTGCCCCCGGCTGTGGGCGCGGCGCTTAGCCGCTCAGAAACCGAAGGGACGTGGCGCGGACGCCTGACCCTGCTGCTCCTTGGCCTTGGCACGACGCTCGTCGACGTCTTTCTGCCGTTGCTCGGCGTCACGCTGCTTTTGCTCGTAAGCCTTGACATTTTCCTGCCGCTGCTTGGCTTGCTGCGCGCCCTGCTCCTGGGCGGCCTTGACGCGGGCATCGAAGTCGGCCTGCTTCTTGTCGTAGGCCTGGGCATTGGCGGCGCGCTGCGGCGCATCGGCCTCATGCTGCGCATCGCGCAGTTTCTGCTCTTGCTGCTTGCGCTCGTAGCTTTCGCGGCTGGCGCGCTCGTTGGCGTCGCGGCTGGGCTGTTCCGCTTCGTACTGGGCGCGCTGGATCGCCTGTTGCCGGTCACGCTCGGCCGCCTTGAATGCGCGCTCAGCGTCACCGACCTCAAGCTCCCGCTTGCGCAGCACCTGCAACTCGGCACGCTGCGCGTCCTTGGCCTTGTCGATGCAATGCGTGACAAAGAACTTGTTGTAGCAATCGTGCTCGGCCGTGCCATAGCGATAGGTGGTCCAGGCGCGCGAGTCGCTGATGGCCTTGCGCTCCGCGGCGAAATCCCGGGGCGGCGTTTGCGCCGCGCCGGCAGCGGCAGGAGGCTGCGCGGCACCAGGGGCCGCCTGCGCCTGGCCGAGCGTTGGCAGGAACAACGCCGCCAGGCCAGTGGCAAGCACGGCAAGCCGCACCTGCGCAGGCAGGAAGCGGGCCGCGCGGAGCACAGCCGGAGTGGCGAGGCGGTCGGGGAACGCGGCCGCAAAGGCGGTCGGATGTGGCTTGACGATCATGCTTGGATTCTAACATCCGCCCTGCCGGTTGCCGTGCTTGTTGCCACGCTTGTTGACATACGGGCGGGCCGGCATCCCGGCGCGGCGCCACCGCCCCCGCGGGCACCCCGGGGCCACGCAGGCAGCCCCACTCCCAAGCGCCTCGCCGCGTGGCGGCAAGCTTGTGGCAAAATGCCCCGCTTTCGACCGACTGTTTTCCTGATGTCCACTCTGCCAGCTTCCGTCATGCAAAAGATCGTGTCGCTCATCGCGGCCGAACTGTCCGTCCAACCCCGCCAGGTGGCGGCGGCCGTAGAACTGCTCGACGAAGGCGCGACCGTGCCGTTCATTGCGCGCTACCGTAAGGAAGTGACCGGCAACCTGGACGACACGCATCTGCGTAATCTGGAAGAACGCCTGCTCTATCTGCGCGAGATGGAAGAGCGCCGCGCCACCATCCTCGCCTCGATCGAGGAACAGGGCAAGCTGACGCCCGAGCTGCGCGCAGCCGTCGAAGGCGCGGAGACCAAGCAGGTCCTGGAAGACCTTTACCTGCCCTACAAGCCCAAACGCCGCACCCGCGCCCAGATCGCGCGCGAATGCGGGCTGGAACCGCTGGCGCTGGCGCTGCTGGCCGACCCCACGCTGGACCCGCAGGCCGAGGCCGCCAAGTACGTCAACGGCAACCCCACCGCCGAGGGCGGCGTGCCGGACGTCAAGGCCGCGCTGGATGGCGCGCGCGACATCCTGTCGGAACAGTTTGGCGAAACCGCCGAGCTGCTCGGCAAAGTACGCGAGCACCTGTGGAGCCATGGCCTGGTCACCTCCTCTGTGATGGAAGGCAAGGAAGGCGCGGAAGAAGAGAAATTCCGCGATTACTACGAATACAGCGAAACCATTCGCACCATTCCGTCCCACCGCGCGCTGGCGCTGTTCCGCGGCCGCAATGCGGGCGTGCTGATGGTCAAGCTCGGTCTGGGCGAGGAACAGGACGCGATGGTGCCGCACCCGTGCGAAGGCATGATCGCGCGCCATGTCGGCATCCAGAACCAGAACCGCCCGGCTGACAAGTGGCTGGCCGATGTCTGCCGCTGGTGCTGGCGCGTCAAGGTGCAGCCGCACCTGGAAACCGAGCTGCTGACCCAGCTGCGTGAAACCGCGGAAAGTGAAGCCATCAAGGTGTTCGGCCGCAACCTGCACGAACTGCTGTTGGCCGCGCCGGCGGGTCCGAAGTCCGTGATGGGCATCGACCCGGGCATCCGCACCGGCTGCAAGGTGGCCGTGGTCGACGCCACCGGCAAGCTGATCGACACCGCCACCATCTACCCGCACGAGCCGCGCCGCGACTGGAACGGCTCGC
The DNA here is from genome assembly GCF_059421605.1 of Cupriavidus sp. GW821-FHT02F09. Lineage (NCBI taxonomy): Bacteria > Pseudomonadati > Pseudomonadota > Betaproteobacteria > Burkholderiales > Burkholderiaceae > Cupriavidus > Cupriavidus sp. GW821-FHT02F09. Next base: position 4,886 of record NZ_JBWKVH010000021.1, read on the forward strand.
TCGCCACGCTGGCGCGCATGGCCAAGCAGCACAATGTCATGCTGGTTTCGATCGGCAACGGCACCGCCAGCCGCGAAACCGACAAGCTGGTGCTGGACCTGATGAAGGCATTGCCCGAAGCCAAGCTGACCAAGATCGTGGTCAGCGAAGCCGGCGCCTCGGTGTACTCGGCATCGGAGCTGGCCGCCAAGGAATTCCCGGACCTCGACGTGTCGATTCGCGGCGCGGTCTCGATTGCGCGGCGCCTGCAGGATCCGCTGGCGGAACTCGTCAAGATCGATCCCAAGTCGATCGGCGTGGGCCAGTACCAGCATGACGTGAACCAGCGCGAGCTGGCCCGCGCGCTGGACGCCGTGGTGGAGGATTGCGTGAACGCCGTGGGCGTGGACGTGAATACCGCCTCGGCCCCGCTGCTGGCCCGCGTGTCCGGCCTGAACACGGTGCTGGCGCGCAATATCGTCGAGTACCGCGATGCCAACGGGGCCTTCCCCAATCGCGCTGCGCTGAAGAAGGTGCCGCGACTGGGTGACAAGACGTTCGAGCAGGCCGCGGGCTTCCTGCGCGTCAACGATGGCGACAACCCGCTGGACCGCTCCTCGGTCCACCCGGAAGCCTACCCGGTGGTCAAGCGGATCCTCGACCAGATCAAGAAGGGCCTGCCGGAAGTGATGGGCAATCGCGAAGCGCTGCGTGGCCTCTCGCCGACATCCTTCACGGATGAGACCTTCGGCCTGCCGACCGTGCGCGACATCCTGTCCGAACTGGAAAAGCCCGGCCGCGACCCGCGCCCCGAGTTCAAGACCGCCACCTTCCAGGACGGCGTGGAAGACATCAAGCACCTGCAGCCGGGCATGGTGCTCGAAGGCGTGGTCACCAACGTTGCCGCGTTTGGCGCGTTCGTCGATATCGGCGTGCATCAGGACGGACTGGTCCATATCTCCGCCCTGTCCACCAAGTTCATCAAGGATGCGCACGAGGCGGTCAAGGCTGGCCAGATCGTCAAGGTCAAGGTGATGGAAGTGGACGTCAAGCGCAACCGCATTGGCCTGACCATGCGGCTGGACGACGAACCCGGCCAGGGCCCGGTCCGCGCGGGCCAGACCGACCGCGGCAACGCGCCGCGCCAGGGTCAGGGCCAGCGGCCCGGCCAGGGCAAGGGGTTCGGCGGCAATCAGCGCCGCGATGAACCGTCAGGCGCCATGGCGGCAGCCTTCGCCAAGCTCAAGCGCTGAGCCTCGCGGGACCGACGTAAAAAAGCCCCTGTGCCATGTGCACAGGGGCTTTTTTACTATCTGCGGGCCAGTGAGGCTATCCCGGCCGCTACTGCGGCATGCGAGCCGGGGGGGAGTGCCGTCAGATTTCCACCTTGGTTCCAAGCTCAACTACACGGTTGGCTGGAATCTGGAAGAAGTCCGAGGGCTTGGCACCGTTCTGATGCATCCACGCGAACAGGCTTTCACGCCACATCGACATGCCCGGCAGCTTCGACGGAATCACCGATTCGCGGGCGATGAAGAACGAGGTTTCCATCAGCTCGAACTGCATGTTGAGCTTGCGCTGGGCCAGATCCAGCACCCGCTGCACATCCGGCGTTTCCTTGAAACCGTACTCGGACTTGAGGATGAACACGCCGCCGCCAAGATCCTTGCAGGTCAGGCGATGGTCATCGTCCACATAGGGCACGTCGCGCGTGACGAAGCTCAGGAACACCACGCGCTCATGCAGCACGCGGTTGTGCTTGAGGTTGTGAAGCAGCGAAACCGGTACGGACTCGGTGTTGCCGGTCAGGAACACGGCCGTGCCTTCGACCCGATGCGGCGGGTGCGCCAGCAGGCCACCGATAAACGGCTCGAGCGGAATGCCATCTTCCAGGCTGCGTGCGCGCAGCAGCTTGCGCCCGCTGTGCCAGGTCATCAGCAGGAAGAAGGCGGTGCCGCCCATCAGCAGCGGGAACCAGCCGCCCTCGGCGATCTTGAGCAGGTTGGCCGAGAAAAACGCCAGGTCAACCAGCAGGAAGGTCAGGCCGATCAGGGTCACCAGGATCGGGTTCCACTTCCACACGTTGCGCATGACCACGGCGGCCAGGAACGTGGTGATCACCATGGTGGTCGTCACCGCGATACCGTAGGCGGCCGCCAGGTTGTCGGACTTCTTGAAGGCCACCACCACGATCACCACCAGCACCAGCAGGAGCCAGTTGATGACCGGCAGGTAGATCTGGCCGATTTCAGCGTCCGAGGTATAGCGGATGCGCATGCGCGGCACAAAGCCCAGCTGGATAGCCTGGCTGGTCAGCGAGAAAGCACCGGAGATGACAGCCTGCGAGGCGATCACCGTGGCAAAGGTGGCCAGCAACACCATCGGCAGCAGCAAGGGTTGCGGCACCATCAGGTAAAACGGGTTGCTGATGGCTTCGGGGTTCTGCAGCAGCATCGCGCCCTGCCCGAAGTAGTTCAGCATCAGGCAAGGCATCACCACCGCGAACCAGCCCGTGCGGATCGGCCGGATGCCAAAGTGACCCATATCGGCGTACAGCGCTTCCGCGCCGGTCAGCACCAGGAACACCGAGCCAAGCACCACAAAGGCCTGCAGCGAATGCTCCATCAGGAAGGTGACCGCGTAGTACGGGTTGACCGCCATCAGGATCGAGGGCACATGCATCATGTGGTAGGCGCCCAGCGCGCCTAGCGCGGCGAACCACACCATCATGATGGGCCCGAACAGCTTGCCCACCGCGGCGGTGCCGCTGCGCTGGATCATGAACAAGGCCACCAGGATCACCAGCGTGATCGGTATGACGAAGTGCGACAGCCCGGGCGCGGCGATCTCCAGGCCCTCCACCGCGGACAGGACCGAGATCGCCGGGGTGATCACCGCGTCGCCATAGAACATGCAGGCGCCGAAGATGCCGAACATCATCAGCAGCTTTGCCATGCGCGAGCGCGGTGCCGCGGTACGCAGCGCCAGCGCCATCAGGGCCAGGATGCCACCCTCGCCGTCGTTGTCGGCGCGCATGACGAACATCACGTACTTGAGCGAAACCACGATGATCATCGCCCAGAACAACATGGAGATGATCCCCATGACGGCGGCGTCGCTAAATGGGATGCCGTGCTCGGTGCTGAAGCACTCCTTCAGGGCGTACAACGGGCTGGTACCGATATCGCCGAAGACGACGCCGATCGCCCCGATCACCAGCGCACGCTTGCTGGGACTTTCGACGAAATAATGACTGGATGCGGGCTGGGTCATGGATAAGGGTAAGGTTGAAAGGCTCGCGCAACGGCATCGGCGCACGGATATGTGCGCCTGAGATGGCGCAACGGCACCGCGCCGCTATTGCATTGCACAAACGCGCGCCATTCTAGATGAAGTGCCGGGTGACGACCACTAGGGAGCATCCCGCCTTGAGGAACCTGCCTCGTGCTGGTGACGTGGCAAGCATGCGAGGGAAGTCCCGCCCGGTCAAGCGCTTGCGCGGGGTGGACCACCAAATCGCCCACGAATAGGGGGATACGCACGTTGCTGCACCGCCACAAACTGTGCACATTTAGTCACAATTGAACATGGATCGTGTGCGGATCAAACGCCAAGATAGCGATCCAGCAAGCCGGGTTGCACCGCCAGTTCGGCCGCAGGCCCGTTCATGACGACCATGCCCTTCTCCAGCACCACCACGCGATCGGCATTGGCCAGCACCGTGCGGTAGTTGCGATCCACCACCACGGATGCAATGCCGGTGGCGCGCACGGTGGCAATGACCTGCCAGATCTCGGCGACAATGCGTGGCGCCAGGCCTTCGGTCGCCTCATCGAGGATCAGGCAGTCCGGGTTGGTCATCAGGGCCCTGCCGATCGACAGCATCTGCTGCTCGCCGCCGGACAGTTGCTGCCCACCGTGGCCAAGGCGCTCCTTGAGGCGCGGGAACAGGTCCAGCACCCTTGCCTCGTCCCAGTCCATCCGGCCAGACGGCCCTTTGCGCGCCGCCATCAAGAGGTTCTCGCGCACTGAGAGATTGGGGAAGATGCCCCGTCCTTCGGGCACATAGGCCACGCCCAGGCGTGCCACTTCATACGGCTGCGCACGGGAGACGTCGCGCCCGCCGGCGAGGATGGTGCCCTCGCGCTGCCGCACATGGCCCAGGAGAGTACGCAGCAGCGTGCTCTTGCCCATGCCGTTGCGCCCCAGCAAGCCCACGGTCTCGCCCGTGCCGACGCTGAAATCGATCCCGCGCAGGACGTGGCTGCTGCCATACCAGGCATGGACGCCGCGTGCGGCAATCATCTCGCTTGGCGCGCTCATGCTGCCTGCTCCCTATGCAGGGCCGCCTGGTGGGAGGCTGCCCCCTCCTCGTCCTTCTCAGCCTCCTCGCCCAGGTAAGCCTGCTGGACTTCGCGATTGACGCGGATCGCTTCGGGATCGCCAGAGGCGATCACAGTGCCGTTGACCATCACCGTGATCCGGTCCGCCACGGAGAACACCGCCTCCATGTCGTGCTCGACCAGCAGCACCGCGTGGCCATCGCGCAGCGAACGCAGCAGCGCAAGCATGCGTGCCGACTCCTCCGCGCCCATGCCGGCCAAAGGCTCATCCAGCAGCAGCACGGTGGGCTGGGTGGCCAGGCACATCGCCACCTCGAGCTGGCGCTTCTGGCCATGCGACAGCGCCGTGGCAACGGTATCCGCGCAGCCTGCCAGGCCGGCGCACTCCAAGGCTTCGTCGCCCAGCGCGCGGCTGGTGCGGCATCGCTGCGCGCCCTCCCACAGCCGCCAGGCCCGCTGCGCGCGCGACTGTGCCGCCAAGCGGCAGTTCTCGCGCACCGTCAGCGGCAGGAAGATATTGTTGCGCTGGTAGCTGCGGCCCACGCCTTCGCGCGCCAGGCGCGGCTGCGACCAGCCGGTCACGTCGCGCCCCTGCAATTGCAGCGCGCCAGACGATGGCGGCAGCTCGCCCGACAACATATTGATCAGCGTGGACTTGCCCGCGCCATTGGTGCCGATCACCGCGTGGATCTCATGCAAGGCCAGGTCCAGGTCCACGTCGCCCACCGCGGTGAGGCCGCCAAAGCGGCGAGTCAGCTTGCGGGCCGACAGGACCGGCGCAGGTACGACAGGTACAGGTGCGTTCATCGTGATCCTCCTTGGCGCCGGCGCGCGGCACCACGGGCCAGGCTGATCAGCCCATGCGGCAGCAAAGCCACCGCCAGGATGACAAAGCCGCCCATCAGCAACTGCCAGTGCTTGGTCAGCGTGCTGAACCACTCCGCGAGCAAGACGAAGGAGAAGGCCCCCAGCACCGCGCCCGCCAGGCTGCCGGCCCCGCCCAGGATCACCATCAGCATGGCGTTGCCGGACTGGTGCCAGGATGCGATCTCCGGATTGACGAAGCCGTACTGGATGGCATACAGGTAGCCGGCCAGGCCGGCAAAGGTGCCGGCCACCACGAAGGCGCCAAGCTGGTAGCGATAGGTGGCATAACCGGCAGCACGCATGCGCTGCTCGTTATGCTTGATGCCCACCAGCGCATGGCCGAAGCGCGAGCGCAGCACCACCGCCAGCCCGGCCACCGTGAGCACCAGCGCGCCAAGCACCAGCCAGTAGAAATGCGTGACGTCGTTGACGTCGAACGGGTGCGCCCCCAACAAGCCGAACTCCGGTCGGAAATAGATATAGGTACCGTCGCTGCCGCCCGCGATCTTGGTGTCGTGAAAGACGAAATACACCATCTGCGCGAATGCCAGCGTGACCATGATGAAATAGATGCCACGCGTGCGCAGCACCAGCGCGCCCACCACCAGCGCCAGCAGCGCGGCCGCGCCAAGCGCGCCCATCAGCAAAAGCCAGCCGTTGCCCGGACCGGCCTGCGGCGCCATCATCGCGGTGGCGTAGGCGGCCATGGCAAAGTAAGCCGCATGGCCCAAGCTGACCAGCCCGGTGTAGCCGATCAGCAACTGCAGCGACAGCGCGAAGATGGCCATGATCATGACCTTGCTGACCAGCTCGATGTAAAAACGCTGCCCGTCCGAGTTCAGCAGTAGCGGCAGCACTGCCAGCACCGCAAACGCGGCCAGCCAGCCCAGGCCGCCCAGCCAGGGCATGGGCTGGCTGCGCGCGCGCGCCGGCCCCTCCAATGCATTGGTATCGCTTGGCATATCCCTACCCCGCCTTGAACAAGCCCTGGGGTTTCCAGAGCAGGATGAGTGCCATCAGCAGGTAGACCAGCACGCCGGAGGCCTCCTGCCAGAACACCTTGCCGAACGTATCGACGAAACCCAGCAGCAGCGAGGCCACCATGGCCCCCTTGACCGAGCCGATGCCACCGATCACCACCACCACGAAGCACACGATCAGCACCTGGCTGCCCATGCCCGGATAGACCGAGGACACCGGCGCGGCGATCATGCCGGCCAGCACCGCCAGGGCCACGCCCAGCGCAAACACGAAGCGGTACAGCACCGTGACGTTGATGCCCAGCGACTGCACCATCTCGCGATTGGTGGCGCCGGCGCGAATCATCATGCCAAGGCGCGTGCGGCGGATGACCAGGTACATGGCCGCGGCCACCAGCAGGCAGATCGCGGAGATAAACAGGCGATAGACCGGATAGGTCATGTCATTGCCGATCGGCAGGGCCCAGTCGAGCATGGCCGGCACGGTCACGCCATGTACGTCGTCGTCCACCAGGATGCTGCGCAGTTCCTCGAACACAAGGATGAGCCCGTAGGTCATCAGCACCTGCTGCAGATGCTCGCGCTCGTAGAGATAGCTGAAGAACACCCACTCCAGCACGTAGCCGAACGCCACCGCCAGCACGATGCCCAGCGGAATGGCGATCAGCAGGCTGCCGGTCAGCCCGGCCAGCGTGAAAGCCAGGTAGGCGCCCAGCATGTAGAAGCTGCCGTGGGCGAGGTTGATCACGCCCATGATGCCGAAGATCAACGTCAGGCCGCTCGCGACAAGAAAGAGCAATAGGCCGTACTGGATGCTATTGAGGCACTGAATGAAGAAGGAAACGATATCCATGGATATCCATGCGGCAAAGCGGCAACTCGGTTGCGGTATGCGGCCCGGCTGGCGCCGGGCCGGACTTCGGCACGGCGCCTTGGCGGCGGCGGGCCACGGCGACTACCCGCTCAGAGCCGGCAGCCGCGCGCCGGATCGGCCAACGCCTTCACTGCAACGGCGCCCAGCTTGTTCTCCCGGCCATCGACTTTGCGCAGGTAGAAATCCTGCACCGGATTGTGGGCCTTCGAGAGCGTGAAAGTCCCGCGCGGGCTATCGACCTTGGTCTGCTCCATCGCCTTGATGACCTCGGCCTTCTTGCTCATGTCGCCCTTGACCGCGCCGGCGCCTGCGGCCAGCAACTGCGCGGCGTCGTAGCCCTGCACGGCGTACACGTCGGGCTGCAGCTTGTAGGCCTTGGCGTATTCCAGGCGGAAGCTCTTGTCGCGCGGGTTGGGCAGGCCATCGGCATAGTGCAGCGTGGTTTCGATGCCTTGCGCCGCGGCGCCCTGTGCTTCCAGCGTGCCGTCGGTGAGGAAGCCCGACGCGTAGAGCGGAATCTTGTCCTTGAGGCCCGCCGCGGCCCAGTCCTTGACGAATTTCACGGCGCCGCCGCCGGCGAAGAACACGAAGACCGCATCGGGCTTGATCGATGCGACCTCGGTGATCAACGCCTGGAATTCCACGTTGGGGAACGGCAGGCTCAACTCCTTCACCACCTTGCCGCCCTTGGCCTCGAAGGCTTCCTTGAAGCCCTTGACCGACTGCTCGCCGGCCGCGTATTTCCACGTCAGCGTGACCACCTTCTTCATGCCGCGCTCGGCCAGCACATGGCCCATGGCGTAGCCCGGCTGCCAGTTCGAAAACGAGGAGCGGAAGATATTGGGGCCGCACAGCGGGCCGGTGGCTTCATCCACACCCGCATTGGGAATGATCAGCAGCGTGTTGTTTTCCTTGGCCACCTTGACGATGCCCATCTGCACGCCCGAGTGCACCGTGCCCACCACCACGTCGACCTGGTCGCGCTTGATCAGCTTGGTGGCGTTCTCCGGCGACTTGGCCGGATCGGACTCGTCGTCCACCTTGAAGTACTCGATCTCACGCCCGCCCAGCTTGCCGCCCTGCTCCTGCACGTACATCTTGAAGCCATTCTCGATGGCGTTGCCCAGCGACGCATAGGTGCCCGTGTAAGGCAGCATGAAGCCAACCTTGATCTTGCCGGTGCCCTGGGCATTGGCGCCCGCGGCAAAGGCAAGGGATGCAGCGATGGCTAGGCATGCGGGGGCCAGCCCGCGCGATGTGAAGCGATGCATGGATGTCTCCTGGTGGTCAAGCCGACTTCCGTCGCCTGGGCCGGCATCGCCAGCCTGCGGGACTCCCATCCGTGCGCGGCATTCGCAGACCTCGCGAGCTGCCGGACGGGGGGGGAACTGCAGGCCAACGCGCAGGGGGCGCGGAATTATTTTAGGTATGAAGTATGTGCCGTTATAAACCTGACTGCCGCGTCCGTCAACGGCCCGGGCTGGTCGCGGTGAGGCGAGTGGCCGCATCGCGGGAGTTTAAGCAGGACGGTTTGTGGCGCATATCGATGGATACCCTCAATCTGCGCCATGGTGCCGTATTCATCGTCCTCGCCTTGCACCGCCAGCACGGGACATTGGATCTGCGACAGCAGCGGATGCAGGTCGAAGGCGCGGAACGCGGGATCGAGCCAGATATCGTTCCAACCCCAGAAGGCGGAATCCACATCGTCGTGATGGCGCGCCAGCTTGCTGCGCAGGTCCGCCTGCAGATAGGCCTCGCGGGCGGCCCGGATGCTGCTCACCGAGATATCCTCCACCAGGATGTGCGGCGCCAGCACGGTGATGCCATCGACCGCCTGAGGGAAACTCGCGGCATGTATCAGCGCGATCGAGCCGCCGTCGCTGTGGCCGAACAGCCAAGGCTTGCCACGTTTGCGTCCCGGCCCGATCTCGAGTGTGTCGAACAGCGCCGGCAGTGCCTCGCGCGCCTGGCGATGCATGTAGTCGACGCCCCACTTTTCCGGGGCGGGACGCGGGGTGGAGCGCCCATAGCCATAACGCGACAGCACCAGCCCGCGAAAGTCTCCAGCCTCGCACAGCGCGGCGGGATAGTCGCGCCACATACTGATCGAACCCAGCCCCTCGTGCAGGAAGACCACCAGCGGGCGCTCCTGCCGCTGCGGCCGCAGCCACTGGATCTCGATCTGGATACGGCGGCCGTCGAACGGAATTTCCACCAATTCGCTTTGCATGCCCTTGCCCTTCATCATCGGTCTGTCGTCGCCGGCACGATTGCCGGCTCCGGAGCCGCGCCATCGGCAGCCGCGTGCGCAGCCTCCTCTCGCTGGCGCAGCCGGAAGCGCTGGATCTTGCCGGTGGCCGTCTTCGGCAGTTCAGCCACGCACTCGATCTGGCGCGGATACTTGTACGGGGCCAGCCGCGACTTGACGAACGCCTGCAGCTCGGCCGCCATGCCCTCATGCCAGGACTGGCCGGGGCGCAGCACCACGAAGGCTTTCGGCTTGACCAGTTCGTCGGCATCGGCCACGCCGATCACCGCTGCCTCCAGCACGGCCGGATGCAAGGCCAGCACGGCCTCGACCTCGAATGGCGATACATAGATGCCGCCCACCTTGAGCATATCGTCGCTGCGCCCGGCGTAGATGAAATAGCCATCCGCATCCTGCTGGTACTTGTCGCCGCTGCGGGTCCATTCGCCCACGAAGGTGTCGCGGGTCTTGTCGCGGTTGCCCCAGTACATCAGCGCGGCGCTCGGGCCCTTGATAAAGAGGTCGCCAATCTCGCCCTGCGCGCAGGGCTGGCCCGCTTCATCCAGCAGCCTCAGCGCGTAGCCGGGCACCGGCTTGCCGGTGGTGCCGTAGCGCACGTCGCCGGGACGGTTCGACAGGAAGATGTGCAACATCTCGGTGGAGCCAATGCCGTCGAGGATGTCGCAGCCAAAATGCGCGCGGAAACGATCACCGATATCCTTGGGCAGTGCCTCGCCCGCCGACGTGCAAACGCGCAGCGCAACCTCCGGCCGACGCGGCAGGTCGCCCGCGGCCAGCATGCCGGCATATAACGTGGGCACGCCGCAGAAAACCGTCGGGCGCTGCTCGCGCAGCCGGCGGAACACCGCTTGCGGCGTGGGACGTTCGGCCATCAACACGGTGGTGGCGCCAACGGCAAGCGGAAACGTCAGCGCATTGCCCAGGCCGTAGGCGAAGAACAGCTTCGCCGCGGAAAAAACCACGTCGTCTTCACGCAGGCCAAGCACCTGGCGCGCATAGAGATCGGCGGTATGGAACAGGTTGCCATGCGTGTGCACGGTGCCCTTTGGGCGCCCCGTGGAACCGGACGAATACAGCCAGAAGGCGATGTCGTCCGGCCGCGTGGCGGCAGCGCCCTCCAGCGGCATGCCCTGCCCGGCCATCTCGGCCACGCTCGGCCCCGGGCCGGCACTGCCGGCATCCGGTGCGGCGAGGATCAGCGCGGGCGCGGTGCCAGCTTTGCCGATGGCATCGCGCATGACGCTGGCCAGCGGTGCCGAGACCACGACCGCGCGCGCGCCGCTGTGGTCCAGCATGTAGGCGTAGTCGTCGACGGTCAGCAGCGTGTTGACGGCCACGGGCACCACGCCGGCGAGCAGGCAGCCGAGGAACACCGTGGGGAAATCGATGGTGTCCAGCGCGCACAGCAGCAGGCGCTCCTCGGGGCGGATCCCGGCATGCAGCAGGGCGGCGGCAAAGCGCCGGCATCGCTGGTCCAGCGCGGCAAAGCTGAGCAGGCCGGCATCGTCCACATAGGCGACCTTGTCGGCGCGGCCTGCCGCCAGGTTGCGCGACAGCAAGTCGGCGGCGGCGTTGTAGCGGGCCGGCAGTACGGAAATGGCCGCCGCTGTAGCGGCATGAGTCGCATCGGCCGCCGGGGACGGGGATGCAATGGGGGGCGTCATGTCTCCACTCCTCGATGCCGTCCCCGGGGTCGCACTTCGCCGTGGGAACGGAGTCAGGTTTGTCGTGATTTTTTGTTTTTTCTTGACCTGCATTTGTCGATGCATTTTATTGCATATCGCCTATTATGCAAGCAGAGAAATGCACTATATGACACGAAGGCCGCGTCCCTTATAATCGCAACCCCGATCCTGGCCCCAACCGCTCCCATTCCCTATCCAAACCCGCCCGCCATGCGCCGCGACCCAGACCCACTGCTGGCCCCCGATTCCTCCGACGCCCGCCCTGCCGGCGAGCGCGATCCCTACCTGACGCAACTCGGCGAGCGCATCCGCTCGCTGCGCGCGGCGCGGGGCATGTCGCGCAAGGACCTCGCGCGCGGCGCGGAGGTGTCCGAGCGCTACCTCGCCAACCTGGAGACCGGCACCGGCAATGCGTCCGTGCTGCTGCTGCGCCAGGTGGCGCGCGCGCTGGATGTGCCGCTGCCGGTGGTGCTGGCGGAGATGGAGACCCAGCACGCTGCTGGTGGCCAGCCTGCCTCGGAGTTCTCGCAGCTGGTGCAGTGGCTGGCGCAACTGCCCGCGGCCGACCTGTCACGCGTGCGCGAGGCTTGCCGCCATGCCCTGGCGCCCTCCGCCTCCCATGACGCGCGCCATCGCCGCATTACGCTGATCGGGCTGCGCGGCGCCGGCAAATCCACACTCGGGCGGGCGCTGGCCGCGGCCATGGAAGTGCCCTTCGTCGAGCTCAACGGTGTCATAGAGCAGGAAGCCGGTGCCAGCCTGGCCGAAATCCACTCCCTCTACGGGCAGGCCGCCTACCGCCGCTACGAGATGCGCGCACTTGAACGCGTGCTGCGGGAGAACGACCGCATGGTGCTGGCCACACCCGGGAGCCTGGTCTCGGAGCCCTCCACCTTCAACCTGCTGCTGGCACGCTGCTACACAGTCTGGGTAAAGACCTCGCCCGAGGAACACATGGCACGAGTGGTAGCGCAGGGCGACATGCGCCCGATGGAAGGCAACCGTGAAGCCATGGACGATCTGCGCCGGATCCTGCTGGCGCGCACTCCGCTGTACTCCCGCGCGGACGTGACGATCGACACCAGCGGCCAGGATCCCACCACCTCCCTGCAGGCTTTGCGCGCCCATCTTCGCGTGATTGGCGCGTGATTGGTACCTGTTTGGCGCCTGAACATCGAGCAAGGATTGCGTCGGCCAGATTTGTGCACTATATTTCATCGCAAGGGATGATCGACAATATAATGCATAAAGGAGACCACGATGTCCGCCCCGGCCACTCCCACCGCCACCGCCACCACGATTGAGCAAGCCCCCGTCACCTTTGAGCGCGACCCCGCGCAATACCGCCACTGGAAACTGACGTTCGCGGGCCCGGTGGCCACGCTGTCCATGGATGTCGACGAAGACGGCGGCCTGCGCCCCGGCTATGCCCTCAAGCTGAACTCCTACGACCTCGGCGTGGACATCGAACTGCACGACGCCGTGCAGCGCATCCGCTTCGAGCACCCGGAAGTGCGCACCGTGGTCCTCACCAGCGCCAAGGACCGCATTTTCTGCTCAGGCGCCAACATCTTCATGCTCGGCAAGTCATCGCACGCCTGGAAGGTGAACTTCTGCAAGTTCACCAACGAAACCCGCAATGGCATCGAGGACGCCAGCCGCCACTCTGGCCTGAAGTTCATCGCGGCCTGCAACGGCACCACCGCCGGCGGCGGCTATGAACTGGCCCTGGCCTGTGACGAGATCGTGCTGGTCGACGACCGTTCCTCCGCCGTCAGCCTGCCCGAAGTGCCGCTGCTGGGCGTGCTGCCTGGCACCGGCGGGCTCACGCGCATCACCGACAAGCGCCGGGTGCGGCGCGACCACGCCGACATCTTCTGCACCACCACCGAGGGCGTGCGTGGGCAGCGGGCGCACGACTGGAAACTGGTCGATGCCGTGGTCAAGCCGGCGCGCTTCGCGGAACATGTGCAACAGCGCGCGCTTGCGCTTGCCGCGCAGAGCGACCGGCCCGCCGGCCAGGATGGCGTGAAGCTCACGCCACTGTCGCGCAGCCAGGATGCGCACGGATACCGCTATGAAACGGTCCAGGTGCATATCGACCCGCATGCCCGCAAGGCCACGCTGACGGTCTTCGGCCCGACCAAGCACCAGCCGCAGGCGCTGGCCGCGATCCTTGCCGCCGGCGCCGACTGGTGGCCGCTGAAGATGGCGCGCGAGCTCGACGACGCCATCCTCACGCTGCGCGCCAACCATCTCGACATTGGCATGTGGATCCTCAAGACCGAAGGCGATCCCCATCAGGTGCTGGCCACCGATGCGCTGCTGGATGCGCATGCCGGGCACTGGTTCGTGCGCGAAACCATCGGCATGCTGCGCCGCACGCTGGCGCGCCTGGAGGTGTCGTCGCGCACGCTGTTTGCGCTGATCGAGCCGGACTCCTGCTTTGCCGGCACGTTGCTAGAGCTGGCCCTGGCCGCCGACCGCAGCTACATGCTGCACCTGCCCGACGCGCCGGACGATGCACCGCGCGTGTTCGCCAGCGCCGCCAACTTCGGCCGCTATCCGGCCGTCAACGGGCTGACCCGGCTGGCCGCGCGTTTCTACCAGGACGAGGTGGCGGTCCAGGCCGTGCAGGACCATATCGGCGCGCCGCTCGACGCCATCAACGCCGCCTCGCTCGGCCTCGTCACCGCCACGCCCGACGACATCGACTGGGAAGACGAGATCCGCATTGCCATCGAGGAGCGCGCCAGCCTGTCGCCGGACGCCTTGACGGGACTCGAAGCCAACCTGCGCTTCGGGCCGGTGGAGACCATGGAGACCCGCATCTTTGGCCGCCTCACCGCCTGGCAGAACTGGATCTTCAACCGGCCAAATGCGGTGGGCGAGCAAGGCGCGCTCAAGGTGTTCGGCTCGGGCAACAAGGCCCGCTTCGACTGGGACCGCGTCTGAGCCCGTTTGCCCATCCGGGCCAGCCGTCCGCGCAACAAGAAACAAAAAACAAGAAACAAGAAACAAGACAAGGAGACAACCCCGTGAGCATCGACTACAGCCAGAAGATCCCGAACAACGTCAACCTGTCCGACGACCGCGCGCTGCAACGCGCGCTCGAGCACTGGCAGCCCGCCTTTCTCGACTGGTGGCGCGACATGGGACCCGAAGGCTCGCACCAGCACGATGTCTACCTGCGCACGGCGGTCTCAGTCGATCCTTCCGGCTGGGCGCATTTCGACCACGTCAAGATGCCCGACTATCGCTGGGGCATCTTCCTCCAGCCCGCCGACCCGGCACGCCGCATTCATTTCGGCGAGCACAAGGGCGAAGCGGCCTGGCAGGAAGTGCCGGGCGAGCATCGCGCCAACCTGCGGCGCATCATCGTCACCCAGGGCGACACCGAGCCGGCCTCGGTGGAGCAGCAACGCCACCTGGGCATGACCTGCCCCTCGCTCTACGACCTGCGCAACCTGTTCCAGGTCAATGTGGAAGAAGGCCGCCACCTGTGGGCCATGGTGTACCTGCTGCATCGCCATTTTGGGCGCGACGGGCGCGAAGAGGCCGAGGCGCTGCTGGGACGGCGTTCCGGCGACGAGGACAACCCGCGCATCCTGGGCGCCTTCAATGAGCGCACGCCCGACTGGCTGGCCTTCTTCATGTTCACCCACTTCACCGACCGCGACGGCAAGTTCCAGCTCTGCGCGCTGGCCGAATCCAGCTTCGACCCGCTGGCGCGCACCACGCGCTTCATGCTGACCGAAGAAGCCCACCACATGTTCGTCGGCGAGTCCGGCATCTCCCGCGTGATCCAGCGCACCTGCGAAGTCATGCGCGAGCGCGATATCCAGGATCCCGCGGACGTGCGTGCTGCTGGCGTGATCGATCTCGATACCATCCAGCGCTACCTCAACTTCCACTACAGCGTGACCATCGACCTGTTCGGCGCCGACCAGTCGTCCAACGCCGCCACTTTCTACAGCGCCGGGCTCAAGGGCCGCTTCGAGGAAGGCAAGCGTGGCGACGACCACGTGCTCAAGGGCGAGGTGTACCGCATCCTCGACGTCACCGACGGCCGCCTGGGCGAGCGTGAGGTGCCCATGCTCAACGCGCTCAACGAGGTGCTGCGCGACGACTACGTCAAGGACACGCTCGGCGGCGTGGCGCGCTGGAACAAGGTGATCGAAAAGCACGGCATCGCATTCCGCATGACAGTGCCGCACAAGGCATTCAACCGCAAGATCGGTAGCCTGGCCAACGTCCATGTCTCGCCGGCTGGCGAACTGCTCACCGAAGCGCAATGGCAGGCCGGCGAGCGCGAGTGGCTGGCAACCGACGAGGACCGCGCCTTCGTGGCCTCGCTGATGGGCCGGGTCACCGAGCCCGGCAAGTACGCCAACTGGATCGCTCCGCCGGTGGTGGGCGTCAACCGCCAGCCGATGGATTTCGAGTACGTGCGCTTCAACTGACCCTGACCAGCCCGGACTGACCCACGGGCAACATGCGGCGCAGCACCGGCGACAGACCGGCCGCGCGCCAAGGAGACCAAAGAGATGGGCGCCCCCGACATCATCAAGCAGCACCTGATCGACCCCGAGATCTGCATCCGCTGCAACACCTGCGAAGACACCTGCCCGATCGACGCGATCACCCATGACGACCGCAACTACGTGGTCAGGGCCGACGTGTGCAACGGCTGCGGCGCCTGCCTGGGGCCGTGCCCCACCGGCGCGATCGACAACTGGCGCACGATGCTCAAAAGCGCGGCCTATCCGATCGAGGCGCAGTTGCTATGGGACGAACTCCCCGCCAGCCTGCCCTTGCCGGCGGACGCGGGGCTCGATAGCGCGCCGGATCCGGCTTCACCGCCGCAGACCGGGCAGGAGCCGCAAACCCAGCAGGTGGAAACCAGCCGGCATACCTCGCCCAAGGCGCCGTGGTCGGCGGCGCATCCGTATGTCAACCTGCACGGCGTGCGCGCCCCCGTCACCGCCACCGTGGCCGGCAACTACCGCCTGACCGCCGACGACGCATCGAGCGATGTGCATCACATCGTGCTGGATTTCGGGCAGCACTATTTCCCGGTGCTGGAAGGCCAGGCCATCGGCATCGTGCCGCCCGGCACCGACGCCAACGGCAAGCCGCACTACATCCGCATGTACTCGATCGCCAGCCCGCGCGACGGCGAGCGGCCGGGCTACAACAACC
Source organism: Cupriavidus sp. GW821-FHT02F09 (assembly GCF_059421605.1). Lineage (NCBI taxonomy): Bacteria > Pseudomonadati > Pseudomonadota > Betaproteobacteria > Burkholderiales > Burkholderiaceae > Cupriavidus > Cupriavidus sp. GW821-FHT02F09. The sequence goes on from NZ_JBWKVH010000021.1 coordinate 21,088, forward strand.
TGGCGCTCACCGTGAAGCGCGTCGAGCAGGATCATGACGGGCAGCCTGTGCGCGGCGTGGCATCCAACTTCCTGTGCGATCTCGCGCGCGGCGACGAAGTGCGCGTGGTCGGCCCGTTCGGCACCACCTTCCTGATGCCCAACCACCGTGAAGCCAGCGTGATGATGATCTGCACCGGCACCGGCTCGGCCCCGATGCGCGCCATGACGGAGCACATGCGGCGCAACGTCGAGCAATTCGACGGACAGCGCCTGTTGTTCTTCGGCGCCCGCAACGCGCGGGAACTACCCTACTTCGGCCCGTTGATGAAACTGCCGCCGAGCTTCCTCGATATCCATCTCGCCTTCTCGCGCGATCCCGGCCAGCCCCGACGCTATGTGCAGGACGCCATCCGCGAAGCCGGCGCCCGCGTGGCGGCGCTGCTCAACGACCCGCACGGCCATGTCTACATCTGCGGCCTCAAGGGAATGGAAGACGGGGTGCTGGCTGCGTTCGCAGAGGTCTGCGCCAGCACCGGGCTGGCCTGGGGTGAACTGGAAGTTGCCATGAAGACAGAGGGACGGCTGCATATCGAGACGTACTGAGACGTACTGAGACATACCGATCCTGCGGAAGGCCTCGCTCCGTTGCGCCCCACACCCTCGCAACGCGGAGCGCAGCAGAAGGTCTTATACAGGACAAGTGCGCATTCCGCAGCGGGCGAGACCACCAAGCCATGCAGATAAAGATGGCGTTTTCCTGCTTCCCTTACGAAACGAACCGCCTATAATGTTTCTGAAGAAACAGGAGCGAGGCGATGCAACCCAAGCAAGTCCCCGAGCATCTTCCTGCCGGCAGTCCGGACCCCGGCACCACCCTCACCAAGGCGGTCATGCGTGCAGCCGGCTTCCTTGGCATCAGCCAGGCAGGCGTGGCCAACGTGCTGGGCATCAGCACCGCCTCTGTGTCCCGAATGGCTTCCGGGGGCTATGTGCTCGATGCGCATCGCAAGGAATGGGAGTTCGGCGTGCTGTTCGTGCGCCTGTTCCGCTCGCTCGACGCCATCCTCGGCCACAGCGACCAGGCCCGCCTCTGGCTGGCCAACGAAAACCTGGCGTTGGGTGGCAAGCCGCTCGACCTGATCCGCACAACAGAGGGCCTGGTACGTGTCGTTCACTATCTGGATGCCACCCGCGGTCGCGTCTGAGCGCAAGCCGTTTGCGCTCACGCTCTGGCGCGCGGTTGAGGCCCAGCATGTGGTATCGACCATGCCGCTGGTCGACAGCCTGGAGGAGCAGGCCGTGCTGGAAGCCGTGCTGGACGCCGGCAAGCCCGCGGTGCCCGCCGACGCACGCCACCTGCACTATCTTCTGTTCACGCCCTTTCGCTACCCGCCCTCGCCCTGGGGCTCGCGCTTTCGCGCCGAGCAGGATCCTGGCGTGTTCTACGGCGCGGACGATATTCGCACCGCCTGCGCGGAACTGGGCTACTGGCGCTGGCGCTTCCTGCTCGACAGCCCGGCGCTGCCCCGCATCGACGCCCGGCCCCACACCTTGTTCCAGGTGAGCGTGCGCACCGAAGGCATCGCGCTCGACGCCCCGCCGTTTGCCGAAGACGCAGCGAAGTGGACCGATCCCGACCACTATGATGCCTGCCAGGCCTTGGCCCGCACGGCCCGGGAAGCTGGCCTCGGCATGATCCGCTACACCTCGGTGCGCGACCCGGAGCACGGCGCCTGCGCCGCGCTGCTAACCCCGCGCGCCTTCGCCGAACCCCAACCACGCGTCACCACCACCTGGATGCTGACCGTGCGGCCTGACCGCGTCATCTGGCAACGCGACGACCTGCTGCAGCGGGACAGCTTCCAGTTTGCCGCCAGCGTCTGGCAGCGCAGCAAGGCCAGTCCCGCCCCTGCCTGACCCCCCGCGCGCCATTGCAGCCGCGATCCTTATCGGGGCGAGTTCTTGCGCCCTTCGCCATTCTGGCGCAATTGGCTGTTGCACCGCGGTAGGATTTGCCTTATAATCTTTTTCTTCGACGGACGCGGGGTGGAGCAGTTGGCAGCTCGTCGGGCTCATAACCCGAAGGTCGCAGGTTCAAGTCCTGCCCCCGCAACCAAACGCCTGCATGCCAATGCAGTCACGGTCGAATGCAAAGCAAACCAACGCCCCAACGCCCAATTCCGGGCGTTTTTTGTTTTGTGCGCCGGGTGCTCGACTTCGGTGCGGTCCCGCGCGCTAGCCCACCCCAAACTCGCACCCCACCCCCGGCAGCCCCCATCGGCGGTGATACACTTTCGCCATTCCTCCCGGACGCCCCTCATGAAATTCTGCTCGAACTGCGGCCATGCGGTCGTGCTGCGCATCCCTGAAGGCGACTCGCGCCTGCGTTCAGTGTGCGACAACTGCAGCACCATCCACTACGTCAACCCGCGCAATGTGGTCGGCACCATTCCCGTGTGGGAGGACAAGGTCCTGCTGTGCAAGCGCGCCATCGAGCCGCGCTACGGCTTCTGGACGCTGCCGGCCGGCTTCATGGAGATCGGCGAGACCACCGCGCAGGGCGCCGCGCGCGAGACGCTGGAGGAGGCCGGGGCACGGGTGCAGGTCGGCGAACTGTTCTCGATCCTGAATGTGCCGCATGTGCATCAGGTGCACATGTTCTACCTGGCAACGCTGGAAGACCTGGACATCTCGGCGGGCGAGGAAAGCCTGGAGGTAAAGCTGGTCGAGGAAGCCGACGTACCCTGGGACGAACTGGCCTTCCCCACCGTAATCCATTCGTTGCGCTGCTTCTTCGCGGATCGCGCGGCGGGACGGCTAGCCGACGGCACCTTCCGCCTGCACAGCCTGGATATCGACAAGCCGATGCGCCCGCTGACCACCCGGGCCACGGTCGAACCCTGAACCCGGGCGCGTTGCCCGCACTGCCTGCATGATCACCTGGCTGGATCCGCATGATCCGTTCCCGCCGGTCGAGCGTGCGCTCGGCCCGGGCTCCGACGCGCCCGGCCTGCTTGCGGCCAGCCGCGAGCTGTCGGCGCAGCGCCTGCTGCTGGCTTACCGGCAAGGCATCTTTCCCTGGTATGCCGAAGGCCAGCCGGTGCTGTGGTGGAGCACCGATCCCCGCATGGTGCTGCCGCCGCAGGCGCTGCGCGTTTCCAGCACCTTTCGCAAGACCCTCAAGCGCGTGCTGCGCGACCCCGACTGGGAAGTCCGCGTCGACGACGACTTTATCGCCGTCATGCAGGCCTGCGCCGAAACCCCGCGCGATGGCCAGCATGGCACCTGGATCACCGAGGACATCATCACCGCCTATGGCGCACTCCACCGCAATGGCCTGGCGCATTGCGTGGAGACCTGGTACCAGGGCGAGCGCGCGGGCGGCCTGTACGGCGTAGCGCTCGGGCGGATGTTCTATGGCGAATCGATGTTCGCGCGGCGCACCGATGCCTCCAAGATCGCCCTGGCCGCGCTGTGCGCGTTCCTCGGCAACCACGGCGTGGCGATGATAGACTGCCAGCAGGAAACCGATCATCTGGCTTCGCTCGGGGCGAGTCCCATCCCGCGTGCGGAGTTCGCGGCCCATATCCGCATTGCCACCCGCCAGCCGGATATCGTGCCGTGGGGTTTTGACAAGACGGTGCTGCAGAGATGGACTCAGGTGCAGCCGTAGGGCGCACCGCATTGGCCACTCGCCGCAAGGCCTGGTCGCTGCGCCATCGGCTTTCCCGCGTTGCTGTTTCATCCCTGGCCGTTGCAGACACATGAGCAAGCTAAAGGAACTCCCCCTTTCCGCGTTGCAGTTTTACGCTACGGCACCCTACGCTTGCAGCTACCTCGATGGCCGCATGGCGCGCTCTCAGGTGGCCACGCCCGCCCACCTGATCAATGCCGATGTCTATTCGCGGCTGGTGCGCGCCGGCTTCCGGCGCAGCGGCATCTTTACCTACCGCCCCTATTGCGATGAATGCCACGCCTGCACGCCGTGCCGCGTGGTGGTCGACCAGTTCCGCCCTGACCGCAGCCAGCGCCGGGCCTGGCGCCAGCACGGCAGCCTGCAGGCGCTGGTGGCGCCGCTCACCTACGTGGAAGAGCATTATTCGCTCTACCTGCTGTACCAGTCGATGCGCCACGCCGGCGGCGGCATGGACCAGGACAGCCGCGACCAGTACGAGCAGTTCCTGCTGCAAAGCCGGGTCAATTCGCGGCTGGTGGAATTCCGCGAGCCGCCGGGCTCGGCCGAGGCCGGGCGGCTGCGCATGGTCAGCATGATCGATGTGCTCGACGATGGCCTGTCCTCGGTCTACACCTTCTACGACCCGCTGGAGGTGCACGCCAGCTACGGCACCTATAACATCCTGTGGCAGATCCAACAGGCCCGCGAACTCGCCCTGCCACACCTGTACCTGGGCTACTGGATCGCCGATAGCCGAAAAATGGCCTATAAGGCGCGCTACCAGCCGCTGCAGGTGCTGACCGCAAACCAGTGGCGCGCGTTCGATGCGGCGCCGGCGTCGCTGCGGGATGCGGCACCCGCCGTGGCATCGCCCACCGCTGTGCCCGTCGTGCCGCCGCAGCCTGGCGACGAAGCCCCGGAAAACAGCCTGTAGCGGACAGCCTGCGCAAGTCATGCCCGCGCCAGCGGCGCAGTACCCGATCCGGCCCAACCGTTACAATGCCGCCTTGGTCCCGACTTCCAAGCTGATTCCCTGTGCTGAACGCGCTCTACCCCCTGTTTCGCCCCGCCCTGTTCTCGATGGATGCGGAGGACGCTCACCATTTCACCCTCAACAACCTGCTCCGCGCCAAGCGCATGGGGCTGGCGGGCTGCATCGGCAATACCATCGCCGATGACCCGCGCACGGTGATGGGCGTGCGCTTCCCCAACCCGGTTGGCCTAGCCGCCGGGCTCGACAAGGATGGCGCCTACATCGACGGGCTGGCCGCCTTCGGCTTCGGCTTTATCGAGGTAGGCACCGTAACGCCGCGCCCGCAGGCGGGCAACCCGCGGCCGCGCATGTTCCGCCTGCCGCAGGCGGATGCGCTGATCAACCGCATGGGCTTCAACAACGGCGGCGTGGATGCCTTTATCGCCAATGTGAACGCGTCGCGCTGGAAGGCCGAAGGCGGCGTGCTGGGCCTGAACATCGGAAAGAATGCCGATACACCGATCGAGCACGCGGTGGACGACTACCTGCACTGCCTGGAACGGGTCTACCCGCACGCCAGCTACGTCACCGTCAATATCTCCTCGCCGAACACCAAGAACCTGCGCCAGCTGCAGGGCGCCAGCGAGCTCGACCACCTGCTCTCCACGCTCAAGGACGCACAGCAGCGCCTGGCCGACAAGTACAAGCGCTACGTGCCGCTCGCGCTCAAGATCGCGCCGGACCTCGATGCCGACCAGATCGGCAATATCGGCGATGCGCTGGTCCGCCACCGGATCGACGGCGTGATCGCCACCAACACCACGATCGCCCGCGACGCCGTCAAGGGCCTGCCGCACGGCGAGGAAGCCGGCGGCCTGTCGGGCCGGCCGGTGTTCGAATCCTCCACGCGCGTGGTCAAGAGCCTGCGCGCGGTGGTTGGGGACGCGGTGCCCATCGTAGGCGTGGGCGGCATCTTCAGCGGTGCCGATGCGCAAGCCAAGATCGCGGCCGGCGCGCAACTGGTGCAGGTGTACAGCGGGCTGATCTACCGCGGCCCGGTGCTGGTCAAGGAATGCGCCGCCGCGCTGCGCGCCTGACGGCCCCGGCCCAAACCCGTTTTTTGCGCCTTATCACCCCAGCCTCACAAGGATAGCCATGGAAACCACCCGTCTTGGCCGCAGCGACCTGCAGGTTTCGCGCATCTGCCTGGGCACCATGACCTTCGGCGAGCAGAACACCGAAGCCGAAGGCCACAGCCAGCTCGACTACGCGGTGTCGCGCGGCATCAACTTCATCGACACCGCAGAGATGTACCCGGTCAAGCCGCGTGCCGAGACCTATGGCAGCACCGAGCGCATCGTCGGCACCTGGCTCAAGCGCCAGCAGCGTGAGCGCGTCGTGCTGGCCACCAAGGTGGCGGGCCCGGCGCGCATGCCGTGGATCCGCAATGGTGGCGACCTGACCCCGGACAGCATCCGCGCGGCGGTGGACGCCTCGCTGGCGCGCCTGCAGACCGATTACATCGACCTGTACCAGATCCACTGGCCCGCTCGCAACGCGCCCATCTTCGGGCAAAAGCAGTTCGATCCGGCCAATGAGCGCGAGTGCGCCTCGATCCAGGCGCAGCTCGAAGCCATGGGCGAGCTGGTGCGCGCGGGCAAGATCCGCTATGTCGGCGTGTCCAACGAAACGCCGTGGGGCGTGGCCGAGTTCGTCAAGCAGGCGGAGCTGCACGGCCTGCCGCGCATCGCCACCATCCAGAACCCGTACAACCTGCTCAACCGCAGCTTCGAGCAGGGCCTGGACGAGGCGTGCTTTCGCACCGACGTGAGCCTGCTGGTATACAGCCCGCTGGCCTTTGGCCAGCTCACCGGCAAGTACCTCGGCGGCGACCTCGCCCACCCCGTGTTTGACGCGCAGGCCAAGGGCCGCCTGACGCGCTTCCCGCCCGACTGGAGCCCGCGCTACCTGCGCCCGGAAAGCCTGGCCGCGGCCGCCCGCTATGTGACGCTGGCACGCGAGCACGGCCTCTCGCCGGCAACGCTGGCGCTGGCCTGGAGCTACTCGCGCTGGTTCGCGGCGAGCACCATCATCGGCGCCACCTCGCTGGAACAACTGCGCGAGAACATCGATGCCTGGCAAACGCCGCTGCCTGAGGCGATCACCGCGGCCATCGCCCGCATCCACGCCGAAATCCACAATCCGGCGCAGTAACGTTTCCGCGTTCCAGGCACCAGCGACGGTGCGCCGCCCGGCGCCGCCCATGGCGCGCTCCGGGCCTGCCGTTTTCCCCTACTGACGCACTGGAACAGGGCAAAACCGGGCAAATTTCGCCTCGAAAATGGTATCCTCGCAGGCTTATCGCCGTCGTATCCGCTGTACAAGAGCGTCCTCCAGCCTGCCGCCTGGTGTATCGCCCACACAACGGACCGGCCGGTTGGCGCAGCGCGCCGCCGGGCAAGACGGCGGACCAGTTCTTATCGAGAACGAAACGCGGCTCATCACCCAGAACCCATATCCGGGGGAGATTAAAAATTATGAAGTGTCTCAAGACATCGACCAAGACCATCCTGGGCAGCGCCGTCGCCCTCGCGCTGCTGTACGGTGGCGCCGTGCAGGCCCAGACCGTCAAGGTGCTCTCGATTGTCGACCATCCCGCGCTGGACGCCATCCGCGATGGCGTGCGCGACGAGCTGAAGACCGCCGGCTTTGACGCCGACAAGAACCTGAAGTGGGAATACCAGAGCGCGCAGGGCAATACCGGCACGGCCGCGCAGATCGCCCGCAAGTTCGTTGGCGACCAGCCCAACGTGATCGTGGCCATCGCCACGCCGTCGGCCCAGGCCGTGGTGGCCGCCACCAAGTCGGTGCCGGTGGTGTACTCCGGCGTGACCGATCCGGTCGCCGCCCAGCTGGTCAAGAGCTGGAGCGCATCGGGCACCAATGTGACCGGCGTGTCGGACAAGCTGCCGCTGGACCGCCAGGTTGCCCTGATCAAGCGCGTGGTGCCCAAGGCCAAGACGGTCGGCATGGTCTACAACCCCGGTGAAGCCAACTCGGTGGTGGTGGTCAAGGAGCTGAAGGCGATGCTGGCCAAGGAAGGCATGACGCTGAAGGAAGCCGCCGCACCGCGCACGGTCGACATCGGCGCCGCCGCCAAGAGCCTGATCGGCAAGGTCGATGTGATCTACACCAACACCGACAACAACGTGGTGTCGGCGTACGAAGCCCTGGTCAAGGTTGCCAACGAGTCGAAGATCCCGCTGGTGGCTGCCGATACCGACAGCGTCAAGCGTGGCGCCATTGCCGCGCTTGGCATCAACTACGGCGACCTCGGCCATCAGACCGGCAAGGTGGTGGTGCGTATCCTGAAGGGCGAGAAGCCCGGCGCGATCGCTTCGGAAACCAGCGACAAGCTGGAGCTGTTCGTGAACACCGGCGCGGCCGAGAAGCAAGGCGTGACGCTGTCGCCCGAGCTGATCAAGGAAGCGAAGACCGTCATCAAGTAATCACGGCACGCTGACCCTGCGCGTTCTCGCGCAGGTGGCTCTATCCGGGCCCGCCCCCGGAAACGCCTGCGCCGCGCCGCCTGACCCGGGCAGCGTGCCAGGCGTTTTCAGATTCGGCCTCCCGTGCCGGACACAAGCAACTGGATTTCCCCCATGTCCCTCTTTTCCCTGCTGGGCGCCCTGGAGATCGGCCTGATCTTCAGCCTCGTCGCCCTGGGGGTGCTGATCTCCTTCCGCATCCTCAATTTCCCCGATCTGACGGTCGATGGCAGCTTCCCGCTGGGTGGCGCCGTGGCGGCCACGCTGATCGCCTCGGGCCAGGATCCGTTCATCGCCACCGCGCTGGCGATTGTTGCGGGCGCCTTTGCCGGCTTCGTCACCGGCTGGCTCAACGTGCGCCTCAAGATCATGGACCTGCTGGCCAGTATCCTGATGATGATCGCGCTGTACTCGATCAACCTGCGCATCATGGGCAAGCCCAATGTGCCGCTGATCACCGAGTCGACCATCTTCACCATCCTGCAGCCGGACTGGCTGCCCGACTACATGCTGCGCCCCGCGCTGCTGCTGATCGTGGTGGTCGTGGCCAAAGTTGGCCTGGACTGGTTCTTCTCCTCGCAGCTCGGCCTGGCCATGCGAGCCACCGGCGCCAATCCGCGCATGGCGCGCTCCCAGGGCATCGCCACCGGCCGCGCCACGCTGGCGGGCATGGCGCTGTCCAACGGCCTGGTAGCCCTCGCGGGCGCGCTGTTCGCGCAGACCCAGGGCGGCTCCGATATCTCCATGGGCATCGGCACCATCGTGATCGGCCTGGCCGCGGTGATCATCGGCGAGAGCATCCTGCCGGCGCGCCGGCTGGTGTACACCACGCTGGCCGTGGTACTGGGCGCCATCCTCTACCGCTTCTTCATTGCGCTGGCCCTGAACAGCGAGTTCATCGGCCTCAAGGCACAAGACCTGAACCTGGTCACTGCCGTACTGGTGACCGGTGCCCTGGTGTTGCCCGGGACCCGCAAGAAGCTGTTCGGCCGCAAGAACGGAGGTGCCTGAGATGCTGCGCGCACAAGACCTGAAACTCACCTTCAATCCCGGCACCCCGATCGAGACGCGCGCGCTGCGCGGCCTCAGCCTGGATATCCCGACGGGCCAGTTCGTTGCCGTGATCGGCTCCAACGGCGCCGGTAAATCCACCTTCCTCAATGCCATCAGCGGCGATCAGATGGTGGACACCGGCCGCATCACGATCGACGACGTCGACGTCACGCGCAAGCCGGCCTGGGACCGCGCCCCGCTGGTGGCGCGCGTCTTCCAGGACCCAATGGCGGGCACCTGCGAGGCACTGACGATCGAAGAAAACATGGCGCTGGCCATGGCACGCGGCAGCCGCCGGGGCTTTCGCGCGGCGCTGAACAAGCCCTCGCGCGAGCTATTCCGCGACAAGCTGCGCCTGCTCAACCTCGGCCTGGAAAACCGCCTGACCGACCGCATCGGCCTGCTGTCGGGCGGCCAGCGCCAGGCCGTGAGCTTGCTGATGGCCTCGCTGCAGCCCTCGCGGATCCTGCTGCTGGACGAGCACACCGCTGCGCTGGACCCGAAGACCGCCGCCTTCGTGCTGGAGCTGACCGCCAAGATCGTGGAGCAAGCCAAGCTCACCACGATGATGGTCACGCACAGCATGCGCCAGGCGCTGGACTACGGGCAACGCACGGTGATGCTGCACCAGGGCCAGGTGGTGCTGGACGTGTCGGGCGACCAGCGCGCCGGGCTGGACGTGCCGGACCTGCTGCGCATGTTCGAGCAGACACGGCATGAGCAACTGGATGATGATGCCCTGCTGCTGGGCTGAGCCTCGCGCTTCGTTCGCTTAGCCACGCACCCATGCAAAAGGCCCCCGCTTGAGCGGGGGCCTTTTGCATTCGGGCACGGCGTGTGGCTGCTCAGGCTGTGGCCGCCTTGTCCAGCCAGCGCTTGAGCTGGTCGGTGACGGCGGTGCTCGAGAACGAGCAGCTATCCTGCGCGAATACCGCCGCCATCTCCAGCCGGCGCAGCAGCTCTTCCATCGCCTGCCCGAACATCGGCGGCAGCACCAGGCCGGGAGCTGCCTCGCGCCAGCTGCGCACCAGGCCATCGGCCGCGAGCTGGCCGCCGACGTGTTGTTCAAGTGCGGCGCGCATGGTTGCCAGCGCCGGTGCATTGTTCGTGGTCGTGGCCATCAACGCGCCCTCCTTTCTTTGTAAAGTTCGCGGAACGTGCGTCCGCTCGGTGCCGGCAGGTCGCGGGTCTCGGTCCAGCCACGGCCCGCCATCGGCAAGCTGGCAATCAGCTTGCTGCTGCCGCCCATGCGCGCAAGCAAGCGCGCGCCGACGCGGGTGGCGAAGGCGTATAGCCCCGGGCGGCGCGCCACGTAGCCCCACACTTGCAGCCCGAGCCGCTCCTGCCAGGGACGCAGGCCACGCTCCATCTGCTTCTCGCGCAGCTTGCGCAGCAGGTCCGACAGCGGGATCGAAGCCGGGCACACGCGGTTGCATTCTCCGCACAGCGTGGCAGCCTGCGGCAGGTCCAGCGCATTGGCGATGCCGACATAGCTCGGCGTCAGCACGCTGCCCATCGGGCCCGGGTAGACCCAGCCATAGGCATGGCCGCCGATCTTCTGGTACACCGGGCAATGGTTCATGCAAGCACCGCAGCGGATGCAGCGCAGCATGTCCTGGAAGTCGCCGCCGATCAGGCCGCTGCGCCCGCCGTCGACCAGCACGAAATACATATACTCCGGGCCGTCACGCTCGCCCTCGGCGCGCGGGCCGGTCAGCAGCGAAAAGTAATTCGAGATGGCCTGCCCGGTGGCCGAGCGCGGCAGCAGCCGCATCACGGTAGCCAGGTCTTCCAGCGTCGGCAGCACCTTCTCGATGCCGGTCACGGCCACATGCACGCGCGGCATCACCGTGCACATGCCTTCGTTGCCTTCATTGGTCACCACCGCCACCGAGCCTGTTTCGGCAATGATGAAATTGCCGCCGGTCACGCCCATGTCGGCCGACAGGAATTCCGGCCGCAGCACTTCACGCGCCTCGCGCGTCATCTCCGAGATATCGGTCAGGCGCGGCTTGTGGTGGACCTTGGCGAAGAGATCGGCGATCTCTTCCTTGTCCTTGTGCACTACCGGGGCAATGATGTGCGACGGCGGCTCGGCATCGTTGATCTGCAGGATGTATTCGCCCAGATCCGTCTCGATGCTCTGCACGCCCATCTCGCCCAGCACCTGGTTCAGGCGCATTTCCTCGGTCACCATCGATTTGCTCTTGATGACCTTCTTCACGCCGTGCTTGTGCGCAATTTCGGCTACCAGCCGCGCGGCGTCGGCCGTGGTCTCGGCAAACAGCACGGTGGCGCCGCGGCGCGTGGCGTTTTCCTCGAAGGTGGCGAGCCAGACGTCGAGGTTCTGCAGCGCGCGGTCGCGGCGCTCCTTGAGTGCCTCGCGGGTGGCATCGAAGTCGATGTCGCGGATGGCGTCGGCGCGCGCCGTGACGAATTTGGTGGAGAGCTTCTTGAGGTTCTGCTGCAGGCGCTGGTCGGCCAGCTTCTGGCCCGCGCGCGCTTTGAACTCCATGCTGCGAACTTGCATAGCGGGGATCTCGCTAAGGTTTGTTTTTCAGCTGGCCGGGATCAGGCATCACCGGCGAGCACTTGCGCGATATGCAGCACCTGGGTACGCGTGTCGCCGGTCCTGCGCAGGCGCCCTTCGATATTGAGCATGCAGCCGAGGTCGCCCAGCACCACGGCATCGGCACCGCTGGCCTTGATGTTGGCGCACTTCTCATCGACGATGGCCGTGGAGATATTGCCGTACTTGACCGAGAAGGTGCCGCCGAATCCGCAGCAAGCCTCGCAGTCCTTCATCTCGCTCAGTTGCACACCGGGCAATTGCGCCAGGAGAGCGCGCGGCTGGCTCTTGACGCCCAGTTCGCGCAAGCCGGAGCAAGAGTCATGGTAGGTAATGCGGCCCGTGAACTTTGAATCGAACTCGCCCAGCTTGGCCACGTTGACCAGGAAATCGGTCAGCTCGAACACGCGCGAGCGCAGGCCTTCGTATCGGCCATTCAACTCGGGGTCGTCGCCGAGCAGGTCCGCATAGTGGTGCAGCACCATGCCGCCGCAGGATCCGGACGGAATCACCACGTAGTCGAACATTTCGAACTCGCGCAGGAATTTTTCCGCCAGGTCGCGCGATGCCGTGCGCTCGCCCGAATTGTAGGCAGGTTGCCCGCAACAGGTCTGGGCTTCGGGCACCATCACCTCGAAGCCAGCCTTCTCCAGCAACTTGAGCACCGAGAAGCCGATTTCCGGACGCATGAGGTCCACCAGGCAGGTGGCGAACAGACCAACTCGCATTGTTTCCCTTTTCCAGACCCCGAAACCCCGCAATTATGCGCCCTTGCGCACCGGCCAGCATACAAAAGCGTGCACGGCAGGGGTGAATTCGCCGCATTTTTGCATGCCTTTTTCGACACATTCGTCATCAGCAAAATCAGAAGATTCTTTCGGCAATGCCATTTCACCTATTGAAATTTTCACAATGCGAGATAGAATCAGGCAACCGCTTAATTTGCCGCACGGCAACATTTCCCCATGGCAGAAGCAGACAAAGCCCCCGGCAAGACGTCCATCCAGGTCATCGAACGCATGATGACCCTGCTGGATGCGCTCGCTCAGCACGCTGATCCGGTCAGCCTCAAGGAGCTGTCGCTGACCACCGGGCTGCACCCGTCCACCGCGCACCGCATCCTCAATGACATGGTGGCCTGCCGCTTTGTGGACCGCTCCGATCCGGGCAGTTACCGGCTTGGCATGCGGCTGCTGGAGCTCGGCAACCTGGTCAAGGCCCGGCTGTCGGTACGCGACGCCGCGCTGGCACCGATGCGGGCCCTGCACCGCGTGACGGGCCAGACGGTGAACCTGTCGGTGCGGCAAGGCGACGAGATCGTCTACATCGAGCGTGCTTATAGCGAGCGCTCCGGCATGCAGGTGGTGCGCGCCATTGGCGGCCGCGCCCCGCTGCACCTGACTTCGGTCGGCAAGCTGTTTCTGGCCGCCGACGAAGTGGCGCGCGTTCGCAACTACGCCACCCGCACCGGGCTGGCCGGCCACACCCGCACCTCGATCACCGACCTGATCAAGCTCGAGCGCGAACTCAACTGGGTGCGCACCAACGGCTATGCGCGCGACAACGAAGAGCTGGAACTCGGCGTGCGTTGCATCGCCGCCGGCATCTACGACGACTCGCGCCGTCTGGTGGCCGGATTGTCGCTTTCGGCCCCGGCCGACCGCCTGCAGGACAGCTGGCTGCAAAACCTGAAGGACACCGCGTTGCAGATCTCGCGCGGCATGGGCTACGCGACTGACGTCGCAGCCTGAACACGGCGGGGTGAACGGCGCGGGAAGCCACGCGCCCTTCGCGCCGAACCCTTATCTCGCCCCCTTCCCTTTTCCCTTCCCCTTCTCCCCTTTCCCTCACGCAGGGCCTCAATCGAGAACTAGGTATATACCCTTAGTTTTCAGATAACCTGAATAGCTATATCCTGCTGGGCATGCGGACCAAAGCCATTACCCTCACCGAACAGGTAACCCAGCAGTTGCGCGCCGAGATCGCCGGCGGCACCTACCCCGTTGGCGCCCGGCTGCCGACCGGCAAGCAGCTTGCCGAGCAATACGGTGTGAGCCCCGCCGTCATCCGCGAGGTGACCGAGCACCTGCGCTCCCAAGGCCTGGTCGAAAGCCGCCAGGGCGTGGGCAGCACGGTGCGCTCGCGCGTGGGCAATGCCGGCTTCCAGCTGCCGCAGGAGATCGGCATCGATCGCGACGAACTGGCCAGCATCTACGAGCTGCGGCTCGATCTGGAGAGCGCCGCCGCCGCGCTGGCGGCGCTGCGGCGTACCGCGCAGGATGTCTCCGGCATGCAGGCGCTGCTGGACCGGCTCGCGGCGCAATTGCACGACCCGCACCGCGGCGCTGAGGCAGACACGGCCTTCCATGTGGCGATCGCCACCGCCACCCACAACAAGTACTACCTGCAGCTGCTGCAGTACCTGAACCTGCAACTGCACCAGGCCGTGCATGTGGCGCGGCTCAATACCCGCCAGCAGGAAGGCCTGTCCGAACAGGTCCACCAGGAACACCTGGCCATCTTCCACGCGATCCGCGCCGGCGACCCTGAACAAGCGCGCGCCGCGGCGGTAGCCCACCTGCGCGGCGCGGCGGCACGCCTGGGCCTGCAACTGGCAGCGCGCGGCAAGCCCCTCACCAGCGGCCAGGACCCCACTCATTCCGCGGCCTGAAGCCGCATTGCCACTCCGGATAGACCCATCATGCAAAATTCAGCTTTCCTGCCCCGCCTGATCGAAGCGCTAGGCACCGACGTGGTCGCCACCGAGCCAGACCAGGTTGCACCGTGGCTCGCCGACTGGCGCGGCCTTTACCGTGGCAACGCGCAGGCCGTGGTGCGCCCGCGCTCGGTGGATGAAGTGGCACGTTGCCTGGCCTTGTGCCAGCAGGCCGCGGTCCCGGTGGTGCCGCGGGGTGGCAACACCGGCCTGTGCGGCGGTGCCGCGCCGGACAGCAGCCCCGCCAACGTGGTGCTGAGCATGGACCGCATGAACGCGATCCGCTCGATCGATACCATCGCCAACACGCTCGTCGCCGAAGCGGGCTGCATCCTGGGCAACCTGCGGCGCGCCGCGCAGGAGGCGCATCGCCTGCTGCCGCTCAGCCTGGCAGCCGAGGACTCCTGCCAGATCGGCGGCAATCTCGCGACCAACGCCGGCGGGGTCAATGTGGTGCGCTACGGCATGACCCGCGAGCTGGTGCTGGGCGTGGAAGCCGTGCTGCCCAACGGCGAGATCTTTCACGGCCTGCGCGCCTTGCGCAAGGACAACACCGGCTACGACCTCAAGCAACTACTGATCGGCTCCGAGGGCACGCTGGGCGTCATCACGGCGGCAGCGCTGCGCCTGTTTCCGCGCACCGACGCACGCTCGGTGGTGCTTGCGGCAGTGGCCTCCCCGCTGCAGGCGCTGGAGCTCTTCGAGCTGCTGTTCGCGCAGTGCGGCGCTCGCCTGCAAGCCTTCGAATTCTTCACCGGCGATTGTGTCGACCTCGTGCTCAAGCATGCGGAAGGCGTGCAGGAACCCTTCAGCCAACGCTATCCCGCCTATGTGCTGGTGGAGCTGGCCGACACCACCGACGAAGCCGCCCTCAACGTGCTGCTGGAGCGCGTGATTGGCGAGGCACTGGAGCGCGAGCTGTGCCTGGACGCCGCCGTCTCTGCGTCGCTGTCGCAACTGCAGAGTCTGTGGAAGCTGCGCGAGGAAATCTCCGAGGCCCAGCGCGCCGACGGGCCGCACCTGAAGCACGATGTGTCGCTGCCGATCGAGCAGATCCCGGCCTTCATGGTGTCGATGGAGGCGCGCCTCAAGGCCATCAGCCCCAGCATCCGCCCGTTTATCTTCGGGCATTTCGGCGACGGCAACCTGCACTACAACCTGTCGCGCCCCGCGGGCACGGAGCGCGACTGGACCGCGCAGCATGGCAAGGCGCTGACCGCCGAAGTGCTGGATGAAGTGGCGCGCTACGGCGGCAGCATCAGCGCCGAGCATGGCATCGGCCAGCTCAAGCGCGATGATTTCCTACGCCTCAAGGACCCACTCGAGCTGCGCATGATGCAGGGCATCAAGCAGTTGCTGGATCCGGCCGGCATCATGAATCCGGGCAAGCTGCTCTAAGCGCGCCGCCCACGCCCCAAAGAAAAACGCGCCGGTGACGGCGCGTTTTTTTGATTTCAAGCAGCAGGCGGCCAGATCACTCCGGCGCCGCCATCAGATGCCGCGAGGCTGCTGGGCGGTCAGGATTGCCTGGGGGCTGGTTGGGCTGCCAGGCCCCTGCGTCAGGTTTGGGGACGTCGGAAAAGGGCGGCCAGGCCCGGTCTGCACGTGTTCCAGCCAGTCCTTGACGCGGTTGGCATCTGCGAAGCGGGACAGCTTGCCAACGGAATCCAGGAACACCATCACCACATTGCGGCCATTTACGCGTGCCTGCATCACCAGGCACTGGCCAGCCTCGGAGATAAAGCCTGTTTTCTGCAGGCCGATCTCCCAGTTGCCGCCGCGAACCAAACGGTTGGTGCTGACGTAGTGCTGGGTGCGGCCCAGTACATTGACCTCATGCTCGGTCTGCGTCGAAAACTCGCGGATGGTAGGGTTGCGGTACGCCGCGTTGACCATGCGCACGAGGTCCATCGCGCTCGACACATTGCTGCTCGACAAGCCGTTCGAATCGACGAAGTGGCTGTCGTTCATGCCGAGCTCGCGTGCCTTGCGGTTCATGGCTTGCACAAAGGCCGGCAGGCCGCCCGGGTAGCTGCGGCCCAGCACCGATGCCGCGCGATTCTCCGAGGACATCAGCGCCAGCAGGAGCGCCTCCTGACGGGAGAGCTGCGCGCCAAAGCGCAGGCGCGAACTGCTGTGCTTTTCGTTGTCGCGGTCTTCCTCGTTGATCGTGAGCACCTCGTCCATCGGCTGGCGCGCATCCATCACAACCAGGGCGGTCATCAGCTTGGTGATCGAGGCGATCGGCAGAACCGCGGCGGCGTTCTTCTGGAACAGCACTTCGTTGGAGTTCTGATCCATCACCAGCGCCACGCTGGAGCGCAGCGCGAGCGCGTCTTCGGTGTCACGCAGGCCGAGCGCCTCGCCCAGCGAGGGTTTCGCGGGGATGAACGCCGCACGAACCGGTACCGCCTGGCGCTGCGCCACCACGGTGCGCTTACCGTTTTTCAGTACCACGACCTTGCGCGTAGTGGCGCGCTCGGCCTTGCCGCTGGTCGCGACCTGCTTGGATTTCGCGGATTTAGAGGGGGAATTTGCCGATTTTTTTTCGGACTTGGCGACTTTTGCCGACTTTTTGCTGGTTTTAGCGGTGTCCGACGTTTTCGTCGCGGCATCGGCCACAGGGGCGGCCAGCATGGAAACGGTCAACAGCACAGAGGCCGCAACCGAAGTAAGAGGGGTAGAGCCGAAGAATCGCAAAAATAGGGGGGAATCAGACCGGAACATGATTCATTCAGCGCGCAACTAGGATTGCGCCAGTTTAGGAAAAAAAGAAATTGTTAGCAAGATTAAAGACTTACGAAGCCTCTTTAAAGTTCGATTTGCAAACAATTCCACATTACGGCAAATGCGGGGCACGCATCACATGACACGTGCATTAAGACCGACGTCGACTGTGGTAATTCCACACTGTTTCATCTTTCTCACCCGCCCGTGGGGTTGCCCCGAGCCAACATGCAGCGGCAGCGACGGCACAAAGCGGGCCTTCGCCGCCGACAGCTTCTTAAGATAAGAAACGCGCGAACCCGCTTACCGGTTCACGCTCGGTACTAAGGGTATTCTCTATGGCGGCGGGGTCAGCATGGCCCAGGGCCATGCCGCACACCACCATTTCATCCGCCGGCAGGCGCAAGTGATTGCCGATGACCGCGTGGAACTGGGTGAACGCCGCCTGCGGACAGGTATCCAGCCCGCGCGCCCGCGCCGCCACCATGATGCTTTGCAGGAACATGCCGTAGTCCAGCCAGCTGCCCAGCTCCAGGATGCGGTCGATCGTGAAGATCATGCCCACCGGGGCACCGAAGAACGTGAAGTTGCGCGAGTGCTGCGCATGCATGCGCGCCTTGTCCTCGCGGCTGATCTGCAGCAGGCTGTACAGGTCCCAACCTACCTTGCGGCGGCGGTCAATGTACGGCGCCACCCACTCGCGTGGATAGTAGGGATACTCCTCGCGATACTTGCTGTCGCGCTGCGGATCGTCGTAAGCGGCCAGCACGTCCGCCGACAGCTTCACCTTGGCATCGCCAGTCAGCACATAGACCCGCCATGGCTGTGCGTTGGTGCCCGACGGCGCCCGGCTGGCCACGGCCAGGATCTCGTTGACCACGTCGCGCGGCACCGGCGTATCGAGAAACGCGCGCACCGAGCGGCGCGTGATGATGGCCTGATCGATCAGGGCGGCGCTCCGTTTCTGCAGCGAATCCATGGTTGTTAACTCCTCTGCGCGGGCCGGATCATGCACCGGCATCCGCGGGTTCGCACACCAGGGCCTGCAGGGCATCGCGCAACGCGGGCGGCAGCGGCACCGGGCGGCGCGTGGCGCGATCCACATAGACATGAACAAAATGGCCCTGCGCCGCAGCGACGTCTTCATCGTTACGGAACAGGCCCACTTCGTAGCGCACGCTCGAATTGCCCAGCCGCGCCACGCGCAGCCCCGCCACCACCGTGTCGGGAAAACTCAGCGCGGCAAAATAATTGCATTGCGTCTCGATCACCAGCCCGATGGTGTCGCCGGACTCGATATCCAGCACGCCCTCCCGGATCAGGTAGGTGTTCACCACGGTATCGAAATAACTGTAGTAGATGACGTTGTTGACGTGGCCATAGACGTCGTTATCCATCCAGCGCGTGGTGATGGGCTGGAAATGGCGATAGGCGCTGCGGGTATCTGCGGTCGGTTTCATCGAAAAGCGCGAAATGGGGAAATTAGCGGCGGATCACCAGCGCAACGCCACCGGCGGCCAGGGCCATGCCAAGCGCGGCCAGCGGCGGGAAGCTCTCGCCGAACAGCAGCCACGCCATGGCGGCGGTGGTCGGCGGGGTGAGATACATCAGGCTGGATACCTTGGTGGCCGCGCCTTGGCGGATCAACAGGAACAGCAGCGAGATGGCTCCGATGGACAACGCGACCACCGACCAGGCGAGCGCGCCAACCATCTCGGCATTCCACTCAACGTGACGGGTTTCGGTCAGGAACATGAACGGCAGGCAGGCCAGCGCCGCCGCCGCGAACTGGATCACCGAGCCCATGCGCAGGTCGAACATCGGGCAATGGCGTTTCTGGTACAGCGTGCCGAAGGTGATCGAGAACAAGGCGCCCAGCGCCAGCAGCAGGCTTGGCGCGGACAGCCCGCTGGCCGACAGTTTGTTTGCCACCACCAGGCCCACGCCAAGGATGCCTAGCAGCAACCCCAGCCACTGGCGCCGCCCGATGGTCTCACCCATGCGCGAGGCCGCCAGCGCGGTCAGGATCGGCTGCATGCCGACGATCAGCGCGGAGACGCCCGCCGGCATGCCGAGCTTGACCGCTGCCCACACGCCACCCAGGTAGCCCGCCTGCAGGAACAGCCCTGCCAGCGCGATGTGCCCGACCATGCGCCAGTCGGTCGCCCCGGCGCGCTGCGGCAGCGGGACGCGCGCCATCAACACGAAGGGCACCATCAGCACCAGCACACCGACAAAGCGCAGAAACAGGAAGGTCATCGGCTCCGCGTGCGGCATGCCGTACTTGGCTACGATGAATCCCGTGCTCCAGATCACGACGAACAGCCACGGCATGGCGGCCATCCACAAGGTGCCGCGTGCCACGTGGGCCTGGCTGGTTGCACTCATCGTTGCGCCTTCTCCGTATCGCCAGTGGGCAGGATCGCACCTGCACCCGCACCTGCACCAGCGGCGTCCGGCTTGTCGCGCCGGGCATAGCGTTCGTGATATTGCGCGGCGAGTGCGATGGTCTGCGCATGCACCGCGACGGTATTCTCGATCTGGTTGCCGTAGCCGCCGGCCATGGCCACGGCAATGGGCAGGCCGCGTTCCAGGGCCGCGTCAAACACCAGGCAGTCGCGCCGGGCCAGCCCGGCCAGCGTCAGTTTCAGGCGTCCAAGCCGGTCGCCCTCATGCGGATCGGCCCCGGCTAGATAAATGAGCAGGTCGGGAGCGAAACGCGCGAACAGCGTATCGAGTGCGCCCTGAAGCGCTTGGGCGTAAACCTCGTCGTCGCAGCCATCGGGCAGGCCCACGTCGAGATCGCTGGCCTCCTTGCGGAAGGGATAGTTTTTCTCGCCATGCAAGGACAGCGTGAAGACGAAGGGATCGTCACGCAGGATGGAGGCGGTGCCGTTGCCCTGGTGCACGTCGAGGTCGACCACGGCCACGCGCGCCACCCGGCCGTCGCCACGCAATTGGCGCGCGGCGATGGCCGCGTCGTTGAAGACACAGAAGCCACCGCCCTTATCGGCATAGGCGTGGTGCGTGCCGCCCGCCAGGTTGACCGAGATACCCTCACGCAGCGCTACGCGGCAGGCCTCGATGGTGGCACCAGCGGAGCGCCGCGAGCGCTCGACCATGGCGTCCGACCACGGAAAGCCAATCTCGCGCTGGCGCGCCGGGTCCAGTTCGCCCAGGGAGACGCTCGCGACATATTCAGGCGTGTGCGCCAGCAGCAAGGCATCGTCCCCGGCCCGCGGCGCCTCGACCAGCACCAGCCCTGGCACGTCGCGCTCGACCGTCTCCCTCAACATGCTGTACTTGCGCATCGGGAAGCGGTGGCCCTCAGGTAGGGGCAGGACAAAATGATCGGCGTAAAAAGCGAGCATGAGGGCAAACATAGGCGGGCGGCCGGTCGCGGCAACTTGGCCGTGGTGCATCGGCCGGCGGGTTGCGCCCTTGGGAGACGGCGATTCCGGCAGACCGCGATGGTAGCACTGTGCTGGCTCCAGGGTGCGCGGCCCCTCCCGTCCCTCCTCCCTGCAAGGTGCCGGGCGTGGCACGCCTGCCGATGCTACGCTGCCAAAATGTGACAGCGCACCGACTTCAACAACAGTTATTTGTGCAATGCACAAGAAGCCCTTGACACCGTTTTTCTTTTCCCTACAATTGGAATTGTTGCGGCGCACCATCGATTTTGCAGAGCAAGCGGAGCGCGCCGATAACCCCCTTACGCCTGGGGCTGGCTGACGAGAAAACAGGTTTAACCTTGATTTCGTCATGGCTTTGACATCTGGGCGGCCTAATTTTGCATGACCTTGAACTTCATTATTGGAGACCAGCATGAGCTTCACCCCGGAACAAGTCGCCGCAGCGCAAAAAGCCAACCTCGAAACCCTGTTTGGCCTGACCACCAAAGCTTTTGAAGGCATCGAAAAGCTGGTCGAGCTGAACCTGCAAGTCGTCAAGGCCACGTTCGCTGAAAACGTGGACAACGCCAAGAAGGCCCTCTCGGCCAAGGACGCCCAGGAATTCCTGGCCCTCCAGACCTCGCTGGTCCAGCCGGTTGCCGAAAAGGCCCTGGCCTACAGCCGCCACGTGTACGAAATCGCCTCGGAAACCCAGGCTGAATTCACCAAGGTCGCCGAAGCCCAGCTGGCCGAGAACTCGAAGAAGGTGCAAACCCTGGTCGAGAACCTCGCCAAGAACGCCCCGGCCGGCTCCGAGTCGACCGTTGCCATCGTGAAGTCCGCGATCAGCGCCGCCAACAACGCTTACGAGTCGGTCCAGAAGGCCACCAAGCAAGCTGTTGAAATCGCTGAGACCAACTTCCAGGCAGCCGCCAGCGCCGCCACCAAGGCCGCACAGCAAGCCAGCGCCACGGCTCGCACCGCGACCAAGAAGGCCACCACCGCCGCCTAATCCGCGACGGCAGGAAACGGACCGGCTTCGGCCGGTTCGTTGGCAAAGCGCGCCTGGCATGGCCAGCGCATTTTGCCAACGAAGGCAGCACGGAAGGCTACCCAAGCCGCCCTGCCTCCTACGGTGTCTCCTCGGTATCTGGTTTCCATGTATTCCAATATCGATTCATTCCCGGCCATGCGCCGGGATTTTTTTGCCCGCGACACATGGGCAAGCGGACACACTGACACACGCCCTCCCCTGTGCAAGCAAGCTTTGACCGGCGTAGCCGCAAGCGTACGCGGAAAAAATCTGGCGGTTAATTGCGGATCGAGATGTAAAAAGGCCCGCCATACGGCGGGCCTCCCTCGTGTCGCTAACGTCCGGGCTTAGCGCTTGCGCGGCGGCGGGACGTCGGTGCAGACACCTTCGTAGATTTCGGCTGCCATGCCGATGGATTCGCCCAGCGTCGGATGCGGGTGGATGGTCTTGCCGATATCCACCGCATCGGCACCCATCTCGACTGCCAGGCAGACTTCGCTGATCAGGTCGCCGGCATGCATGCCAACGATGCCCCCGCCGATGATCCGGTGGGTTTCCTCGTCGAAGATCAGCTTGGTAAAGCCTTCGTCGCGGCCATTGGCGATAGCACGGCCGGAAGCTGCCCACGGGAACACGCTCTTGCTGTACTTGATCCCCTGCGCCTTGCACTGGTCTTCGGTCACGCCGGCCCAGGCCACTTCCGGATCGGTGTAGGCCACCGACGGAATCTGCTTGACATCAAAGTAGGCCTTCTCGCCGTGCGCGGCTTCCGCTGCCACGTGCGCTTCGTGCACCGCCTTGTGGGCCAGCATGGGCTGGCCCACGATGTCGCCGATAGCGAAGATGTGCGGCACATTGGTGCGCATCTGCTTGTCGACGTCGATAAAGCCGCGATCCGTGACCGCCACCCCCGCCTTCTCCGCGCCGATGCGCTTGCCGTTGGGCACGCGGCCCACCGACACCAGCACCAGGTCGTAGCGTTGCGGCTCGGCCGGCGCCTGTTCGCCTTCGAACTTGACGTAGATGCCGTCCGGCTTCGCTTCCACGCCGACCGTCTTGGTCTTGAGCATGACCTTGTCGAAGCGCTTCTTGTTCATCTTGTCCCAGACCTTGACCAGGTCGCGGTCGGCGCCCTGCATCAGGCCATCGAGCATTTCCACCACGTCGATGTTGGCGCCCAGCGTGCTGTACACCGTGGCCATTTCCAGCCCGATGATGCCACCGCCGATGACCAGCATCTTGTTGGGCACTTCCGGCAGTTCCAGCGCGCCGGTGGAGTCGACGATACGTGGGTCCTCGGGGATGAAAGGCAACTTGACTGCCTGGCTGCCGGCGGCGATGACGGCTTTTTCGAAGCGGATCACCGTCTTCTTGCCTGTCGTCGCCTTGGCGCCGCCTTCGGTTTCCTGCACCTCGAGGTGATGCGGGTCGAGGAAGGTGCCGATACCGCGCACGACCTGTACCTTGCGGGCCTTGGCCATGCCGGCCAGGCCGCCGGTCAGCTTGCCGACCACCGTTTCCTTGTAGTGGCGCAGCCCGTCGAGGTCGATCTTGGCCTCGCCGAACAGGATGCCGTGGGCCGCCAGGGCCTTGGCTTCGTCGATCACGGCGGCGTTGTGCAGCAGCGCCTTCGAGGGGATGCAGCCCACATTCAGGCAGACGCCGCCGAGCGTGCTGTAGCGCTCGACCAGCACGGTGTTCATGCCGAGATCGGCGCTGCGGAAGGCGGCCGAGTAGCCACCAGGGCCGGCGCCGAGCACCAGCATGTCGCAGGTAATATCCGCGCTGCCCGCATGCGCGGCGGCCACGGGAGCCGCAGCCGGAGCTGGAGCCGCCGCGGGCGCGGATGCCTGCGCAGGCGCGGGCGCAGGGACCGGCGCGGCCGCCGGCTTGGCCGCGGCTTCGCTCTCCAGCGTGCAGATGACGGCGCCCTTGGCGACCTTGTCGCCCACCTTGACGCGCACCTCCACCACCTTGCCGGCGGCGGATGACGGCACATCCATGCTGGCCTTGTCGGACTCGAGCACGATCAGCGACTGCTCCTGCTCGACCGTATCGCCAGCCTTGACCAGCACCTCGATGACTTCCACCGCGTCGAAATCGCCGATATCCGGCACCTGGACTTCGATCACACTCATGTTTTGCTCCTCAAGAACGCACTCCGCTTCAGATGCGGGGCGCGCCATCGTTATTGGTTGCTCCGTCGCCAGCCATGTCAGCCAGTTGCACCACCTGCACCTCGACCGGGCCTGCCGAACTCTTGTCGAACTCCACCCCTGCATCCACCCCGATCCGCGCGATCTCGCGGGCAGCCAGGCCCGGCTGGTCGTAGACCGCGTGCATGGCGCCCAACGCGTAGTTGCGCCCCGAGCCAATGCCCCAGAAGCGATCGAACGAGAAGACTTCGCGGTATGAATACACGCCGAAGATGCCGGCCGGATTGGCAATCAGGCAGACGATCTGCGAGGACTCGTAAGGATCGTCCTCGTCCTCCTTGGTGTTGATGAAATACTCGTTCTTGAGTTTTTCATGCACCTTGAGGAAGGTCCGGAAGACGTCATCGCGCGAACCCAGCCGGCAATCCTCGCCCAGCCCGGCCAACAGGCTGCGCATGACCGGGAAGTGCGCGGTGGTGCCGGCGAGCGCCACGAAGCTGTCACCCACCGGGAACACCTTCTGGTTGCGCTCGTAGGCGCGCGTGAGCCGGGTGTCGCCAAACGTCACCAGCGCGTCGGCGGCAATCGCCACTTCGCCGGCCTTCTTGACGACAACGCAGGTAGTCATGGGCTCGCTTCCTGTTTGCAGGTTGCAGACGTTGCAGGTAAGGGCGCGCATGGCCGCGAGGCCGGGCGCGCCCTGCCCGCCTTACAGCAGGATGCGGCGGAAATCGGCCAGTAACTGACCGAAATAGGTGTTGAAGCGAGCCGCTTCCGCACCGTCGATGACGCGGTGATCCCACGACAGCGACAGCGGCAGCGTCAGGCGTGGCACGAACTGCTTACCATCCCACACCGGCTTCTGGTACGACTTGCACACGCCCATGATGGCCACTTCCGGCGCGTTGATGATCGGCGTGAAATACGTGCCGCCGATGCCGCCCAGCGAGGAGATCGAGAAGCAGCCGCCTTGCATCTGGTCCGGCTTGAGCTTGCCGTCGCGCGCCAGCTTGGCCAGTTCGTTCATTTCCTGGCCGATCTCGATCACGCCCTTCTTGTCGGCGTTCTTGATCACCGGCACAACCAGGCCGTTCGGCGTGTCAGCGGCGAAACCGATGTTGAAATACTGCTTCAGCACCAGGTTCTCGCCATCGAGCGAGGCGTTGAAATTCGGGAATTTCTTCAGCGCGGCGACGGTGGCCTTGATCATGAAGGCCAGCATGGTGACTTTGACGCCTTGCTTCTCGTATTCCTTGTTGAGCTGCACGCGGAAGGCTTCCAGCTCGGTGATGTCGGCCTCGTCGTGATTGGTGACGTGGGGAATCATCACCCAGTTGCGATGCAGGTTCGCGCCCGAGAGCTTCTTGATGCGCGACAGTGGCTTGCTTTCGACCTCGCCGAAACGGGTGAAATCCACCTTCGGCCACGGCAGCAGGTTCAGCTCGCCACCACCAGCCGGGGCAGCGGCTGCCTTTGCCGGGGCTGCGGCCTGACCGCTCATCACGCCCTTGACGTAGGCCTGCACGTCGTCCTGGGTGATCCGCCCCTTGGGGCCGGTGCCCGGCACGCGCGACACATCCACACCCAGCTCACGCGCGAACTTGCGCACGGAGGGGCTGGCATGGGCAGCGGTGCCGGTCACGCCGGCTACCGGAGCAGCCGCGGCGGGCGCGGCCGCAGGGACCGGGGCCGGAGCGCTGGCTGCGGGAGCGGGAGCGGCAGCCGGAGCAGCAGCAGCCGGGGCAGCAGCGGCAGGCGCGCTGGCCGGAGCACCGGCGGCGCCTTCGAGAATCAGGATCAGCGTGCCTTCGGCGACGTTGTCACCGACCTTGATCCGGACTTCCTTGACCACCCCGGCGGCCGGCGACGGCACGTCCATGGTGGCCTTGTCGGACTCCAGCGTCACCAGCGCGTCTTCGGCGTTGATGGTGTCGCCCGGCTTGACGTGGACTTCGATCACCGGGACCGAGTCGTAGTCGCCGATGTCCGGCACCTTGACCTCGACCGGGCCTGCGGCAGCGGCCGGCGCGGGAGCGCTGGCTGCCGCCGGGGCCGGGGCCGGCGTCGGGGCGGGAGCAGGCGCGGCGGCGGCGGCTGCGGGAGCCGGTGCGGCTGCGGCCGGTGCGGGCGCGGCGGCAGCCGCACCGGCAGGCTCCAGCATCACCAGCACGGTGCCTTCGGCGACGTTGTCGCCAATCTTGATCCTGACTTCCTTGACTGTGCCGCCCTGGGGCGAAGGCACGTCCATCGTGGCCTTGTCCGATTCCAGGGTCACCAGCGCGTCTTCCGCGTTGATGGTGTCGCCCGGTTTCACGTGCACTTCGATGACGGGAACGGCGTCGTAATCGCCGATATCCGGCACCTTGATTTCAATCGCTTGACTCATTCAGTGTCTCCTGGGCAGGCCAGCGCGCACGACAAACACGAGCGTGTGAGGTTACCCTCACCGCCGTGATCTGTCACGCCGCCGCGCCGCAAGGCGCCGGGAATCAGCCCGGCGCCCGCGCACGCGGCATTGCCGCTCCTGCGGGGGTTCGTGCAGTCGGCCTGCTTAGACCGACATCGGGTTCGGCTTGTTGGGGTCGAGGTTGTACTTCTTGATGGCTTCGGCCACCTTGTCGCGACCGATGGCACCTTCGTCAGCCAGCGCCTTCAGTGCAGCCAGCGTCACCCAGTGACGGTCCACCTCGAAGAAGTGGCGCAGCTTCTCGCGGGTGTCCGAGCGGCCGAAACCGTCGGTGCCCAGCACCACGAAACGACGCGGCACGAAGGGACGGATCTGGTCGACAAAGGCGCGCACGTAATCGGTCGAGGCGATCACCGGGCCGCGCACCGACTTGAGGCTCTTGGTCACGTGCGACTCGCGTTGCGGCTCGCTCGGGTGCAGCAGGTTCCAACGCTCCACGTCGTGGCCTTCGCGGGCCAGTTCGGTAAAGCTCGGGCAACCCCACAGGTCCGATTCCACGCCCCAGTCCTTCTTGAGCAGGTCGGCAGCGGCGATCACCTCGCGGAAGATCGTGCCCGAACCCAGCAGCTGCACACGCGGCGCATTGCTGTTTTCCACGCCCTTCTTGAACTGGTACATGCCCTTGACGATGTCGCCCTCTACGCCAGCCGGCATTTCCGGATGCTCGTAGTTCTCGTTCATCACCGTCAGGTAGTAGTAGACGTCTTCCTGCTCGGCGTACATGCGGCGCAGGCCGTCCTGCATGATCACCGCCAGCTCGTACTGGAAGGTCGGGTCATACGAGATGCAGTTCGGGATCACGGCATGGAACACATGCGAGTGGCCGTCTTCGTGCTGCAGGCCTTCGCCGTTGAGCGTGGTGCGGCCCGAGGTGCCGCCCAGCAGGAAGCCGCGCGAGCGCATGTCGGCGGCCGCCCAGCACAGGTCGCCGATACGCTGGATGCCGAACATCGAGTAATAGATGTAGAACGGGATCATCTGGATGCCGTGCGTCGAGTACGACGTGGCGGCGGCGATCCAGTCGCACATGGCGCCGGCTTCGTTGATGCCTTCCTGCAGCACCTGGCCAGTCTGCGATTCCTTGTAGAACATCAGCTGGTCGTGGTCTTCCGGCACGTACTTCTGGCCTTGCTGGTTCCAGATGCCGATCTGGCGGAACAGGCCTTCCATGCCGAAGGTACGCGACTCGTCGGGCACGATGGGCACCACGTGCTTGCCGATCTGCTTGTCCTTGAGCAGCGTGTTCAGGATCCGTACGAAGGCCATGGTGGTGGACACTTCACGGCCTTCACTGGTGGCCTTGAGCAGCGCGTCGAAGGCGGACAGCTCAGGCACCTTCAGGGCCTCTGCCTTCTGGCGGCGGGCCGGCAGGTAGCCGCCCAGGTCCATGCGGCGGGCGCGCATGTATTCCAGTTCCTTCGAGCCTTCCTCGAAGGTGATGTACGGCACTTCCTCGATCTTGTCGTCGGAGACCGGGATGTTGAACTGGTCGCGGAAGCGGCGGATCGCGTCCACCGGCATCTTCTTTTGCTGGTGGCTGATGTTCATGGCCTGGCCGGCATCGCCCATGCCATAGCCCTTGATGGTCTTGGCCAGGATCAGCGTGGGCTGGCCCTTGTGTTCGTTGGCGGCGCTATAGGCGGCGTAGATCTTGTGCGGATCGTGGCCACCACGGTTCAGGCGCCAGATGTCCTCGTCGGACCAGTCGGCCACCATCGCCTTGAGCTCAGGGGTATTGAAGAAATGCTCGCGCACGTAGGCGCCGTCCTTGGCCTTGAAGGTCTGGTACTCGCCGTCCACGCAATCCATCATGCGCTTCATCAGCAGGCCCTTCTTGTCGCGTGCCAGCAGCTGGTCCCAGCGGCTGCCCCACACCACCTTGATCACGTTCCAGCCGGCGCCGCGGAACTCGGATTCGAGTTCCTGGATGATCTTGCCGTTGCCGCGCACCGGGCCATCCAGGCGCTGCAGGTTGCAGTTGATCACGAACACCAGGTTGTCCAGCTTCTCGCGCCCGGCCATGCCGATGGCGCCCAGCGATTCCGGCTCATCGGTCTCGCCGTCGCCCAGGAAGGCCCAGACCTTGCGGCCTTCGGTCTGCACCAGGCCGCGGCTGTGCAGGTACTTCATGAAGCGGGCCTGGTAGATGGCCATGATCGGGCCCAGGCCCATCGACACCGTCGGGAATTGCCAGAAGTCCGGCATCAGCCACGGGTGCGGGTAGGACGAGATGCCCTTGCCGTCGACTTCCTGGCGGAAGCTGTCGAGTTGTTCCGTGCTCAGGCGGCCGAGCAGGAAGGCGCGCGAATACACGCCCGGGGCCGAGTGGCCCTGCACGAACACCAGGTCGCCGCCGTGTTTCTCGGACGGAGCGTGCCAGAAGTGGTTGTAGCCGACGTCATACAGCGTGGCCGCCGAGGCAAACGAGGAAATATGGCCGCCAACGTTGGTGTGCTTGTTGGCGCGCAGCACCATCGCCATGGCGTTCCAGCGGGTGTACGAGCGGATGCGGTGCTCGATGTCCTGGTCGCCGGGAATGCGGGCCTGCTGCTCCACCGGGATGGTGTTGATGTACTGCGTTTCAGCGTGGAACGGCTGGGTGACGCCGTTCACGCGTGCGTATTCGATCTGCTTGTCGATCAGGAAGGCGGCCCTGTCGGTGCCTTCGGCGGCGATCACGCCCTGCAGGGCATCAAGCCACTCGTGGGTTTCCTGGGGATCGGCGTCGTTGGCGCTGCTTGCGCCGAGGATCTGCTCTGGTACAGCTGACATGACTGTCTCCTGGTGAATTCCTGCCTCGGTGCCCCCTGATTCTTGTGGTGGGAGCCCCGGCCTGACGGTGTGACTACGGTACGGCGCGCGGGCCGCGAGTGTCTTCGCACGGTCCTTCGCTAGCGCTTCGCCCGGGCTTGCCAGCGAGGCTGGCAGGACCGGACGCAGCACTGCCGTCCGCACTTTTCGGTCGGACCGATTCTATGGAAGCACATTGGGCAAGACAAGCCTAATTTTCAAATTGCGATATGGTTTCTTACAATGCGAAATATTGCGGCAGCGCACCACAAAACTGCGCCAGCCCTTGCCACCAAACGCCGCCGACCCGCCGCGCCTTCGGCAGGAATGCCGCAGTGCCGCATTGGCGCTTACCCCAAGCGACGGGGCGCCGCAATCCCGCTACACTGGTCGGTCAGTCGTCAATCCCACCATGCCGTCCCTCAAAGATTTCTTTTCCCACCTCCGCGCCGCAGTCGTCCCTCCCTCCGCTTCCGGCTCCGCCAAGGCGAGCGGCAGCGACCCTACGCTGGTCGCCCCGCCCAACCCGCTGACGCCCCTCGATACGCTTGGCCACGTGGACGAGCCCGCCGCCGTCAACGGGCCGCCGCGCGGATTGTGGTGGCTGCGCTGGCGCAACCTGGTGGCGACCAGCTGGTTCATGTTCATCCCGCTGATAGCGATCGTGCTGTTCACGGTGGCGATGGGCGTGATCCTGTGGTCGCTCCATGAAACCGAGCGCCAGCAGCAACGCGACGCGCTTTATCGCGACGCTGCCTGGGCCCAGCAGCGCGTGCGCCTGTCCCTGCTGAGCAACCAGGACCAGCTAGCCTCGCTGGCGCGCGACATCGCCGCCGCCCAGCTGGACCAGGGCGCCTACCGCACCGCCGCGCAGGAAATCCTGCGCGAGAACCCGGAAATCGTCTTCGTCAACTGGCTGGATGCGACCCGGCGCGGGCGCTGGTCGCTGCCGTCCACCTCCGAATTCGCCAGCCGGCTGCGCGAAACCCAGGACCAGCCGCTGGAGCCCGAGGTGCTCGATACCTTCGACGCAGCGCGCGAAACCCAGCGCGTGGTGTACTCGCGCCCGCTGGTCAACGACCGCGGCGACAGCTTCATGCTGATGGAGGTGCCGATCGTACGGGACAACGAGTTCCTCGGCACCCTCGGCGCGCTTTACTCCATCAACGGCATCCTGACCCACCTGCTGCCGCCGGAGCTGACCGAGCGCTACCGCTTCTCGCTGATCGACAAGAACAACCAGATCCGCGCCAGCACTTCGTTGCGGCCGGTGCCGGGCAACGCGCTGTCCTACGAGGTGCTGCTGGACCCGCCGGGGCACTCGTTGTCGCTGCGCGCCGACGCCTACCCGCCCGCCTCCAACCTGCCCAACAACATGCTGCTGTGGCTGGTGGTGGGGCTGTCGTGCTTCCTGCTGTGGAGCCTGTGGAGCATGTGGCGCCACACCAGCCGGCGCTCCGAGGCGCAGCGCGCCTTGCTGGCTGAGACGTCGTTTCGCCGCGCGATGGAAAACTCGATGCTGATCGGATTGCGCGCACTCGACCTGAATGGCCGCATCACTTACGTCAATCCCGCCTTCTGCCGCATGACCGGCTGGCAGGACAGCGACCTGGTCGGCCGCGTGCCGCCCTTCCCTTATTGGCCGCCCAATGACCATCAGGAGATGCAAAAGCAGATCGACCTGACGTTGCAGGGCAAATCCCCGGCCAGCGGCTATGAGATGCGCGCCATGCGGCGCGACGGCAGCAGCTTCTACGCCCGCATGTATGTCTCGCCGCTGGTGGACAGCCGCGGCAGGCACACCGGCTGGATGGCCTCGATGACGGATATCACCGAGCCCAAGCGCGCCCGCGAGGAGCTCGCCGCCGCCCACGACCGTTTCACCACGGTGCTGGAAAGCCTGGACGCCGCGGTGTCCGTGCTGGCCACCGACAAGCCCGAGCTGCTGTTCGCCAACCGCTATTACCGCCAGCTGTTCGGCTGGGAAGCCGAGGGCCACCTGAAGCTGGCCGGCGGCGAGGTCGACAAGGAGCAGGTCTCCAGCGACGCCACCGACTTCGTCGACGCCTACGCCGGCCTGCCAGCCTCGGAGCTGATGCCCTACTCCTCGGACGCGCGGGAAGTCTTCGTGCCCGACATGCAGAAATGGTTCGAAGTGCGCCGCCGCTACATTCAGTGGGTCGACGGCCATCTGGCGCAGATGCAGATCGCCACCGATATCACGGTGCGCAAGGCCGCCGAGGAAATGGCGCGCCAGCATGAGGAACGGCTGCAGTTCACCAGCCGCCTGACCACCATGGGCGAGATGGCGTCGTCGCTCGCGCACGAGCTGAACCAGCCGCTGGCGGCCATCAACAACTACTGCATGGGCGCGGTGGCCCGGCTGCGCTCCGGGCGCAGCACCGCCGAGGACCTGATCCCGATCCTGGAGAAGACCTCGGCGCAGGCCGTGCGCGCCGGCACCATCATCAGCCGCATCCGGGGCTTCGTGAAGCGCAGCCAGCCCCAGCGCCGCGAAGCCGCCCTGCACGACATCGTGGCCGACGCGGTCGGGCTGGCCGACCTGGAGGCCACCCGCCGCCGCGTCACCATCCTGACCCGGCTGCCGGCGCCGCCGGTGGTGCTGTTCGTCGATCCGGTGCTGATCGAGCAGGTGCTGGTCAACCTGCTTAAGAACGCCGTCGAGGCCATGGCCGGGCTGCCGGCGCTGCGCGCCACCGGCGTGGTGCGCCTGCACGCGCGCATCGAGCCGGGCGAGATCGGCCCGAACATGCGCATCGACGTGATCGACCAGGGCCCTGGCGTTGACGAAGCCACGAAAGAACGCCTGTTTGAACCGTTCTTCAGCACCAAGTCCGACGGCATGGGCATGGGCCTGAATATCTGCCGCTCCATCATCGAGTCCCACCAGGGGCGCCTGTGGGTAGAGAACAATGCCGACGGCATCGGCTGCACGTTCAAGATCATGCTGCCGCTGCAGCCGGCGCTGATCGACCAATAACCGACCAATAAGGCGCCGGGCGGGCCGCCCGGCATTGCCAAGACAGGATCAGGCGCGCCAGGGCCGCCCCTGTCGCTTGCCGCCCGGCCCGGTTACACTTGGCGGCAAATGACTTTGATGTCCCAGGAGACTTCATGACCGTAACGCCAAACCCCACCTCCCACCGCGGCGAGACCGTCTTCATCGTCGACGACGATGAAGCCATGCGCGACTCGCTGACCTGGCTGCTGGAGGGCAATGGCTACCAGGTTCGCAGCTTTACCAGCGCCGAACAGTTCCTTTCCGCCTACGACTCGGGCCAGGTCTCCTGCCTGATCCTGGACGTGCGGATGCCGGGCATGAGCGGGCCCGAGCTGCAGGAACGCATGATCGCGGAGAACATCAATATCCCGATCGTCTTCATCACCGGCCACGGCGACGTGCCGATGGCAGTCTCCACCATGAAGAAGGGCGCAATCGACTTCATCGAAAAGCCGTTCGATGAGTCCGAACTGCGATCGCTGGTGGAGCGCATGCTGCAAAAGGCCCGCACCGACCATTCCGCCGCCCGCGAGCAGCGCGCCGCCAAGGACCTGCTGGGCAAGCTCACCACGCGCGAGCAGCAGGTGCTGGAGCGCATCGTGGCCGGCCGGCTGAACAAGCAGATTGCCGACGACCTGGGCATTTCCATCAAGACCGTGGAGGCGCACCGCGCCAACATCATGGAAAAGCTCAACGTCAACACCGTGGCCGACCTGCTGCGCCTGGCCCTGTCCAAAAACAGCTGAAGCAACAGCCGAAACAGCCGAGCCGGCGCCGAAGCCCCCCGCCGAGCTTGCGGGGGGGTGCCAGCTCAACGCCCGAGGTACTCCTCGTCGCGAAAGGTCACGACCCATTGCGGCTTGTAGACCACGAACACCGCCACCAGCATGCCCGTGAGAAAGGCCTCGCCAAACGCCAGGATCAGCACGGCGGTCAGCGTATCGGGCAGCGACAGCACCCCGTCGCCCACGCTGTAGCTACGCCAGACCGCGCGCGCCGCCCCCGCGCCCAGGGCGGCCAGCCCGGCGGCAAAGTAGCCATGGCCGAGGATGAACACAAAGGGATGGCGCGGCAGCAGCCGGCGCATGGCCCCCTGCAGCGCGGCCGACAACAAGGCGGGCAACAACCCCATCCAGACATAGCGCGGCCATAGCGCCGCCCAGTCCAGCCGGGCCCAGGTGTCGCCAGCCAGGTAGCCCAGCCCCAGGAACGACACCAGATCCACCACGAACAGCGACAGCAGGGCCAGCGGCAGCCCGAACAGGGTCACCATCAGGGTGGCGCCGAACAGCTGGATCGCCAGCCCGCCCGGCAGCGTCGCACGGGCCGTCCATAGCAGCGCCAGCAGCACCAGCGCGCCCAGCCAGCCGTGCTGCAAATCGTCGCGCTGCAGCAGTTGCCAAGGCCGGCGGCTCAGCGCCCAGGCCATGGCGGCCAGGCTGAGCACGATGAGGACAGCTGGTTCGGCCGCGGCGGCCATGGCGAAAGGGTTCGGGGCATCCATGCGGCCATGCTACCAGCGCCCTACTCTCCTGCGCCCCGGGTTGCGTCAACCTTTATAATTCCGCTTTGACCACCTCCAGCTCTCCAGCGCCCATCCCCATGCCAGCCCAACTCATCGACGGCAACGCCCTTGCCAAGCAACTCCGCACCGAAGCCGCCCAGCGCGCCGCCCGCCTGACCGAACGCGGCCACCGGCCCGGCCTGGCCGTGGTCCTGGTGGGCGAAGACCAGGCTAGCCAGGTTTATGTGCGCAACAAGGTCAAGGCCTGCGACGACAATGGCTTCCATTCCTCGCTCGACCGCTACCCCGCCGACCTGTCCGAGGCCGACCTGCTGGCCCGCATCGACGCCCTGAACCGCGACCCGCACATCCACGGCATCCTGGTGCAGTTGCCGCTGCCCAAGCATATCGACAGCCACAAAGTGCTCGAAGCGATCGCCCCGGAAAAAGACGTGGACGGCTTCCACGTGGCCAATGCCGGCGCCCTGATGACCGGCGCCCCGCTGTTCCGCCCGTGCACGCCCTATGGCTGCATGAAGATGCTGGAATCGGTCGATTTCCCGCTGCGCGGCGCCCGCGCGGTGGTGGTCGGCGCCTCCAATATCGTCGGCAAGCCGATGGCGATGCTGCTGCTGCAGGCCGGCGCCACCGTCACCATCTGCAACAGCAAGACGCGTGACCTGGGCGCCCATACGCGCGACGCGGACGTGATCGTGGCCGCCGTGGGCCGGCGCAACATCATCACCGCTGACATGGTCAAGCCCGGGGCGGCCGTGATCGACGTGGGCATGAACCGCGACGACAATGGCAAGCTGTGCGGCGATGTCGACTTCAACGGCGTCAAGGAAGTGGCCGGCTACATCACCCCTGTGCCGGGCGGCGTTGGCCCGATGACCATTACGATGCTGCTGATCAATACGCTGGAAGCCGCCGAGCGCGCGGCCGGCTGAACGTCGTATCGGCCTGCCGCGGACAGCGCCGGCGCCTTGCGCGCCGGGTGCTGCCTGGCACTGGAAATCCCGCTGCCCCGCCCCAATGTGCGGGGCATTGCCCTTACTGGCCCTGCCAAGAGAGACGTCATGGACCAAGCCGCCAACCAAGCCAACGCTGCAAATCACGCAAACGGCGACAATCCGCTGCTGGATTTCACCGACCTGCCGCGTTTCTCCGAGATCCGCCCCGAGCACATCGGCCCGGCGCTGGACGTGCTGCTGGCGACCGCGCAAGCCGCCGTCGACCGTGCCGAAGACCCGGCCACCGAAGCCACGTGGGCCAATGCCGTGGAAGCGCTGGAAGCCGCCACCGAGCCGCTGGGACGCGCCTGGGGCGTGGTGGGTCACCTGAGCGCGGTGGCGGATACGCCGCCCTTGCGCCAGGCGCATAGCGACAACCTGCCGCGCATGACCGAGTTCTGGTCGTCGCTGGGCCAGAGCCTGGCGCTCTATGACAAGTACAAGGCAATCGCCGCGAGCCCCGAATTCGCCACCATGAGCGCGGCTCGGCGCCAACTGATGGAAAACGAGTTGCGCGGTTTCCGCCTGGGCGGCGCGGAACTGCCCGAAGACAAGAAGCCCCGCTTTGCCGCGATCCAGGAGCAGCAGGCCCAGTTGTCCAAGGCCTTCTCCGACCACGTGCTCGATGCCACCAATGCCTACGCGCTGCTGATCGAGGACGAAAGCCGTCTGAGCGGCATCCCGGAAGACGCGCTGGAAGCCGCGCGCCATGCCGCTGAAAAGGACGGCAAGCCGGGCTGGAAATTCACCCTGCACTTCCCCTCCTACTTCCCGGTGCTGCAATACGCGGACGACCGCGCGCTGCGCCAGACCATGTACGAGGCCAGCGTCACCCGCGCCTCGGAACTGGCTGAGCAGTACGGCCAGGGCAAGGCCGAGTGGGACAACACGGCCAATATGCGCGAGCAGCTCGCGCTGCGCCGCGAAGAAGCGCAGTTGCTCGGCTACGCCTCCTTCGGCGAGGTCTCGCTGGTGCCCAAGATGGCAGAATCCCCGGCCGAAGTGCTGCGCTTTCTGGACGAACTGGCCGCCAAAGCGCGTCCGTATGCCGAGAAGGACTGGGACGAGCTCAAGGCATTCGCCGCAAGCGAGCTGGGCCTGAGCGACCTCTCGCCCTGGGACGTGGCCTACGCGTCGGAAAAGTTGCGCGAGCAGCGCTACGCCTTCTCCGAGCAGGAGGTAAAGCAATACTTCCCCGAGCCGCAGGTGCTCAAGGGCTTGTTCAGCGTGGTGGAGAAGCTGTTCTCGGTGCGCATCGAAGCCGACCAGGCCCAGACGTGGCACGAAGACGCGCGCTTCTTCCGCGTGGTATCGCCCGAGGGCGAGCTGCTGGCGCAGTTCTACATCGACCTTTACGCCCGCGAAGGCAAGCGCGGCGGCGCGTGGATGGATGATGCCCGAGGCCGCAAGCTGCTGGACGGCGGCCGTGTGCAAACCCCGGTGGCCTACTTGACCTGCAACTTCACGGCGCCGGTGGGCGGCAAGCCCGCGATCTTCACCCACGACGAAGTGATCACGCTGTTCCACGAATTCGGCCATGGCCTGCACCATATGCTCACCCAGGTGGGCGAGCTGGGCGTGTCCGGCATCAATGGCGTGGAATGGGATGCCGTTGAGCTGCCCTCGCAGTTCATGGAGAACTTCTGCTGGGAGTACGAAGTGCTGGCCGACATGACCGCGCACGTCGACACCGGCGAGCCGCTGCCGCGCGAGCTGTTCGAGCGCATGCTGGCCGCGAAGAACTTCCAGAACGGCATGATGACGCTGCGCCAGATCGTGTTCTCGTCGTTCGACATGCACCTGCACACCAGCTTCGACCCCGCGGGCGAGAAGTCCGTGCTGGCGCTGTCCAGGGAGATCAACGATCGCGCCCATGTGGTGCCGCAGCAC
The DNA here is from genome assembly GCF_059421605.1 of Cupriavidus sp. GW821-FHT02F09. Classification (NCBI taxonomy): domain Bacteria; kingdom Pseudomonadati; phylum Pseudomonadota; class Betaproteobacteria; order Burkholderiales; family Burkholderiaceae; genus Cupriavidus; species Cupriavidus sp. GW821-FHT02F09. The sequence continues at coordinate 57,598 of NZ_JBWKVH010000021.1, forward strand.
CCGCTGTCACGCTGGCCGAACACCTTCAGCCATATCTTTGCCGGCGGCTATGCGGCGGGCTACTACAGCTACAAGTGGGCCGAAGTGCTGTCCGCCGACGTCTATGCGGCCTTCGAGGAAGCCGCGAAGCTCTCCGGCACCGTGCTCGACGCCGAGACCGGCGCACGCTACCGCAGGGAAATCCTGTCGGTGGGCGGCAGCCGCCCGGCCATGGAATCGTTCACCGCGTTCCGCGGCCGCGCGCCGCAGATTGACGCACTGCTGCGGCACGGCGGCATGGCGGTGGCTTAACGCAGCACGTCGTTAATAGAAGAATAGAAGAGGTTAAGCGGCTCGGTCTGAGCCGCTTTTTTCATGGCGGCTCGCGCGTGCAATGCAGGTGGTCGACAGCAACGCGCAGCCCCCGCTCACCGCAATCGCCACCGAGTAACTGCCGTAGGCATCGAAGAGCCAGCCGGCGAGGCTGCCGCCCGCCATCGCGGCAATGCCCACCGCGATGTACAACCCCCCAAGGATCGCCCCGAGGTTTGCCGTGCCGAACCAGGTCGCAGCGAGCGCCGGGTACAAGGAGATGCAACCGCCGTTGGCCGCACCGAACAGGACAGCAAACAGCGCCAGCGCCGGGAAGCTTGTGGCCCCAAGCCACACGCCGTTGAGCAGCGCGAGCATCAGCGTCAGGCACATGAGCAGCCGCCCGGGACCCAGCCTGTCGCCGAGCCCGCCCAGCAACAGGCGCCCCAGGATATTGCCGGCGCCCACCAGCCCGATCAGCAGATTCCCGGCCGTGGAAGACAAGCCATGCTGCCGCGCGTACGGATGGATATGGACCAGCGCGGCGAACAGGCCAACCGAGCCCAGCAGGATGGCGCCGAAGTACCACCAGAATCGCCCGCCGCGCACGGCCTGCGCCAAGCTGAGCCCGGATGGCGGGGGAGAATGGGCAACGCCAGGCGCCGCAGGCGCGCCATCGGGATACAGGCCGGCCTCTTCCGGGCGCCCCTTTAGCAGCATTGCCATTGCCAACCCGACCACGGCGATGGCCAGCGCGAAGCAACGCATTGTCGCCTGCCAGCTCATATGCTCCATCAGCAGGCCCGCCACCACCGGTCCGATGAACGTGCCAAGCCCGGTGCCCGCCAGCGCAAGGCCCGACGCCCGGCTGCGATGCCTGACGAACCAGCGCTGCACCGCCGTCACCGCCGGCACGTAGACCAGGCCTACACCCAGGCCCACCAGCGAGCAGAAGGCCACCAGGAACCCCGCCAGCGAATCCGTGACGACGCTGGCGATGGCAAATCCCAGCGCCAGCGAGACAATGCCCATCGCAATGACCCGGCGGGTGGAGATACGGTCGGCCAGGGACCCGGAGAATACGCCCACCACGTAGTAAATCAGCGCGGTGAATGAGAATACGGAAGCCGCCGACGAACTGCCCACCCCGAAGCCTTCCTGGATACTCGCGAAAAATGCGCCAAACGAGTACGCGGCGCCAAATATCAGCGCCAGCAGCACGTGCGTCGCGCCAACCACATACCAGCCCGGGAATATGTTCATCCCCGCATTCCCCCTTGCGCTCACCTTTGCCATGTTGTCTCCGGTCGCCCTCTCGCCTGCCCGCCCGCGATTCCAGCATCCTGGAATCATCGATTGCGGCACATATTCTTGTATATACAAGATAAGACAACAAATCAGCGAGCCGGGATTACCCTGATCGGAGCCACACCCGAAGCCAAAACCCGCCCCCTTTTTTCTGGCGGATGCCGACCTTGAAACGAAAAATCGCTGCCAATGGAAATTGGCTAGACAAGCGCGGTCAAGTAAACTGCGTGCCATGACCTACCTGCCACCCGCCGCCGCCTACGCACACATCAAGAACTACCTGAAGGACGGACTCAGCGCCGGACGCTGGCCGCCTGGCACGCTGATGCCGTCGGAATCCGAGCTGGTCACCCAGTTCCGCGTCAGCCGCATGACCGCCAACCGGGCGGTGCGGGAACTGCAGGCCGAAGGCCTGGTGGAGCGTGTGCAGGGCGTCGGCACGTTCGCCACCCAGCCCTATCGTGCGTCGTCCACGCTGACCATCCGCGACCTGCACGACGAGATCACGGAGCGGGGCCACCGCCACCGCTCCGACGTGCACATGGCGCGCGCCGAAGTCGTCACCGAGGCATTGGCGCCGCGCATCGGGTTGCCCGTCGGCAGCGAGGTCTTCCACACCTTGATCGTGCATAGCGAGAACGGCGTGCCGCTGCTGTGCGAGGACCGCTACGTCAACCCCGCCCGCGCGCCTGACTATCTCGACGTGGACTTCACCAAGACCACGCCTACCAATTACCTGCTGACTGTGGCACCGCTATGGGAAGCGCAATACTCCATCGAGGCGCAGTTGCCCACCGAGCAGGAGGCCGAGCTGCTGGGCGTCAAGCCAAGCGAGCCCTGCCTGATCGTGATCCGCCGCACCGAAAGCCAGGGCTCGCCGATCACGCTGGCACGGCTGGTGCATCCGGGGTCGCGCTACACCATCGAGGGCTCGTTCAAGCCCTAGGCACGGCCGGGCCGCAATGCGCGCAGATGGTCGATAAACCCGCGGACCTTGGCGCTGACGTGCCGCGTATCCGGATAGACCGCAAAGACCTCGGCCCTTGGCAAGACATGGTCCGGCATCAGGACCTGAAGCCGTCCGCCCTTGAGATGGTCGTCAAGCAGCCACTCGGGCAGCGCTGCGACGCCACAGCCGGCCAGCACAAACGCTAGCAAGGCCGAGGCCGTATCCGCGTGGGCCACGTTGCGGACCCGGATCGTGTGCGGCTTGCCGTGTGGGTCAGCCAGAGTCCATTGCCCGCCCTGCCCCGCGCGATTGGCAAGCCACGGCAGCGCCGCCATCGCCTGCAGCGAATCGGGCGCGCCGGTTGCACTCAGCAGCGCCGAGCTTGCCACGATCACTAGGTTGAAATGCCCGATCGGCTTAGCGCGGTGCCGCGAGTCCTCCAGCGGCCCCACCCGGATGGCTACGTCCAGCCGCTCTGCGATCAGGTCAGCGTGGGTCGAGCTGGCCTGGTAGCTCACCCGCAGATCGGGATGCAGGCGGGCAAACCCGGCCAGCGCGGGAGCGACGACGAGGTTGCCGTAATCCACCGATGCCGTGACGCGCAAGCTGCCCGAGAAGGACGCATGACCAGACCGGACCTGCTCCACGGCCGATTCAGCCTGCCGCAGCAAGACCGAGCAGTCGCGATAGAACCGCTCGCCCGCCTCCGTCAGTGCCAGGCGCCGCGTGCTGCGCGTGAGCAATGCCACCGATAGATCTTGCTCCAGCTGCTTCACGTTGAAGCTGACCACGGCCTTGGTGGTGCCCAGCGTGCCGGCTGCCGCCGTGAACGAGCCACACTCCACCACGGCCACGAACATGGCCAGACGGTTCAGATTGATCACGTTCTCAGCGCTCCATTGTCAAAAATCAGAGAACAGTATATCGGCCACTAGGCTGTTTTCTTATTCCTCCATGGTTTCTAGAATGCCGTCTTCCAGCCTGCACCTGCATGGCGCTTGCCGCCATTGCTCGACTTTCCATGCCCTACAAATCACGCGTTGCGTCGGTCTACCTCCTCGGCTTATTTATCGACCTGGTCAATATGTTCATGGCATCGGTCGCGTTCCCCGATATCGGCCGGTCACTGCAGGCGTCCGTGGGGACCGTTGCATGGGTGGCCAGTGCCTACACGCTGGGGCTGACGCTGGTCATTCCGGCAAGCACCTGGCTGGCCGGCCGCTACGGAGACAAAGCGATCTTCGTGGCATCGCTGGGGATTTTTTCCGCAGCCGCGGCCGGCGCCGGATTCGCCGGCAGCATTGAGGCGCTGATCGCCTGGCGCCTGCTGCAAGGCCTGGGGGGTGGGCTTTTGATTCCCGTCGGGCAAGCCATGACCTATCGCCTCTACTCGCAGGACGAGCGCGCGCAACTGTCAGTGATCGTGATGGCCTGCGCGCTGCTCGCGCCGGCGCTGTCGCCACTGATGGGCGGCTACGTCGTGGACAGCCTGGGATGGCGCTGGGTATTCTGGCTCAACATCCCGCTGGCCTTGGTTGCGCTCGTGCTTGCCGTGCTTTGGCTGCGCTCCGGCGAAACCACCCAGGGACACAGGCCGGACGTTGCCGGCATCGGGCTGGTCAGCCTGGCGCTTGCGCTGCTGCTGATCGGCTTGTCCCGGTTCGAGCACACCGGGCAGACCCGCGTGGGCACCGCCCTTGTCACAGGCGGCGTCGCCGCGGGCTTGCTGCTTTTGCGGCATGTACGCCGGCGGGAGCATCCAGTCCTGGATTTCCGTGTTCTGCGGGATCCGCTGCTCCGGGCAGCCATGGTCGTCTACCTGTTCGTGCCCGGCGTGTTTACCGGCGTCAGCCTGCTCAATATGTTCTTCCTGCGCAGCGTGCTAGGCCTGAAGGCCGTCAGCGCGGGGGCGCTGATGATTCCCTACGCCCTGGCCGCCGCTGCGGGCATGACGCTGGCCGGGCGCCTCTTCAACCGGCTAGGGCCCCGCGCCCTGCTGCTGCCGGCCATGACGGTACACGCGACCGGCATCGCCATGCTGGCGACCGTGAGCGAACCTGGCGAATGGCCGGGCATGGTGGCCGCCTTCTTGCTGATGGGAGCCGGCGGCGGCATCTGCTCGAGCGTTGCGCAAACCCTGGCGCTGCTGAATGTGTCCCCAGCGGGAATGGGCCCCGTCAGCGCAATATGGAATCTGAATCGTCAGTTGTCGTTTTGCGCTGGCGTCGCCATGGCCAGTCTTTTACTGGGCCAGTGGCTGGCCCGGCAAGGCATGGCCGACCTTGCCCTGGCGAGCGACTCCACGGTCCTGACGCAGGTGTTCCATGGGTGTTTTCTCGTCGCCGGCTTATGCTCCCTCGTGCCGCTGCTTGTCGTCTGGCGTCTGGACGACCGGCATCATTGCCAGCCGGCAGCATCGACAACGCTTCCCTAACCCCGGGGCAACCCGCCCTGCCTACTCCTGAAGGAAACACCATCCATGCCTGACATCGCCGCGCTTTGCCTGCGCGAAATCGCCGACACCCATGTGCTGATCGAGCAATGGCTGTCGAACCCCGCTTGCCCCGAAGCCGTACTGGAAACGCTGCTGCAACGGTTTGGTCCGGACTTCAGCATGATCTCGCCGACCGGTGCGCGTATGGAGGCAGGCGGCTTTCCCGCGCTGTTCGCACGACTGCGCGGCGCCCGGCCCGGGCTGCAAATCAGGATCGATGAGTTGACGCTCGTGCATGAGGACGCGCGCTCGGCCACGGTCAGCTACCGGGAGACGCAGGCCTGGAACGCGGGCGCTTCCGAGCGGCGTGCCTCGGCGCTGTTCGTGACTGGGAACGATGCGCTTGTCACTTGGCGACACTTGCATGAGACCTGGGCCTGAGGACACCTGCCTCCCGACGTGCCTGTGGCCGCAGCGGTCGTTCATAATGTGCAGGCAAACCAGGGTGACACCGGGACGAATTCCAATGTCGCCCAGGCAACCGTCAATCAACAAGCCATTTGAACATGAGAATCGCAACCTGGAACGTCAACTCGCTGAAGGTCCGGCTACCGCAGGTACTGGACTGGTTGAGCGAGCAGGAAAAGGCCGATACGCCGATCGATGCCCTGTGCCTGCAGGAGCTGAAGATGCCGGACGACAAGTACCCGCTGGCCGAACTGGAAAGCGCGGGCTTCCACAGCGTGTTCACCGGCCAGAAGACATACAACGGCGTGGCGATCCTGGCGCGCAATGCCACCATGGCGACGCCCACCGACGTGGTGCGAAATATCCCTGGCTTCGACGACCCCCAGCAGCGCGTGGTGGCGGCGACCTATGGCGACGTGCGCCTGGTATGCGCGTACTTCCCCAACGGGCAGGCGCCGGACTCCGACAAGTTCACCTACAAGCTGGGCTGGCTGCAGGCGATCACCGCGTGGCTGCAGGAGGAAATGGTGAAGTACCCGAAGCTCGCGCTGCTGGGCGACTTCAATATCGCACCCGAAGACCGGGATGTGCACGATCCCAAGAAGTGGGAGGGGCAGAACCTGGTGTCGCCGCCGGAGCGCGATGCGTTCCGGGCGCTGGAGGCACTTGGGCTGACCGACGCATTCCGCATGTTCGAGCAGCCGGAGAAGAGCTTCTCCTGGTGGGACTACCGCATGTTTGCGTTTCGCCGCAACGCCGGCCTGCGCATCGACCACATCCTGCTGTCGCCGGCCCTGCGCGAGGCGTGCGGCGCCTGCGTGATCGATCGCGTGCCGCGCACCTGGGAGCAGCCCTCGGACCACACGCCGGTGGTGGCCACGCTCGACCTGGGCTGAGGCGTTGCGCCAGGGCGCCGGCCACCAAGCCGGCGGTCGGCATATCCGGGTAGCCACCGGCTCGCGTCCGGGCGTCTGCACGGCTACACTTGCGGGCATGAAACCGGCTACCTTCCGCCACCGCAACCTCCCCCACCTGCTGCTGCAAGCCCGCGAAACGCTGATGGCGGGCTTCCGGCCCATCCTGCGCCAGCACGGCATGACCGAGCAGCAATGGCGCGTGGTGCGCACCCTCAACGAGCAAGGCGAGATGGAGCCTAACCAGCTCGCCGATGCCTGCCTGATCCTGAGCCCGAGCCTTACCCGCATGCTGTCGAGCATGGAGGAAGCGGGCCTGATCCTGCGCTCGCGCTCCACCACGGACCAGCGCCGCCAGCTGATCTCGCTGACCGACAAATGCCGTGCCCTGATCGCCGAGATGGAGCCGCTGATCGACCGCCGCTATGAGGAGCTCGAGCAGATGATCGGCGCGGAGCGGCTGGGCAAGGTCTATGGCGCGATCGACGAATTGCTGGTGAGCCTCAGCGAACGAGACCCGCAAGCATGACCGCTCCGGTTGCGCAGGGCACAACCGGCCGGATGCTCGGGCGCCTGTTGCCGGCATGGCGTCACCGCGTGAGCCGCGCCTCCTTGCGTGCGGACCTGGTCGCGGGCCTGCTTGGCGCGGTGCTGGTGCTGCCGCAGGGCGTGGCCTTTGCCACGCTAGCCGGCCTGCCGCCGCAATACGGCATCTACGCGGCCGTGATTCCCTGCATCGTGGCGGCCTTGTTCGGCTCCAGCTGGCATGTGATGTCCGGCCCGACCAACGCCAATTCGCTGGCGCTGTTCGCCATGCTGAGCCCGGTGGCATTTGCCGGCAGTCCCGAGTACATCAATCTGGCGCTCGCCGTCACCATCATGGTTGGCTTGCTGCAGCTTGCCGTGGGCACCTTGCGCCTTGGCACGCTGGCCAACTTCATCTCGCCCTCGGTGCTGCTTGGCTTCACCTGCGGCGCGGCAATGCTGATCGGCCTCTATGCGCTCAAGGACTTGTTCGGGCTGGCCGTGCCGACGGGTACGAGCGCCTTCGGTGTGGTGCGCTTTTTGCTGGACAATGCCGACGGCATCAACTGGAGCGCGTTCACGGTAGCGGCGATCACGCTGGCGGTGACCATCGCGGTGAAGCGCGTCTCGCGCCGCCTGCCCTTCATGCTGATCGGCCTGCTGGCAGGCTACGGCGTCGCCCTGCTGCTCAACGCGCCGGGCTGGAGCGCAGGCGCGCACCACGTCAATGTGGTCGGGCCGATCCCGTCGGCCATCCCGCCCTTCCACCTGCCGAATATTTCCTGGCAGGCGATCCCCGACCTGCTTGGCATCGCCGCCGCGCTGACCATCGTGGCACTCGGCCAGTCGATCTCGATCGCCAAGGCGGTGGCGCTGCGCTCGGGCCAGCACATCGATGCCAACCGCGAATTCATCGGGCAGGGCCTGTCGAACATCGCAGGTGGCTTGTTCTCCGCCTATATCTCCTGTGGCTCGCTGAACCGCTCCATGCCTAACTACGAGGCCGGCGCGCAGACGCCGCTGGCCAGCATTTTTTCGGCCTTGCTGCTGGTGGTGCTGGTCACGGCCAGCGCCTCGCTGCTGGCGCAGATCCCGCTGGCCTCCATCGCCGCGATGTTGCTGCTGGTGGCCTGGGGCCTGTTCGATTTCGGCCGGCTGCGCCGCATCGCCAGCCTGAGCCGCACGGAATTCGCCATCGCCATCAGCACCTTTGTCGCCACGCTGGCCATCCGCCTGGAGATGGCGGTCTTGCTCGGCACCATCCTGTCACTGGTGGCCTATCTCTATCGCACCTCGCGGCCGGCGGTGCGCAGCCTGGTGCCAGACGCCGACGACCCCGACCGGCGCTTTACGCCGCTCGACGAACTGCATCGCCCGCAACCGGAATGCCCCCAGCTCAAGCTGCTGCGCATGGAAGGCGCGATCTACTTCGGCGCGGTCCAGTACGTGACGGACCGCCTGCACGAAGCACGCAACGCCCATCCCGGCCAGATCCATCTGCTGGCCATGACCAAGAGCATGAACTTCATCGACCTGGCCGGCGCCGAGATGTGGGAAAGCGAGCTGAGCGAGCGGCGCGCCACCGGCGGCGACCTGTATTTCCATCGTCCGCGCACGCAGGTGCTGCAGACGTGGGACCAGACCGGCTTCGCGCTGAAGCTGGGCGAAGGGCACATCTTTTCCACCAAGCGGCAGGCGCTGCACACCATCATTGCGCGCCTCGATCCCGCAGGCTGTGCGCAATGCCAGGCACGCATCTTCGAAGAATGCGCTAGCCGCCCTGGCGGGCCAGGCTACCCGGCAAAACCGGCTTGAGCACGATCAACGTGATCGGCACGATCAGTGATGAGCAAGGGGAATGAAAAAGAGAAACGCCGGCGGGAAACCGGCGTCAGGCGGCGAGAAGCCGCAACGACTTGAAGCGGTAGCCCGGGATCGGACCGATGACCGGCCCGGACTGGGATCCGCTTCAGAGCGGCGCCACATGGGCGCGCTTGACTACCACTGGCTGGGCGGCGCCCTGCTCGATCAGCACCACCGCAGCACGCTCGATGGTTTCACGTCCGGCGCGGAATGCCTCTTCCAGCGATAACACCTGGTCGGCACTGAAGCCTTCCCACAGCGCTTCACGGGTCACCACGCAAGTGACTGGTTGGCCGTCGACAACGGCGTGAAATAGCAAGCCTTCATTGTTGATATCGTAACGCTCTTGCTCTTGGAACTTGATATCCATCGGTACAGCCCTCCATTGCAAGTGAAGAATCATCCTAACATGGGTCGGCCCGACTCGTCCGCAAAGGCCTACGCTCCGCTCACCCCAAGCAAGACTGCCGAAACCCCGGGCGAGTTCCCACGGCGTGAGTGCCTGAGTTCGGTGCAAGGAGAAGGAATAAGGCTGCCCGGGAATTGCACGTACGACGGCGAAATCGCACACGGCATTTCCAGAGCACCCTCATGCGGGAAAAATTACGCAGGGTGTTTGACAAACTCAAAAACCATGATACAATCTTTTTCTTCGTTGGGGCGTTAGCTCAGTTGGTAGAGCAGCGGACTCTTAATCCGTAGGTCGAGTGTTCGAGTCACTCACGCCCCACCAGCGAATTCTAAAAGCCGGAAGCAGCAATGCTTCCGGCTTTTTCCATTGGCGCGCCAACCCTGCTGGATCTCTCCGTGGGCGTGGCAACCCTGGGCCAACCTCCTCCCACACAACGGCGCATACGCGGGTTGATACCAATTCCGCCGGCTACGCTTTCACGGTTGAATTGCGCCTGGAGCATAATGCGGAACATGGTTCCGCATCACGGAACCCATCCGACATCTCCAGCGTCCCGCGGCAAGCAGGAACAAGGGCAGCAGCGCGACGCAGATCGCCGTGCCCCAACCCGCGCCCGCCCGGGCCGTCATTAGACCTAGAACCCTCGGGAGCCTCTCTTGAAAGCAGTATTGAATGTCGGCAGCGCAGCTTGCCTGGCCCTTCTTGGCCTGTGCCACAGCGCCTTTGCACAAACCTACCCGACCAAGCCGATCCGCCTGATCGTGCCGTTCGCCGCGGGCGGCACCACGGACATCGTGGGCCGCGCGGTGGCCGACGGCATCGGCCGTGAGCTTGGCCAGGTCGTGGTGGTGGAGAACCGCGGCGGCGGCGGCGGCGCGATCGGCGCCGATGCGCTGGCCAAATCCGCGCCCGATGGCTACACGCTGGGCATTGCGACGGTCAGCACCATGGCGACCAACCCCGCCACCAACGCCCGCAACCCCTACGATCCGATCAAGGACTTCGCGCCCATTACCAACCTGGTCAATGTGCCGAACGTGCTGACGATCAACCCCAAGGTGCCGGCCAAGAACCTGCAGGAGTTCATCGCGCTGGTCAAGGCCAACCCCGGCAAGTACAGCTATGCGTCGGCAGGCAAAGGCAGCATCTCCCACCTCGACGGCGAACTGTTCAAGTTCCTGACCAAGACCGACATGGTCCACATCCCCTACCGTGGATCGGGCCCCGCCCTGAACGACACGCTGGCGGGCCAGGTGAGCGGCCAGTTCGACAACCTGCCCTCATCCATGCCGCACATCCAGGCCGGCAAGCTGCGCGCCCTCGCGGTAGCGGCGCCCAAGCGCGTGGATGGCTTGCCCGACGTGCCGACCTTTGCCGAAGCCGGCATGAAGGACATGAACAACATGGCCTGGTACGGCCTGGTGGCACCCGCCGGCACGCCTGCCGCGATCATCGCCAAGGTGCATGACGCTGCCGTGAAGACCTTGCAGGACCCGAACGTGAAACGCCGCCTGGCGGAAAGCGGCGCCTACCCTGACGGCAACACGCCGCAGCAATACGCCGCGCAGATCAAGCGCGAGCTGGAAATGCGCAAGAAGATCGCGCGCGACCAGAACATTACGCTCGAGTAACCGGCGACCAGTAACGAGTAACGTCGCAACGGCCCGGCTGCCTGCAGCCGGGCCTTGCCAGGGCTCGCGCCTTCGGCAAACCCGCCCCCCTCCCTTCCATAAGCCCCTCCCCAAAAACAACGCTTGCCTTGATCTGGCGCATAGCCGGCCAGGCCAATAAGCGGTTCAATACAGTGGGAAGAAAGATTAACTTCGCAGGGTCATCCCAAGTCGGTAGAGTCACCCTGGTCTGACGACCATTTTTGCGGCCATGCCCCCTGCCCGTGGCCATTGCTCTCGAACTACCCAAGCTTTACTCACGAGGATGAAAATGCGCAACAAGACCGTACCCGCCCTGATCATCGCCGCCCTCACCGCCTTTGGCGGCGTGCAGCTGGCGCACGCCCAGAAGAACTACACCGATGGCGGCGACCTTTATGGCGGCGCCCATACCAACAAGACGGACCCGAACAAGAGCGCCGCCAAGTCCGGCAAGTTCGATCCGTACACGGATGGCGCGAAGAAATCGACCAAGTCGAACCTGAACGCTTCCGGCGCCAAGAAGAAGGCCGATCCCTATACGGACGGGGCCAAGGCTGGCAAGCCCGATCCGTACACGGACGGCGCCAAGGCCGGCAAGTTCGATCCCTATACCGACGGCGCCAAGGCCAAACAATAAGCGGAAGCGGCAGGCAGCAAGCAGCCTGTCCCGCCGGATGGTGCGCCAGCGCACCATCCGGGCCGCAGGGAACAGGCAAGATCAGCCAGCGGGATCGAACACGGCAATGCCCAACGCCCGCTTGAAACGCCATCTGAGCCAGATGGCACCGCATGTGGAAATGTGAGAAATGTCCGAGAATGGATTCGGAAGGCCGCCTACAGCGTGAACCGTAGCGCAGGCTTACCCTTTCGCGATCCCGGACCTCTCCCTTTCGGAGACCATCATGCTAGACCTGCTGATCCTAATGGCTTCCTCCCTGGTGCTGGCCGTGCTCATCTTCAAGGGATAAGGGATACCGAAAAGGGATGAAGGCCGGAAGACAACAGAGAAGGTCCAAGCGCAAGCCGCTTCAGGCTGCGGCCAGGGCCGCCTTCGTGCCGCCCATCGTGCCTTCCTCGCGCAAGCGCACGTGCCAGGCCAGCGCCTCCTCGATGAGGTGCGGGGTATGCCCGCCGCGGCGCGTGGCGCGCGTCACGTAATCACGCAGCAACTCCCGATACAACGGATCCGCGCAGTTGGCGATGATCTGCTGCGCGCGCTCGCGCGGCGCCAGGCCGCGCAGATCGGCCAGGCCATGCTCGGTCACAATGATGTCGACATCATGCTCGGTGTGATCCACGTGAGACACCATCGGCACGATGCTGGAGATGGCGCCGGCCTTTGCCATCGACTTGGTGACGAACACCGACAAATGCGCATGGCGCGCGAAGTCTCCCGACCCGCCGATGCCGTTCATCATGTGTGTGCCACCCACGTGCGTGGAGTTCACGTTGCCGTAGATATCGCACTCCAGCGCCGTGTTGATGGTGATCAGCCCGAGCCTGCGCAGCAGCTCCGGATGGTTGCTGATCTCCTGCGGGCGCAGGATCACACGCTCCTTGTACCGATCCAGGTCTGCCAGGAAGCGCGCGTAGACGGCGCTGGTCAGCGTCACCGATGACGCAGAGGCAAAGCGCAGCCGCCCGGCGTCCAGCAACTCGATCGTGCTGTCCTGCAGCACTTCCGAATACATCGTGAGATCGCGGAACGGGGAATCGATCAGGCCATGCAGCACGGCGTTGGCGATCGTGCCGATGCCGGCCTGCAGCGGCTGCAGCGAAGGTGCCAGCCGGCCTGAGCGTACTTCATGCGACAGGAAATCGTTCAGGTGCCCGGCGATCTGGCGCGTTTCCTGGTCGGGCGGCAGCGCATTGGACGGGCTATCGTCCTTTTGCGTGATCACGATGGCGGCGATCTTCGCGGGGTCCACCGGAATAAAGGGCAAGCCGATGCGCTGGTCCACCGAGACCAGCGGAATGGGCTGGCGATGTGGCCGCGCCGTCGGCAGGTAGATGTCGTGCAGGCCTTCCAGGCCGGCCGGCATACTGAGATTGATCTCGACGATCACCTTCTGCGCCAGCATCGCGAAGCTCGCGGAGTTGCCGACCGAAGTCGACGGCACGATGCCGCCGGATTCGGTGATCGCGACTGCTTCCACCACTGCCACGTCTACCGGCGCGATCTGGCGCCCGCGCAGTTGTTCCACGGTTTCGGACAGATGCTGGTCGATGAACATCACCTCGCCCGCGTTGATCTTGCGCCGCAAGGTGGCATCCACCTGGAACGGCAGGCGCCGCGCCAGCACATTGGCCTCGGCCAGCATCTTGTCGGTATCGTTGCCCAGCGAGGCGCCGGTCATCAGCGTGATGCGCAGCGGCTCGTGCGCCGCGCGCCTTGCCAGCGCCTGCGGCACCGCCTTGCAGTCGCCGGCGCGGGTGAAGCCGCTCATGCCTACGGTCATGCCGTCCCGGATCATCGCCGCCGCGGCCTCGGCCGGCATGACCTTGTCGAGCAGGCTGGCCAGCCGGATACGTTCCTTGTACATCTTATGTCTCCATGATGCCCGTCCCGGCCCGTGAGGCCGCGCCGCGCGCCGCGACAAGGCCAGGCGCCCAGTTCGGCTCGCGCTTCCTACCGGCGGGTAAGGCGCAGATAGGCAGTGTAGCCACGGCAGGCACATTCCTGCGGCGATATAAAATCATGAAAACCAGTCGTAAATCTCATACATCCCAACGCCCGCGCCAGGCCGGAGCGGGCAAAGCCAGCCCGCGCACATTGTGCGCGGTGCCGCCCTTTATGCTCTACAGTAGTTAGCACGGTCATGCTGCCAGGACGCAGGCAACACACGACGCGCGTCGCGCGGTGCCTGTGGCGGCAACGGACTGCCAAAACAGCCGTCTGGGGGAGAGACACCATGCTGGCGGAAAGCGAAGCGCGACAGGCCCAGTTGCTGGCCGACCTGATGCAGTTCGCCCAGGGCCGCCTGCCCGGCGACGTGTTCGTCCAGGCCGAGCCATTCCTGCGGCACTACTACGACCTGGCCGACGCCGAAGACCTGCTCAAGCGCAACGTGGCCGATCTCTATGGCGCGGTCATGGCGCACTGGCAGACCGCCCAGCGCTTTGTCCCGGGCAATGCGCGGCTGCGCGTCTACAACCCCAACCTCGAGCAGCACGGCTGGCACTCCGACCACTCGGTGGTGGAGATCGTCAACGACGACATGCCGTTCCTGGTGGACTCCGTCACCATGGAGATCAACCGGCTGGGGCTGGCCCTGCATTCCGCGATCCACCCGGTCTTCCGGGTCTGGCGCAACGCGGATGGCACCATCGCCAAGGTGGGCCTGGGTGGCGAGGGCGACACCACGGCGAGCGAGCCCGCCGGCGGTCCCCGGCTCGAATCCTTCATCCATTTCGAAGTGGACCGCTGCGGCGACACCGCCACGCAGGAGGCCTTGCGCAACGGCATCGCCCGCGTGCTGGGCGACGTGCGCGCCGCGGTGCAGGACTGGCCGGCGATGACCGCCATCACCCGCGCCACCATCGACACGCTGGCGCAGGGCCCGGATGGCAACCGGCCCGATACACAGGAAGCCTGCGCCTTCCTGCAGTGGATGCTGGACGAGCATTTCACCTTCCTCGGCCAGCGCGACTATGAACTGGTCACCCAGGACGACCGCTTCTTCCTGCGCGGCGTGCCCGGCTCCGGCACCGGCATCCTGAGCGAAAGCCTGCACCCGCCCGAGGAGGACACACTGACCGAGCTGCCCGCGGCGGCCACCTCGGTCATCGAAGACAGGTCGCCGATCTTCGTGACCAAAGCCAATTCGCGCTCCACCGTGCACCGGCCCGGCTACCTGGACTACGTCGGCATCAAGCTGACGGACGCCAACGGCAAGCTCTTTGGCGAGCGGCGCTTCGTGGGCCTCTACACCTCCACCACCTACATGATGTCGTGCGAGGACATCCCGCTGGTGCGGCGCAAGTTCGGCAACATCCTGGCGCGCGCGGGCTTCCTGACCAAGGGTCATCTCTACAAGTCGCTGGTGACCATCATCGAGCAATACCCGCGCGACGAACTGTTCCAGGCCGAGGAAGACGAACTGTTCCACATCACGCTGGGCATCCTGCGCCTGCAGGAACATCAGCGCATCCGCCTGTTCGTGCGACGCGACCGCTTCGACCGCTTCGTCTCCTGCCTGGTGTTCGTGCCGCGCGACAAGTACAACACGGATCTGCGCCAGCGCATCCAGAAGCTGCTGATGACCGCCTTTTGCGGCAACAGCTGCGAGTTCACGCCGCAACTCTCCGAGTCACCGCTCGCGCGCATCCAGCTGATCGTGCGCGGCGAGCCTGGCACCATGCCCGAGGTCAACCCGGACGAGCTGGAAGAGCGCATCGTGCAAGCCGCCCGCCGCTGGCAGGACGACCTTGCCGCCGCCCTGCTCGACAGCACCGGCGAGGAGCAAGGCAACCGCCTGCTGCGCCGCTACGGGGACTCCTTCCCGGCCGGCTACCGCGAGGACTACCCGGCCCGCATCGCCGTGCGCGACATCGAGCTGATGGAGGCGGCACAGGCCACCGGCGGCATCGCCATGAACCTGTACCGGCCCATCGAAGCCGCGCCCGGCGCATTCCGCTTCAAGGTCTACCGCGCCCGCGAGCCGATCGCGTTGTCGCTCAGCCTGCCGATGCTGGAGCACCTTGGCGTGCGCGTGGACGAAGAGCGTCCCTACCTGATCGAGCCCAACGGCGCGGCACCGGTGTGGGTCCATGATTTCGGACTGGAAATGGCCGATGGGGTCGCGGCCGGCATCGACCTTGGCGCCGATATTGCGCGCATCAAGGCGCTGTTCGAGGACGCCTTCGCGCGCGCCTGGAACGGTGAGATCGAGAACGACGACTTCAACCGCCTGGTGCTGCGCGCCGAGCTCGCCGCGCGCGACGTGACCATCCTGCGCGCCTATGCCCGCTACCTTCGCCAGGTCGGGTCGACCTTCAGCGATGCCTATATCGAGCGGGCGCTGACCGGCAACCCGGCTATCGCCTCGCGCTTCGTGGAACTGTTCGTCGCGCGCTTCGACCCCGCCACGGAAAGCGCCCGCGCCGCGCGCTGCGAGCGCCTGCAGCAAGCCATCGGCACAGAGCTGGACCAGGTGCCCAACCTCGACGAAGACCGCATCCTGCGCCTGTTCCTGGGCGTGATCAACGCCACGGTGCGCACCAACTATTTCCGCCACGGCCCCGACGGCGGGCCGCGCCCTTACCTGTCGTTCAAGTTCAACCCTGCGCTGGTGCCCGGCCTGCCCGAGCCGCGCCCGATGTTCGAGATCTGGGTCTACTCCCCGCGCGTGGAAGGCGTGCACCTGCGCGGCGGCCCGGTGGCGCGCGGCGGCCTGCGCTGGTCCGACCGGCGCGAGGATTTCCGCACCGAGGTGCTGGGGCTGATGAAGGCCCAGATGGTGAAGAACACGGTGATCGTGCCGGTGGGCAGCAAGGGCGGGTTCGTGGTCAAGCGCCCGCCGCCAGCGAACGACCGCGACGCCTTCCTGCAGGAAGGCATTGCCTGCTACCAGACCTTCCTGCGCGG
The DNA here is from genome assembly GCF_059421605.1 of Cupriavidus sp. GW821-FHT02F09. Classification (NCBI taxonomy): domain Bacteria; kingdom Pseudomonadati; phylum Pseudomonadota; class Betaproteobacteria; order Burkholderiales; family Burkholderiaceae; genus Cupriavidus; species Cupriavidus sp. GW821-FHT02F09. The sequence continues at coordinate 74,001 of NZ_JBWKVH010000021.1, forward strand.
CCTGCTCGATGTCACCGACAACCGCGTCGCCGGCACCTTGGTGCCGCCGCCGGAAGTGGTGCGTGAAGATGGCGACGACCCCTATCTGGTGGTCGCCGCCGACAAGGGCACGGCCAGCTTCTCCGACTACGCAAACGCGATCTCCGCGGAGTACGGCTTCTGGCTCAGCGACGCGTTTGCCTCGGGCGGCTCGGTCGGCTATGACCACAAGAAGATGGCCATCACGGCGCGCGGCGCCTGGGAATCGGTCAAGCGCCATTTCCGCGAGATGGGCGTCGACATCCAATCCACGGACTTCACCGTCGCCGGCATCGGCGACATGTCGGGCGACGTGTTCGGCAACGGCATGCTGCTGTCGCCCCATATCAAGCTGGTGGCCGCGTTCGACCATCGCCATATCTTCCTCGACCCCAACCCCGACCCCGCCGCCAGCTTGCGCGAGCGCCAGCGCATGTTCGAGTTGCCGCGCTCGAGCTGGGCGGACTACGACATGAGCCTGGTCTCCGCCGGCGGCGGGCTGTTTCCGCGCTCCGCCAAGACCATCGCGATCACGCCGGAGGTGCAGGCGAGCCTTGGCATCAGCGCGAGCGTGCTCTCGCCCGCCGAACTGGTCCACGCGATCCTGTTGGCGCCGGTCGACCTGCTCTATAACGGCGGCATCGGCACCTATGTCAAATCCAGCCGCGAGAGCCATCTGCAAGTGGGCGATCGCGCCAACGACGCGGTGCGCGTCAACGGCGCCGAGCTGCGCTGCAAGGTGGTGGGCGAAGGCGGCAACCTTGGCTTCACGCAGCTTGGCCGCATCGAGTTCGCACTCAATGGCGGGCGCATCAACACCGATGCGATCGACAACTCTGCCGGCGTCGATTGCTCCGACCATGAGGTCAATATCAAGATCCTCCTGGGGCTGGTGGTGGCGGACGGCGAGATGACCGAGAAGCAACGCAACAAGCTGCTCGCGGAAATGACTGACGAAGTCGGCTTGCTGGTGCTCGAGGACAACTACTACCAAAGCCAGGCGCTGTCGGTTGCCGGGCGCAACGCCGCCGCGCTGCTTGATGCGGAGGGCCGGCTGATCCGGTGGCTGGAGCGCGCCGGCCGCCTCAAGCGCGCGCTGGAATTCCTCCCGAGCGAGGATGAACTGGGTGAGCGCAAGGCCGCCGGGCTGGGCCTCACCTCGCCCGAACGGGCGGTGCTGCTGGCCTACAGCAAGATGTGGCTGTACGACGAGTTGCTCACGTCGGCGCTGCCAGAGGACCCACTGGTGGCCGGCCTCCTGCCCGCCTATTTCCCGCAGCCGCTGCGTGAGCGGCACGCCGACACCATGCTGCGCCATCCGCTGCGCCGGGAGATCCTGGCCACGCACCTCACCAACACGCTGGTCAACCGCATCGGCGCCACCTTTGTCCACCGCATGCAGGAAGAAACCGATGCGCGGCCCGCGGACATCGTACGCGCCTGCCTGATTGCGCGCGACGTATTCGGCCTGGACCCGCTCTGGCTGCGCATCGACGCGCTGGACAACCAGGTCGACGATGACGTGCAGGCGCGCATGTTCGTCGCCGTGGGACGCCTGCTGGACCACGCCAGCCTGTGGTTCCTGCGGCATCCGCACGCGGGCGGCCCCACCGATGGCGACAGTGCGCGCTACGCCGAAGCCGCGGCCTGGCTCACACCGCAGCTACCCGCACTGCTGGCCGGGCCAGAGGCCACCGCGCTGGCGCAATGGCGGCAAGACCTGACCCAGTCCGGCGTGGACGATGAACTGGCCCTGCGCGTGGCTGCGGGAGAAATCTCCGCGGCGGCACTGGATATCGCCGAGGTGGCGGCGGCCACGCAGCGCAGCCTGGCGCTGGTGGCAGGTGTCTATTTCGCGCTCGATACGGAGTTCAGTTTTGGCTGGCTGCGCGAACGCGCCCTGGCTTTGCCAGCCGACAGCCATTGGGACCTGCTGGCGCGCACCACGACACTCGAAGACCTCGGCCGCCTCAAGCGCGCGCTCACGGTCAGCGTGCTGGCGCAGCCACAGGCACTGGATACGCCGGCACAACTGATCGAGGCATGGCGCGGCGGGCGCCAGGCGCAGATCGAGCGTTTCTCGCGCATGCTGGCGGATCAGCGTGCATCGGGTGCGGCCGGCTTGTCGATGCTGTCGGTGGCGGTGCGGGAAATCGGCTTGCTGGAACGCAGCCAGCAAGCCGGGTAGACGCAGGCACGGCCGATTGGCGACAATGGGGGCCTTAGCCAGCGCGCTTGCACCGGACCCCCGATGAACAAACCCGTCAAAGCCGCGATTGCTGCGGCGATCGTCGTCGCTGCCACCAGCTACGCCAGCCCCTACTGGACGCTCTACCAGATGCGCGCTGCCATCGAAATGCGCGATGCCGACAAGTTCTCCCGCTATGTCGACTATCCGGCCCTGCGGGAAAGCCTGAAGGCGCAGCTGACGTTGTCCCTGCAGCAAAAGCTCGGCACGCCCGCCTTGCAGAACATGCCCTTTGCCGGCATCGGGCAGGCAATCGGCCTGGCGGTCATCAACACCATGATCGACACCATGGTGTCGCCCGCCGGCGTCATGGCGCTCATGGCCGGCGAGAAGCCCGCCACGGCGCCGCAGCCAGCACCCCGCGTGCGCCCTGCCCCCGCACCTGCGGAAAACAAGGGCGAACCGGCCGGGCCCGCCAAGGAGGAAGCCGCCAAGGACGCGCTCAAGTACAGTTTGTCCTATCGTGCGCTGAACACCGTGGAAGCCTCGGCCACCAAGGACAATGGCGACCGCATTCTCATTGGCCTGACGCGCCAAGGCATATGGACGTGGAAATGGAGCAGCGTCGTGCTGCCGGAGCTTTCCAAGCCTTAGGCCATATTTGGCCTAAGGCCTCTTTTGGACCTTAGGCCCCTTTTGGACCTTAGGCTTTGATGCCAGGATTCACCGGCCCCATTTCGCCTCGAGCAGCACCGCCGCCTTGATGGCGTCGATGGTCTCCTCTTCGGTCTTGAAATCGCCCAGCAGCCGCTTGGACTTGCCGCTGAGCACTGCCGCCTGGAGCGCCTTGCCGGATGCCTCCGACGTGCCCGGACTCCAGCAATAGCGCGCCGTCCATGAGCCATCCTGCAAACGCTCGGCCACCCAGATGACGCGAAAATCCTCGAACACTACCCCGAAAGGCTCGTCTTCGTTCATTGCAACCTCCACAACACGCGATCGCTCCCCTCGAACACCACGGCAGTGCGCGCGCGTGCCGTGTCAGCATCATCGCCCGGTCGGGATCGGCGTCGGGCCGGGTGATACGTCGCCGTCGGTGCGGCGATCTGGTTGATCGCGAGATGCTAGCACGCAGCCTCGCCGCCGTGTCCGCCATGGCGCACTACTGCTCCGATCGTGGGGTATCTAGTCGACAGGGATCTCGTGGCTGCCGTGCGCCAGCAGGCTCCCTGGGCTGTCGCCGAGCATGCGCGGCCTGCGCGGCTGCAACTCCAGGCCCAGGCGGATGAGCAGCTCGAACGCATCCGCCAGCAGATGCTGCTGGCGCGGCAACAAGCTGGCATAGGGCATGTCGTAGATGGACTGGTGCGAGCCACGCGCACCTTTGAGGCCGCGATCGCGGGCCATGTCGGACAGCAGCGCGGCAAAGCCGCTCAGGTCCTCGGCGGCCAGGGCGGTGTTTAGCACCGCGGCCAGCACATGGGGCGATGACGAACCCCACCCCATGGCATCGGCATTTGCGGCGCATTCTTCGGAAGCATCGAATGAGTTCATACCCGGATTAACGACAGCGATCCCGCGCCATGTAGGCTGGCCGGAGAAACTTCTGCCCGAGCCAATGCATGGCCAGGACGGCCTGCCAGGCCACCAGGATCAATCAGTCAGCCCGCGGCATAGGCAACATGGTCGACCGTCGCATCGATCAGCCGGCAAGCGCGCGCCTGCGCCCGGTCAGCGACTTCCATGAGTTCGCCCTGCTCATGCCCCACCCACGACTGCAGCGGCGACGGATTGCGCACCGCGCCTTTGGCCTCCTGGACGATCGAGGCACTCACCAGGCATCCGCGCTCATGCTGCTGTACCGAGATCAAAATCACGTAGCCTCGGTAATGCTGTGTTCTGGATTCATTCATTGCGTCTCCCTTTGCCGGCCATCGTAGCATGCCGCAGCGCAGCGTCCGGCCAGCCGGGGCAAGGGGCTGCCGGGCCTAGGTCCGGTCCTGCGGGCGATCCTGTGGGCGGCGCCCCATGCGCCAGACATTGGGCGGCTCGCCGTGGGCGGCATTCTGGAACATCCAGGCGCCGCAGACCGTGCAGCGCCAGGGCCGGTCCACCCAGCGCGAGTTGATGTCCATGCCAAGTGCGGCCGCACCCGATGCGGCCAGGTTCTCATGCGGCTCCACCGTGGTCGGCGCACCAACGAGAAGATGGCAGAGATCGCAAGCGTGCATGCCTTACTCCAACAAAACGCTCACTCCAGCGAGGGCGGAGTGCCAAAGGGATCAGCGCTCTGCTGGCCCGGCACCTCGGTCAGGTCGAACTCGTCACGCGCCTTGTCCACCACGGCCCGGATACTCCTTTCATAACCCGCGGCATTGCCGAAGGCCTTCATATCCCAGTTGCGCCCGCGCGCATCGCGCGCATGCGCTTACGGTGCCGGCACCCGGATCTTCGCGCCGTCCTCCACAATGTCATCAATACGCTGGATGCGCCGGCTCACCTCGTCTTGCAAGGCCCTGGCAGCACGTTCGCGCTTGGCCATCCCCTACTCCTATCCTATGCGTTCCACGCGGTAAACGGCATCCGGCCAAACCAGTGCCCCCGGGACCCTGCGCATCGCAAACGTCTGCCTGAAAAGACATGCACACCGCACGGTCGATGGTTTGATTGTAGAGTCCGCCGCCCCTTCACGACAAACCAGATTGACCTGATTGATCGGAAAAAGGCTTCGCTAACCCACCACGTCATTGGTCACCGCGACCGCAACGGGCGGGTGCACCTCACCGAACACGGACAAGCGAATGGGCATGCCTGCCAGTATGTTGGCAATGTCCTGCTCCGTGGGCTGCCAGAAAGAGTGCATCACGCCATGCGCCGCATCGAGGTGCACCGGCAGCCCCGAGAATTCCCCGTCCCTGGCGGCATCCCAGTCAAGGGGCTCGCCGACCACGAGGTTGGTGTGCTTGGTTTTCACGGGTGGCATCATGGCGCTCTCCACTGTGGAGCGAGCTCCGTGATGTAAGGAGCTGCTCAGCCCCCGCTGGGATCGCCAGCGGCAGCCATCATCCAATGGTGAAACATCTTGCCGGCAAGAGCATCGGACAGATGCATTAGTCCGTTTAGCGCTACCCGCGTGCCACCACTAGCGCGGCAAGGCAGGCGAGGATGATCAGTCCAGATATCCGGAAGTAGAGATGCTTCGCCCAGCTCCGCGTGTAGCCAATGTAATTGACTACGGCGTCAGCAACCTGTGCTCCGAGAAAAGCTAGAAACCCACCCATTCTGACTCGCCGGATAGTCTGGACGCCGCTACGTTAGCACGGGCCACGGACGGCCTAGCCGGATGCCAACAGCCCAGCTATACTGTATATCCATACAGTGTTTTCTGAGTGAAGCTATGTTCACCTGCGATCCTGGCGTCATCTATCTCTACACCCGCAACACCGGCCACACCCACGGCGCGGCCATCGCGTGCCAGACCCTGACCGTGGACGACCCACTGCTCACGGCGGATACCTGGAACCCGGAAGCCGAGGCCGCCGCGCAGGCCGCCGGTGCAACGCTCTATCTGATGGGCATCGACACCGCCGCACTCAAGGCCCTGCCCCGTCCTATCGACAGCCTGGTGATCGAGCACGATGGGGCACGGCTGCGCTTCGCACTAGCGGAAGGCATCGACTTTCTCGATGCGAGATCGTTACGCGTGCGCACACGGGGCGAGCGCCACTATGCCACTCGCGAAGAGCCGGCCGATCCGTATTGGGCCACGTGGGGCAAGGCAGCTTCATCGGCCTGGCGTGACTCGCCGGCGATTTAGGGAAGGGGTGACTGCGCGACAGCGGAGGCTGCGTCGATTCGAAGAGATTAAGGCGAATTCGATGATGCTTGTTGCCGCGTGTTTTTGTCGGGCTAAATGTTGGCGTTTTGAACAGGCAACAAAAAACCCGCACAACAAATGCTGTGCGGGTTTTTCTTAATACTGGTCGGGGCGAGAGGATTTGAACCTCCGACCACCTGCACCCCATGCAGGTACGCTACCAGGCTGCGCTACGCCCCGAAAGAAAAAGATTATATCAGAAGCTTTTTAAAAATGGCTAGTCATTAGTGCACTTTTTATTCGTGCTTCGCGATCTGTTGAAGCTGCGCGAGCAGGTGCTGCACTTCTACCAGTTCGTTGCGCAGGTTGTTGAGGTCGAGCGAGAAAACCGGCGCTTCACCGGCGGCTTCTGCTGCCAGCGCTTGTTCGTCCTCGGTGGCGGCATGGCTGTGCTGCCGCCCTTCGTCGAGGCGATTGCGAGCACCGTTGATCGTGAAGCCCTGCTCATACAGCAGGTCGCGGATGCGCCGGATCAGCAGGACTTCATGATGCTGGTAGTAGCGCCGGTTGCCGCGTCGCTTGACGGGCTTGAGCTGCGTGAACTCCTGCTCCCAGTAGCGCAGCACATGCGGCTTGACGGCGCAAAGCTCGCTGACTTCCCCAATGGTGAAGTAGCGTTTGGCGGGAATCGGCGGCAACAAGATGCGTTCGCTGGATCTTTCCGACATACGGTGAATGGGCGGGCTTCAGGCCGTGCCGGGAGAGGTTGTGGTGCTCGCGCGGACTAGCGCGCAAACAAGCGTGATACACGGATTCAGCAGGATAACGAGTCGTCACGCTGCTGGCAAACCATCAGCCGGGCACCGCTACCAGGCCGGCACGCTCTTCCACCAGGCCCTTGAGCTTCTGGCTGGCATGGAACGTCACCACGCGTCGTGCCGTGATAGGAATGATTTCGCCCGTCTTGGGATTGCGGCCGGGACGTTGCGGCTTGTCGCGCAGCTGGAAATTGCCGAAGCCGGAGAGCTTGACGCTGTCGCCCTGTTCCAGCGCTTCGCGAATCACGTCGAAGAAAGCTTCGACCATGTCCTTGGACTCGCGCTTGTTGAGACCAACCTGGTCGAACAGCATTTCAGCGAGCTCGGCCTTGGTAAGGGTCGGCACTTCGGCAACGCGAGCGTCGGAAGTATCTTCGTCGAGCGAGGCTGCCTGGCGGTCGCCTGCTTCACCCATTGCAGAGGCCATGAGATACGCGTGTCGATCGTTCATTGTCATTCGGTGTGGCGATCCGCCCGGATGCGGAAGTCCGGGCGCTCCATTGTCATGTCAGCTGGTGGATCAGCCGCGCATCCGCGCCTGGAATGCAGCGCTGGCGGCTTCGACCATGCAACGCACCGCGCTGTCGACGGTTTCGTCCTGGAGGGTCGCCCCAGTATCTTGCAAGGTCATGCGGAACGCAAGGCTTTTCTCGTCCGCGCCAATGGCCGCCGAAGCCGCCTTGGGACGGAACTCGTCGAACAGCACCAGGCTCTGGCAATAGCGGGCGGAGCCCTGTTTTTCCAGGGCTTCGCGCATGGCGTCGAGCAGGTCCTGCACGCGCACCGACTGCTTTACCACCAGCGCCAGGTCGCGTACGGCGGCCGGGAACTTGGAGATTTCGGTGTAGCCGGGCAGGCCCACTTCACGCAACGCCTGCAGGTCCAGCTCGAACACGACCGGCGCTTGCGTCAGTTCGTACTCCTGCAGCCAGCGCGGATGCAGTTCGCCGATCACGCCGGCCACCTTGCCGTCGATCACCACTTGCGCAGCACGGCCTGGATGCAGCGCGGGATGCGATACCGGCTCGAAGCGCGCAATGCGCGGGAACAGCAAGGCCTCGACATCGCCCTTGACGTCGAAGAAGTCCACCGGGCGGGTGGCGATGCCCCACTGCTCCTCGAAGGCCGGGCCGTAGGCAATGCCGCCTGCAACCATCGGCTGGCGATAGCCGGCCACCGTCAGGCCGCCATCAGCAACCGAGGCGTCGCGATGGAACACGCGGCCCACTTCGAACATCCGCACGCGCGATGCCTTGCGGTTGAGGTTGTAGCGCACCTTGTCGAGCAGGCCACCGATCAGCGTGGAACGCATCACCGCCAACTGGCTGGCGATCGGGTTCAGCAGGCGGATCGGGTTGTCGTTACTGGCAAAATCGCGCTCCCACTTCTCTTCAACGAAGGCGAAGTTGATCACCTCCTGGTAATCGCGCGCGGCAATCGCGTGGCGCACAGCGTGGGTCGAGCGGCGTGCTTCGTCGGTCGGGCGCATCTCGCTTTCGGCGATCGGCGGACGTGCCGGAATGCGCTCGAAGCCGTAGATGCGGGCCACTTCCTCGATCAGGTCTTCCTCGATCTCGATATCGAAGCGATAGCTCGGCGGCGTAACCACGAACACTTCGCCGTCCGCGCCTTGCTCGCGGGTAAACGGCAGCTGCAGGCGCTGGAACACGTCGGCGATGACTGCAGGCGACAGCTCGATGCCAAGCACGCGCTCGGCGCGCGCCACGCGCAGTTGCACCGGCTTGCGTTGCGGCAGGTTGACAATCAGGTCGTCGACCGGGCCGGCCTGGCCACCGCAGATATCGAGGATCAGCGCGCTGATGCGCTCGATATGCTCAACCGTGGTGGCGTAGTCCACGCCACGCTCGAAGCGGTGCCCGGCATCGGTCGAGAAGTTGAAGCGGCGCGAGCGGCCCTGGATGGCTTGCGGCCACCAGAAGGCGGCTTCGAGGTAGATGTTGGTGGTGTCGAGCGTCACGGCGGTGCTGTCGCCGCCCATGATGCCGGCCAGGCTCTCGATCTCCTTGTCGTCGGCGATCACGCCGACCTGCTCGTCGAGCTCCACGGTATTGCCGTTGAGCAGCTTGAGCTGTTCGCCCTTGCGGCCCCAGCGCACATCCAGCCCGCCGTGGATCTTGTCCAGGTCGAAGACGTGCGAGGGACGGCCGAGCTCAAGCATCACGTAGTTGGAGATGTCGACCAGCGCGGAGATGCTGCGCTGCCCTGCCCGCTCCAGGCGTTGCACCATCCATGCCGGCGTGGCCGCGTGCGCGTTCACGCCGCGGATCACACGGCCCGAGAAACGGCCGCACAGGTCAGGGGCGGAAATCTTCACCGGCAGCTTGTCGGCCAGCGTCACGGCAACCGGCTTCATCTCCGGCAGGCGCAGCGCGGCACCGGTCAGCGCGGCGACTTCGCGCGCCACGCCGTGGATCGACAGGCAGTCGGCCTTGTTGGGGGTGAGCTTGATGACGAAGACCTGGTCGTCCAGGTCCAGGTACTCCCGAATGTCCATGCCGATCTTGGCATCTTCGGGCAGGAGCATCAGGCCGCCGTGGTCCTCCGACAGCTTGAGCTCGCGCGCCGAGCAGAGCATGCCGAAGCTGTCCACGCCGCGCAGCTTGCCCACCTTGATCTCGAACGGCTTGCCGCCCGCCTCGGACGGCGGCAGCACCGCGCCGACCAGCGCGCAAGGCACCAGGACGCCGGGCGCCACATTGGGCGCGCCGCAAACGATCTGCAGGGTCTCGCCGGTGCCGGCATCGACCTGGCAAACGTTGAGACGGTCCGCGTTGGGATGGCGCTCGGTGGAAAGCACGCGCGCCACCACCACCTTGTTGAAAGGCGGCGCGACCGGGCCGACCTCTTCCACTTCCAGCCCGGCCATGGTCAGGCTGTGCGAGAGCGCATCGGTGGAAATCTTGTCGGGATTGACGAAACTGCGAAGCCAGGATTCCGAGAATTGCATGGCGCTTCTGATCCGGTAAGTATTCTGTTCTGGGGTGTCGGTGACGATGTGCTCTGGCGCGGATACGCGCCTCAGGCGAACTGGCGCAGGAAACGCGCGTCGCCTTCGAAGAACAGGCGCAGATCGTTGATGCCGTAGCGGAGCATGGTCAGGCGTTCAAGGCCGGAACCGAAGGCAAAGCCGATATAGCGCTCGGGGTCCAGGCCCATATTGCGCAGCACATTGGGGTGCACCTGGCCCGAGCCGGAAATCTCCAGCCACTTGCCGTTGCCGAAGGCCATGTCGATTTCCGCCGACGGTTCGGTGAACGGGAAGTACGAGGGGCGGAAACGCACCTGGATGTCATCGCGCTCGAAGAACTTGCGCAGGAAGTCCGTGTACACGCCCTTGAGGTCAGCAAAGCTCACGTCATCACCGATCCACAGGCCTTCGACCTGGTTGAACATCGGCGAGTGCGTGGCGTCGCTGTCGACGCGGTAAGTACGGCCGGGGCAGATCACCTTGATCGGCGGCATCTCGCGGCCCTTGTACTTCTCCACGTGCATGCGCGCGTAGCGCACCTGCATCGGGCTGGTGTGGGTACGCAGCAGCAGCAGCTTGCCGTCGCTATCACGGCCGTCCACATAGAAGGTGTCCTGCATCGAACGGGCCGGATGGTTGTCCGGGTTGTTCAACGCGGTGAAGTTCATCCAGTCCGTTTCGATTTCGGGGCCATCGGCCACATCGAAGCCCACCGAGCCGAAAATCTGCTCGACCCGCTCCCAGGTGCGCATCACCGGGTGCAGGCTGCCACGGGCAACCGCGCGGCCCGGCAGCGTGACGTCGATGGCTTCGGCGGCCAGCCGCGCGTTCATCAGCGCATCGGCCAGCGCCTGGCGGCGCGCCTGCAGCGCAGCCTCGACCTGCTGCTTGGCCTGGTTGATGCGCGCGCCTTCGCTCTTGCGCGTTTCCGGGTCCAGCTTGCCGAGGCTCTTGAGCAGCTCGGTGAGCGCACCGGTCTTGCCGAGAAAGCGGGCTTTTTCGTTTTCCAGCGTGGCGTTGTCGTTGGCTGCAGCGAAGGCGGCCTGGGCGTCGGCGACGATTTGATCCGGATCCAGAGACATGGCGGCGGTCGGCGATAAATTTGGCGTCCGGGTCACGCTGGGCCCGGGCGTGGGTTGGCACTAAGTGCGATGTAGGTGCAGAGTCCGCGCGGCACCGGGGGCGGCGCGGGCTTCGTTTCGGATGTCGTCTTGCATCGAACCGGGAACGGCGCGCGAAACGGTATCCGAAATGAAAACGGGGCTCGGTGAGGAGCCCCGTTTCTGCAGGTCCGGCCGAATCGCCATCGCGGCGACAAGCGCTGCTCAGGCAAATTTGGCGGAAATGCTGTCGACCTTGCGGTCGGTGCTTGCCCGGGAAACCACACTAGACACTAGCGTGGCACCCCGGAGCCGGCATCAGGCAACGGTGGCTTTCACCTGGTTGACGATGGCGGCAAAGGCAGGCTTGTCATGAATAGCCATGTCCGACAGCACCTTGCGGTCCAGCTCAATCGAAGCCCGCTTCAGGCCGTTCATGAACACGCTGTAGGTCATGCCATGCTCACGCGAAGCAGCATTGATACGCGCAATCCAGAGAGCGCGGAACACGCGCTTCTTGTTGCGGCGATCGCGGTATGCGTACTGGCCAGCACGCATGACCGCCTGCTTGGCGATACGGTAGACGTTATTGCGACGGCCGCGGAAACCCTTGGCGGCGACGATGACTTTCTTATGGCGGGCCCGTGCAGTGACCCCACGTTTTACTCGAGGCATGTAATGCTCCTTTCGTTTTCGTTAGGGTTATGCGTAAGGCATCATTGCGCGAACGGCCTTCAGGTTCGTCTCATGGACGTCCTGGGTGCCGCGCAACTGGCGCTTATTCTTGGTGGTCTTCTTGGTCAAGATGTGACGCTTGAAGGCCTGGCCACGCTTGAACGAACCATTCGGACGCGCAGTAAAGCGCTTGGAGGCGCTTTTCTTGGTCTTCATCTTCGGCATGAAATACTCCAGCTTCTATGACATGCATGCAGGTGGCCAGCTAGCGCCGACACTTGCAAAACCCGCATCCACTTATTGTTGCGCTAAAGCCGCGTGCGGCCTCTGCGCTGCTTTCGCACGACGCCGCGCCCGGAGGGATTCCCCTCCGGGCCGCAGCGGCGCGCAAAATCTTACTTCTTCTTCTTGGGAGACAGCACCATCACCATCTGGCGGCCTTCCATCTTCGGCATCTGCTCGACCTGGCCAACTTCTTCCAGGTCCGCCTTCAGGCGTTCGAGCACACGCGCGCCGATTTCCTGGTGCGCCATCTCACGGCCGCGGAAACGCAGCGTGATCTTGGTCTTGTCGCCGTCTTCGAGGAAGCGCTTCAGGTTGCGCAGCTTGACGTTGTAGTCGCCATCATCCGTACCCGGCCGGAACTTGACTTCCTTGACCTGGATGATCTTCTGCTTCAGCTTGGCGTCGTGCGCGCGCTTGGCTTCCTCGTACTTGAACTTGCCGTAATCCATGATACGGGCAACCGGCGGCACCGCTGTAGGAGCGATTTCCACCAAGTCCAAGTCCTTATCCTCAGCCAGGCGGAGCGCGTCCATGAACTTGACGATGCCGAGCTGCTCGTTATCAACCCCGACCAAGCGCAATTCGGGTGCGCTGATTTCGCGATTGATGCGATGACCTTTGTCTGTAGCGATGTTGCGTTACCTCAAGAAGACAAAAAACAAGCCGTGCTCATCCCATCAGGCTTTGCTGGCAACGTCCTGTTGCAGACGCTCCACAAACGCGGAAACGGACATCACGCCCAGATCCACGTTGCCACGGGCACGCACGGCCACTTGACTGGCATCCCGTTCTTTGTCGCCCACTACCAGGAGGTAGGGAATCTTCTGAAGGGAATGCTCGCGGATTTTATACGTAATTTTCTCGTTACGCAAATCCGCCTTAGCCCTAAATCCTTGTTTTTGCAGCAGTTGCACGACGTTTTCGGCATATTCCGCCTGCGAGTCGGCAATATTCAGCACCAGGACCTGCTCTGGCGCCAGCCAGGCGGGCAGCGCGCCGGCGTGGTTTTCCAGCAAGATGCCCAGGAAGCGCTCGAAAGAGCCCAGGATGGCCCGGTGCAGCATGACCGGGCGCTTGCGCGAGTTGTCTTCGGAGACGTATTCGGCATCCAGGCGCTCCGGCAGCACCAGGTCCAGCTGCAGCGTGCCACATTGCCAAGACCGGCCGATGGCGTCCTTGATATGGTATTCCACCTTGGGGCCGTAGAAGGCGCCCTCGCCCGGCAGCTCTTCCCACTCCACGCCGCAGGCGCGCAGCGCCAGGCGCAGGCCTTCCTCGGCGTGATCCCAGACCTCGTCCGAACCGGCGCGCTGATCCGGGCGCAGCGACAACTTGACCGCGATGTCCTTGAAGCCGAAATCGTCGTACACGGAGAACGCCAGCTCGTTGAAAGCCTTGGCCTCCGCGACGATCTGCTCTTCCGTGCAGAAGATGTGCGCATCATCCTGCACAAAGCCACGCACGCGCATCAGGCCATGCAGCGCGCCGGACGGCTCATTGCGATGGCAGGCACCGAACTCGGCCAAGCGCAGCGGCAGGTCGCGGTAGGAGCGCAGGCCGTGATTGAAAATCTGCACATGACCAGGGCAGTTCATCGGCTTGATCGCGTAGTCGCGCTTCTCCGACTCCGTGACGAACATGTTCTCCTTGTAGTTCTGCCAGTGACCTGACTTCTCCCACAGCGAACGATCCATCACTTGCGGCGTGCGCACTTCTTCATAGCCGGCCTGCGTCAGGCGGCCGCGCATGTACTGCTCCACCGCTTGCCACACCTGCCAGCCCTTCGGGTGCCAGAACACCATGCCCGGCGCCTCTTCCTGCAGGTGGAACAGGTCGAGCAGCTTGCCCAGCTTGCGGTGGTCGCGCTTCTCGGCCTCTTCCAGCATGTGCAGGTAGGCTTCCTGGTCTTCCTTCTTGGCCCAGGCCGTGCCATAGATGCGCTGAAGCATCTCGTTCTTGGCGTCGCCGCGCCAGTAGGCACCCGCCACCTTCATCAGCTTGAAGACCTTGAGCTTGCCCGTGGACGGCACGTGCGGGCCACGGCAGAGGTCGACGAACTCGCCTTCGCGATACAGGCCGATCTCCTGGTCCTGCGGGATCGAGGCGATGATCTCGGCCTTGTATTTCTCGCCCATCGACTCGAACAGCTTCACGGCTTCGTCGCGGCTCCAGACTTCGCGCGTTACCTTCTCGTCCTTCTTGGCGAGCTCGGCCATCTTCTTCTCGATGGCGACCAGGTCCTCGGGCGTGAACGGGCGCTTGTAGGCGAAGTCGTAGTAGAAGCCGTTCTCGATCACCGGGCCGATCGTCACCTGCGCCTCGGGATACAGTGCCTTGACAGCGTAGGCCAGCAAGTGCGCCGTCGAGTGACGGATCACATCAACGCCATCAGCATCCTTGTCCGTGACGATGGCGAGATCAGCATCGCGCTCGATGAGGAAGCTGGTGTCGACCATCTGCCCATCCACCTTGCCCGCCAGGGCTGCCTTGGCCAGGCCCGAGCCAATGCTCTGCGCCACTTCGGCCACCGTTACCGGGCCGGGGAATTCGCGTCGGGAACCATCCGGCAGCGTGATTGCGATCATCTTGCACCTCATCAGAAATCCACCCGCCAGCGCCGTGCGGCCGGCAAGCGAATAAAAAGCATCTTGTAGCGCCCGGCTCATGCCTTTCGTGAAACCAGCATGGGCCTGGCAGCGGGGACTTCGCTCGGATCCACCCACGGGCGACCGAGCAGGATAGCAGGGAGCCAATAAGCGACAGACGAAAAAAAACGCAGCCAAGGCTGCGTTGTTTTTCGATTTAACCCCAATCCACCGGGTCCGAAGGCGCACCTCGACTACTGTCGCTAATTAGCGGTAGTAGTTCGCTGTGTCTTGAACATGGCGCCTCTTCCGTTCCAGGTTATCGGGATCAACCGGACTGCTTCGGTACTTCTTACTGCTATGCGTTGGTAGGCTCGATTGGACTCGAACCAACGACCCCCACCATGTCAAGGTGGTGCTCTAACCAGCTGAGCTACGAGCCTATGGTACTGCTTGAAACTAACCGCTGTATGCGCTTGCTGCACTGCGCCTACGTCTTACTGCTTGTTCGTTGGTAGGCTCGATTGGACTCGAACCAACGACCCCCACCATGTCAAGGTGGTGCTCTAACCAGCTGAGCTACGAGCCTACGGCCTACGGAGAACGAAAGTATAGCATCACTTTCTTTTCGCTTGCAAGACCCCCACCACATCTTCGATCAAACCGAGTGCGCGCTGCAACTGCGTGGCCTCGGCAACCTCGGCGGTGAACTGCATCCGCGCGACGCCTTTGCTCGACAGCGTCTTCACGCCGGTGACGTTGATCTTCTCGCGCGACAGCACTTCGGAGATGTCACGCAGCAGCCCTTGCCGGTCGATCGCCTCCACGTGGATGTCCACCGGATAGACGGCATCGCTGCGCTTGCCCCACTCGGTATGGATCACGCGCTCCGGCGCACGCGCCGAGAGCTGCCCGAAGGTGTGGCAGGTGCGGCGATGGATCGAGACGCCGCGCCCGCGCGTGACAAAGCCCACGATCTCGTCCGGCGGCGCCGGCTTGCAGCATTTGGACATCTGCGTGAGCAGCGAATCCACGCCCACCACCAGCACACCGCTCTTGGCGCCACGCGCCACGCTGGTGGCGCGGCTCTTCTTGGTGACGGCCTCTTCCTCGCTCTGCACCACCGCGGCTTCGCCCTCGGGGTGCCGCAGCGCCTGCTCCACATGGCGCAGGCTGAACTCATCCTTGGCAACCGCGGCGAACAGGTCGTCCGGCGTCTTGAAGCCCAGGCGCGCGGCAAGGTCATCCAGGTTGACAGCGGTCTTGCCCTCGCGCTGCAAGGTCTTGTCGATCAGCGCGCGGCCTTGCGACATGGTCTCTTGCGAATCCAGCGCATTGAACCAGGCGCGCACCTTGGCGCGCGCACGCGGGCTGGCCAGGTAGCCTAGTTCCGCGTTGAGCCAGTCGCGTGACGGGCCGCCCTGCTTGACGGCGATGATGTCCACCGTCTGGCCGTTCTTCAGCGGCGTGTTCAGCGGCACCATGGTGCCGTCCACACGTGCGCCGCGGCAGCGATGGCCCAGGTCCGTATGCAGGTAGTACGCGAAATCCACCGGCGTAGCGCCCTGCGGCAACGCCACCACGCGCGCCTGCGGCGTCAGTACATAGATGTGGTCGTCGATGGCCGCGTGCTTGAGCTGCTCCCAGGGCGACTCGTCGTGCGCAACCGAATGATCGGCGTCGTCCTTCCACGCCAGCAGCTGGCGCAGCCACGCGATCTTCTCGTCGTAGCGTTCGCTGGCGGAGAACTGGCCGCTATAGCCCTTGCTGCCCGCTTCCTTGTAGCGCCAGTGCGCGGCCACGCCGTACTCGGCGAAGTGATGCATCTCCTGGGTGCGGATCTGCACCTCGAAGGCGCGCCCGTCGTCGCCGATCACCACCGTGTGCAGCGACTTGTAGCCGTTCGATTTGGGCCGGGAAATGTAGTCGTCGAACTCACGCGGGATCGGCTGCCAGATATGGTGCACGATGCCCAGCACGGTGTAGCAATCCTTGATGTCGTCAACGATCACGCGGAAGGCGCGCACGTCGTAGAGATCGGCAAAGTCGAGCTCCTTGCCGCGCATCTTCTTCCAGATGCTGTAGATATGCTTGGGCCGCCCGCTCACCTCGGCTCGGATCTCGGCCGATGCCAGCTCGGACTGCAGCCGCGCGATGGCGCTGGCGATATAGCCTTCGCGCTCGATGCGTTTTTCGTCGAGCAGCCGCGCGATGCGCTTGTAGGTGTCGGGCTGCTCGAAGCGGAATGCCAGGTCCTCCAGCTCCCACTTCATCTGCCAGATCCCGAGCCGGTTGGCCAGCGGCGCGTAGATGTCCAGCGTTTCGCGCGCGACCCCCGGCAGCGGCTGCGCCTTGACCTGCGCCAGCCAGCGCAGCGTCTGCAGCCGCGAGGCGAGGCGCACCAGCACCACGCGGATGTCCTGCGCGAAGGCCAGCAGCATCTTGCGCAGCGCCTCCACCTGCTCCTGGCGCGCGGCGATTTCGTCCTTGGTGGTTTCGGGCGCGCCGCTGTGGCCCACCGCGATCGCGCCGATACGCAACAACTGCCGCACACCCTTGACCAGCCCCGCTACTTCTTCGCCGAAGAGCGGCTCGATTTCCGCCTCGCTGCCAGGTACGAACGCGGCCAGCGCAAACAGGCAGGCCGCCGCGCGCGCGGCATCGTCGACGCGCAGGCCGTCGAGAATGCGCAGCATGCCCTCGGCATGCGAGAGCACGGTTTCGCCCGTGGGCAGCAACGCAGCGCTGCCGCGCTCGCGCACGAACGCCAGGGCGCGCTCCACCAGCCCGGCATCGGGCGTGCCGGCAATCTGCCCGGTCAGGTCAGTCGACGTCACCATCTCGCTGCCCCAGTCTCACTTGAGCGCGGCGGTGACCACCACTTCGATCAGGTACTGCGGATTGGCCAGGCGAGCCTCCACGGTGGCGCGCGGGGGCGTATGGCCCTGCACCACCCACGCGTCCCAGACTTCGTTCATGATGCCGATCTGGTCGACGTCGGTGAGGAAGATCTGGCACGAGAGAATCCGGCTCTTGTCGCTGCCTGCTTCGTTCAAGAGGCGCTCGATATGGCCCAGCACCTCGCCGGTCTGGCCACGCAGGTCCGCGCCGGGATCGACTTCCGGCACCTGGCCGGCGAGGTAGACCACGCCGTTGTAGATCGCGTATTCGGACAGGCGCTTGCCCACGTGGGCGCGCTTCAGTTCATTGGTACTCATGGCAATACTTTAGTCGTCGGGTAAAACATCAAAATCATCGGGACCGGCCAGCGCCTCTCGCTTCAGCCCGCGCCCAGGAAAAACTGCTTGGCGATGGCCACTTGCGCGGGATCGATGAACGTCGGGGCATGCCCCACATCCGGCACTTCCACGGAAGTCACGTTGCGTCCGCGCGCCACCATCTCCGCCACCGTCTCGCGCGTGAGCAGATCGGACTGCGCGCCGCGCACCACCAGCGTGGGCGCCTGGATGGCCTCGAACATCTGCCACAGCGCCGCCTCGCCCGCGCTCACCTGCTCGGGCGTGGTCTCGCGGAACGGCAGCGCCATCGCCGGATCGTAATGCAAGCCCCATTCCAGGCCTTCGGCGCCCTGCACCGGCTTGAGGATGGCGCCATTGAGCTCGCGCCATTGCTCGGGCGTGTGCCGGCCAAAAGACGCGCTGATGGTCTGGAGGTAGGCGAGGCCTTCCTCGAAGGTCTTGAAGCGCACCGGCAGGCCCAGGTAGGCACCGATCCGCTCCACCGCCGAGGCGGCGATGCGCGGGCCCACGTCGTTGAGCAGCAGCTTGCGCACCGGCGACTTGGGCAGGCCAGCCAGCCCCATGCCGATCAGCCCGCCCATCGAGGTGCCGAACCAGTCGACCTGCTCGACATTGAGCCGAGCGATCAGGGTGACCATATCGGACACGTACTGCGGCACCACGTAGCGGCGCGGGTCCGCGAGCCAGTCCGAGCGGCCGCGCCCGACCACGTCGGGGCACACCACGCGGTACTCGCCGCACAAGGCGGCGGCCACCGTGTCAAAGTCACGGCCGGTGCGCGTCAGGCCATGCACGCACATCAGCACCCGGGGATTGGTGGGATCGCCCCATTCGTGATAGGCCATGCGGTGAAGGCCCGCCGGGCTGATGCACTGGACGAAGCCGAGGCGCGGACTGACTGACGACATCTGAACTCCCTGGCAATACGGTAGCGAGAACGGCGCCGCCGGCATGGTGGCGCCCGGGTTGGGCAAAGCTGGATTGTACGCTGCAGCAGTTACAATGCCACAGCATTGGGGTTCTCGCCGCCATGCCTTTGCCGCTGGCGCGCGACGGGTCCCTCGCGCAGTCCAACTCCAACGTGCAAAGCACTCCGACGAAAGGGCAAACATGCTTAAAGGCAAGACGGCACTGGTCACGGGTTCCACCAGCGGTATCGGGCTCGGCATCGCACAGGCACTGGCCGCCCAGGGCGCCAACATCATCGTCAACGGCTTCGGCGATGCGCAAGCCGCCGAGCGCGAGATCGCGCAGGCCGGCGCGGGCATTCGCGTGGGCTACCACGGCGCGGACATGAGCAAGTCCGCCGAGATCGAAGACATGATGCGCTACGCCGACGCGGAATTCGGCGGCGCCGACATCCTCGTCAACAATGCCGGCATCCAGTACGTGGCCAATATCGAGGACTTCCCGCCCGAGCGCTGGGACGCGATCATCGCCATCAACCTGACCTCCGCCTTCCACACCACCCGCCTCGCCCTGCCTGGCATGAAGCGCAAGGACTGGGGCCGCATCATCAATATCGCCTCCGCCCACGGGCTGGTGGCCTCCGCGCAAAAATCCGCCTACGTAGCCGCCAAGCACGGCATCGTCGGCCTGACCAAGGTCACCGCGCTGGAAACCGCCCAGACCGGGGTGACCGCCAATGCGATCTGCCCGGGCTGGGTGCTGACGCCGCTGGTGCAAAAGCAGGTGGAAGCGCGCGCGCAGAAGGACGGCATTCCCGTGGAGCAGGCCAAGCACGAGCTGGTGATCGAGAAGCAGCCTTCCGGCCAGTTCGTCACGCCCGACGAACTCGGCGCGCTGGCCGTGTTCCTGGCCAGCGATGCGGCCCGCCAGGTGCGCGGCGTGGCCTGGAACATGGATGGCGGTTGGGTGGCGCAATGAGCGCAATGAACACAAAGGCACGGAGCATGCAGCGACGCCACGTTCTGCGCGCCCTGACCCTGGGCGCCGCCGCCTCGCTGGGGCTGCGCGCCGGTGCCAGCGCCGCTGCCGCCCCGCTCGCCATCGAGGTGTACAAGAGCCCGCAATGCGGCTGCTGCGAGGGCTGGGTCGAGCACCTGCGCGCGAATGGCATTGCCGTGACCGTGCGCGACGTGGAAGACACCGGCGTCTATCGCGCCCGCTTCGGCATGCCAGAGCGCTTCGGCTCCTGCCATACCGGCCGCATCGCAGGCTATGCGATCGAGGGGCATGTGCCGGCCGCCGACATCAGGCGGCTGGTAGCCAGCAAGCCCAAGGCCGTGGGCCTGGCCGTGCCCGCCATGCCGGTTGGCTCGCCAGGCATGGAACAGGGTAAGCGCAAGGACCCGTTCGATGTCCTGCTGGTCCGCGCGGATGGCGGCGCATCGGTCTTCGCCAGCTACAACAAGCGCAGCACCTGAAGCCCCCGGCGCTGAGAATAAAAAACCCCGCGAACGCAAGCTCGCGGGGTTTTTTTCATTGCGACAGCGCGTATCAGAGCAGCGGAGCGCCCGTCTTGCTCTGGATCTCTTCGCGGCTCACGCCCGGCGCGGTCTCCACCAGCTTCAAGCCGGCTTCGGTCACGTCGATCACGCCAAGGTCCGTGATGATGCGATTGACCACGCCCACGCCGGTCAGCGGCAGCGCGCACGACGCCAGGATCTTGATGTCCTCGCTGCCGTCCTTCTTCTTGGCGGTGTGTTCCATCAGGACCACCACGCGGCCGACACCAGCCACCAGGTCCATCGCGCCGCCCATGCCCTTGACCATCTTGCCCGGGATCATCCAGTTGGCCAGGTCGCCCTTCTCGCTGACCTGCATGGCGCCAAGGATAGCCAGGTTGATATGGCCGCCGCGAATCATCGCGAAGGAATCCGCCGAGGAGAAGATCGACGAGCCCGGCAGGGTCGTCACGGTCTGCTTGCCGGCGTTGATCATGTCAGCGTCGACCTCGGCCTCGGTCGGGAACGGGCCGATGCCCAGCAGGCCGTTCTCGGATTGCAGCCAGACTTCCATGCCTTGCGGCACGTGGTTGGCCACCAGCGTCGGCAGGCCGATGCCCAGGTTCACATAGAAGCCGTCCTGCAGTTCGCTCGCGGCGCGCGCCGCCATTTCGTCACGTGTCCATGCCATGATGATTCTCCTTAGCCCGCGGCACGCACGGTGCGCTGCTCGATGCGTTTCTCGGGGTTGGCGTTCAGCACGATGCGCTGCACGAAGATGCCCGGGGTGTGGACCTCATCCGGATCCAGCGTGCCGGTATCGACCAGGTGCTCGACCTCGACGACGGTGACCTTGCCGGCCATCGCGCACATCGGGTTGAAGTTGCGCGCGGTGCGGCGGAACACCAGGTTGCCGGCGCGGTCCGCCTTGTACGCCTTGACCAGGGCCACGTCAGCGGTCAGCGCGCATTCCATCACGTACTGCTGGCCATCGAACTCGCGGATTTCCTTGCCGTCGGCCACGATGGTGCCCACGCCGGTCTTGGTGAAGAAGGCCGGGATGCCCGAGCCGCCGGCGCGCAGCTTCTCGGCCAGCGTGCCCTGCGGGGTGAATTCCAGTTCGAGTTCGCCGGCCAGGTACTGGCGCTCGAACTCCTTGTTCTCACCCACGTACGACGAAATCATCTTCTTGATCTGGCGTGTGGCGAGCAGCAGGCCCAGGCCGAAACCGTCAACGCCAGCGTTGTTCGAGATGCAGGTGAGTTGCTTGGCGCCGCTGTCGCGCAGCGCGGCAATCAGCGCCTCCGGGATGCCGCACAGACCGAAACCGCCAACCGCGATCGTCTGGCCGTCGCGAACGACGCCCGCGAGCGCCTCCGCGGCGCTGGCGTAGACCTTGTTCATGTTTGCTCCTTCCTCGGTGATTTCCTGTCATTGCGCCCGCCTCCAGGTGATGCCGGCGAGTCACGCAGGGAAATTGTAACGGTACAATCGGACGGAGATCGTCCAGTTGCCAACCGTCCGACAGCATACGCAAGCGTCGCATCCCGCGCCAATACGTACAATTACATAAGCAAATGCCCGCTATCGACTACCAGACCGCCTTCCAGCTCGCCCCAGTCGGCCTCGTGCTGTCGCGCGAGCGCATGATCGAGGACTGCAACGACGAGCTCTGCCGCATCTTTGGCACCACCCGGGCCGCCCTGATCGGCGAATCGTTCCAGGTGCTCTATCCCACCGCAGACGAGTTCGAGCGTACCGGCGCGCGCATCGTGCCGATCATGAACGCCAAAGGCTCCTACTCCGACGAGCGCATCATGAAGCGCGCCGGCGGCGACCTGTTCTGGTGCCACGTCACCGGGCGCTCGCTGGACCGCCTGCAGCCCTTGGGCGCCGGCATCTGGACCTTCGAAGACCTATCGCAGAAGCGCCCGGTCACCGCCGAACTGACGGCGCGCGAACGCGATATCGCCGCGCAACTGGTGGATGGCAAGACCAGCAAGCAGATCGGCAAGCTGCTCTCCATCAGCCCCCGCACGGTGGACATCTACCGGGCCAGGCTGATGAAGAAGTACGGCGCCCATACCTCGGTCGACCTGGTGCAACGCCTGGTCAACCACTAAGGGCGGCGCCCTACTCCATCATCAGCGCCCGGATTGCCGGCGGCACGGGCACTGATTTTTCGGCCTCGTAGTCGCACCAGACCACCTTGGCGCCGCCTTGCGCGTACACCACGTCCGGCTGGTCGATGCGGCGGATCTCCATGCGGGTCTCGAAGCTCGTGCGCCCCAGGTCGCCCGCAAACATCCGGCACTCGATATCCCCGGGATAGCGCAACTGCTTCAGGAAACTCATGTGGGCGTTGATGATGACTGGCCCGCAACCGCTGGGGTCCTTGCCGCCATGTCCCAGCGACTCGAACCAGGCAATGCGCGCCTGTTCCAGGTAACGGAAGTAGACCGTGTTGTTGACATGGCCCATGGCGTCCATGTCGCCCCAACGGATGGGCATGCGCAGAGTGAATACGGGTTTCATCCGCATGAGCGTAACACCGGGAGCCGGTCGCTTCCATCGGCGAAAGCGACGGTTCACGCATCGGCACATCGGGAGGACGGCTGCCTTGGCCTTCGATCAGCCAAGCATGCTCATCTCGGACCAATCCGAATCTGCCTTCAGACGTTGAGGCAAGTTCATGCCGGCGACGGACGCCGCCGGCATGATAGGCAAAACCAGGAGAACGATGGCTTAGCGGCGCACAGGGCGATCGCTGCCCGCCGCGCCGGGCATGGCGAGGCCGGAATCCGTCAGGGACGATTCCATGCGGCGGATCTGCTGCTGCAGCTGCTCCAGGCGGATACGGGAGGCACGGCTCTCGATTTCCGCGCTTTGCACCTCGATGCGCGCCGCCTTCTGCTCTTCGGCGATACGCTGGCGCTGCGCCTGCATCACGCGCACGTCTTCATTGAGCGCATTGGCACGCGCCTCGGTTTCTTGCAGTGCCTTGTCAAACGCGCGTTTTTGCGATGCCAGCACCTGACGGCGGATATCGTCATCAGCCCAGACCGCGCTCTGCTGCGTTACCTGGCGGTAAGCCTGTTCCGCCGCCCCAATCGATTCGAAGCGGAAAACCCGCCAGAGATTCTTCTGGTAAAACAGCGCCACATAGCAAACCACCTGATCGTCAGCAAGCATCAGCGTGGTGCCGTAGTCGCCGTTGTAGCTGGTGCGCAGCTCGCGCACCGACCTGTCACGCAGGCGCTTCTGCAGCTCCGACACCAACCCCAGGGAAGCCGGCGAGGCCTGCGGCATGCTGCCCGAAGCGGTCAGCGGCGCCGGGGCCACCGACATCGGCACGGGCTCGGCCGCCGCCACGACACCGGAGGCGGACAGCGACAAGGCCAGGCCAATCAGACTGGCTAGCAAGGGGGCGCGGCAGGAATTATTCAACATGGCGTTCCGGCTGGGACAGGGACGAAATACGGTTCAGGAAATCGGGGTGCATCATGCGGCACTACCCGACGGCAATGATGCGCAGCGCGCACCTCACCGACCGCGGATTGTAACAAGCTTCCCAGCAGGGACCGCGTTTTGTAACCATTGCGGGATTGGCGTTGCCATTCCCGCAACAGCCCCACTGGCGCGTGGGGAGGCGTTGGCGCCACCCCACGCTACTGCAACTGCGCGCCGCTTAACGCTTGGCGATCGAGGTTTCTGCCTTGCTCACGAGGTCCACGCCAATCTGCTTCTTCCACTTGTCATAGACCTTGGCCGTGGCCTTGCGGAAGGCATCGTGCTCAGCCGGCGTCAGTTGCGCCACCTTCACACCGTGGGCCTCCATATCCTTCCAGGCCGGTGCGCCCGCCTCGACCAGGCCCTTGCGGGCCAGCGCCGTTTCCTGCTTGCCGGCGTCGATGGCGGCTTGCTTGACAATCTCGCGGTCGGCCGGCGTCCAGCTTTCCCAGATCTGCTTGTTGACCACGAAGATCAGCGGGTCAGCCACGTAGCCCCAGGTGGTCACGTACTTCTGGCCCACCGTGTAGAGCTTGGCGGCGGCGAACACCGATTGCGGATTTTCCTGGCCATCCACCGCGCCCGAGGCCATGGCCGGCTGCGCGTCGGCCCAGCTCATCTGGGTCGGGTTGGCACCGAGCGCATTGAAGGTCTCGATATACAGCGGCGAGCCCACCACACGCAGCTTCATGCCTTTCAGGTCTTCCGGCTTGCGGATTTCGCGCTTGGAGTTGGAGACTTCACGAAAGCCGTTCTCGCCCCAGGCCAGCGGCACCACACCGGACTTGTCCAGGGTCGCGAAGATCGACTTGCCGACCTCGCCTTGCGTGAGGGCGTCCAGTGCCTTGTAGTCAGGCATCAGGAACGGCAACGAGAACAGGTTCAGCTCCTTGACCTGCGGCGACCAGTTGATGGTCGAGCCAACCGCCATGTCGATCACGCCCTGGCGGATCGCCGAGAACTCACGGGTCTGGTCGCCGGCCACCAGCGAGGTACCCGGGTACAGCTTGATGTTGATGCGGCCGCTGGTGCGCTGGCGCACCAGGTCGGCCCAGATCTCGCCGCCCTTGCCCCACGGGAAGGCCGGGCCGAGCACCAGCGACATCTTGTACTCGGCTTTGTAGCTCTGCGCCATGGCGCCAGCGGGCGCGAGGGCGGCAGCGGCGATGGTGGCTGCCAGCGACAGCATCAGGGCACGACGTTTCATGCGTTCTCTCCTCTCAGGATCTGTTGTGTGTTTCTTATGGGCAACGAGAATGTCAACACCTCGAATAACTCAATAACCCAGGTAGTCAGGCAACCAGGTCGCCAGCGGCGGGAAGGCCAGCACCAGCAGCATGGCGACGAACATCGCCAGCAGCATCCACACCACCCAGGGCACGGTCTCTTCCATGCGCACGCGCGCGATCCGGCACGAAACCATCAGGTTCACCGCCAGCGGCGGCGTGAACTGGCCAAGCGCGACCTTGAGCGTCAGCACCACCCCGAACCAAACCGGGTTCCAGTGAAAGGCATTGGCGATCGGCAGCAGCAGCGGCACGAAGATCAGGAAGATCGAGATGCCGTCGAGGAACATCCCCACCGTCATCAGCAAGGCCACGATCAGCGCCAGCACGCCGTATTCGCCCAGCCCGGAATGCGCAATGGCATTGGCCAGCGGATCGATCACGCCCAGCGTGGACAGCGCGTAGGCAAAGATGCCGGCCAGCGCCACCACCAGCAGGATCACCGCGGAAGTCTCCGCCGCCTCCTGGAAGATCACGAACAGGTCGCGCATGCCGATGCTGCGGTAGATCACCATGCCAACGAACAGGCCGTACACCACCGCCACCACGGCGGCTTCGGTCGGCGTGAACCAGCCCGCGCGCATGCCGCCCAGGATCAGGAACGGCGCGACCAGGCCCCAGGCCGCTTCGCGCAGGCTCTTCCAGAACGGGGGACGCGGCAGGCCGGCCTCGATGGCGCCCATATTGTGCTTGCGCGCCAGCCAGACGGCCGGCACGATCAGCGCCACGCCGGCCAGGATGCCGGGGATCATGCCGGCGGCGAACAGCGCCGGCACCGAGGCGCCGGGCACCAGCACGCTGTAGATGATGAAGGCAACGGACGGCGGAATCAGGATGTCGGTTGCGGCGGCAGCGCCGACCACGGCCGCGCTGTACGCGCCGGGATAGCCGGCCCGCGACATCGCAGCAATCATCACGCCACCCACCGCGGCCGCATTGGCCGGGCCGGAGCCGGAGATGCCGCCCAGGAACATGGCAACCAGGATGGCCACCAGCGGCAGCATGCCCGGACCGCGCCCGACAATGGCAATGGCGAAGGTCACCAGCCGCTGCGCCACGCCGGAACGGTCGAAGATCGAGCCGACCAGCACGAACATCGGAATCGCCAGCAGCGGGTACTTGCCCAGGCCGGCGTAGAAATTCTGCGGCACGGCCAGCAGGCCGAACATCTGGGTGTCCACGTTGGACAGCCCGATCGCCACCAGGCCGCCAAGCCCCAGCGACACGCCGATCGGCACGCCCAGCATCATCAAGCCCAGGAACACCACGAACAGGATAATGGCAATGAGGGTCATGGCGTGGACTCCGAAGCTGCTGCGCCGGCAACGCGCTCGGCATGCAGGGCCTTGAGCGCGCGCAGGTTGCGCACCGCTACGCCGAGCGCCCGCAGCGCGATGGCGGCGGACAGCACCGGCAGCCAGACGGAGTACCACCAGCTCGGCACGCCAATGCCCGGCGAGGTCTCACCAAACGTGTATTCGTCCCACGCCACGCGAGCACCCAGCACCGCCAGCGCGATGAACATGACTGCAACGGCCACCGCCGACAGCACTGCCAGGCGCCGCTGCCGCGCCGCGCTGCCACGATCGAAAAAGAATTCAATGCGGATATTGCGGTCGCGCGCCACGGCCGCGCTGCCTGCCACCAGGGCCAGCACGATCATCAGGAAGACCGAGAATTCCTCGGTCCAGGCAAACGATTCATCGGTGAAATAACGGACCACCACGTTGGCGAAGGTGATGCACACCAGCAGCACCATGACGATCACGCCAACCCAGTCTTCAATTCGCGGCGATACCTTGAAGCCGCTGTCCCCTTGCTGGCTGGCGCCAGTCTCATCCGGCATGGCCGTGACGTGTTTTGGGTCGGCATCGCGCCGCCCCTCCCGATCTGCTTGCATCTCCCCGGCCTCCGGTCCGGTCCGCGCGGCGCCGCTGGCTGCGCACGGATTTTCTCTTTGAATTATGTAAAGACTTAATCTCAAGACATGGCGGATTATGCCAAGACTTGCCGAGCGCGCGGGAACTTTTGCTCCATGCCGCGCCAACAGGCAATCTTCTGGCCGTGGGAATCCGGCAGGCCATCGATTCCGCAGGGTGCCCAAGGGGACCGGATAAGCCCAGGGACCGGGAATCGCACGCCCCGCCGGCGTTTTTGGCGCGGGCCAGGGCCAACCTGCCGGCGGGCGCACGCAAGCGCGCGCCGCCCCTTCTGGCGGCTATACCATGCCGTCGTCGGCGGTAATGATTGCGCCGTTGATGAATGCCGACTGGTCGGACGCCAGCAGCAACAACAGGCCGTCCAGGTCCTCGGGCTTGCCCACGCGCTTGCGGGGCAGCATCTGGACCAGCTTCTGGCCGGCGTCGGTGTCCCAATGGTGGTGATTGATATCGGTGTCGATATAACCGGGGCAGATGGCGTTGACGTTGATGCCATGGCGCGCCCACTCCAGCGCCATCGACTTGGTCATGTGCACCACCGCGGCCTTGCTCATGCAGTACACGCCGATTTGCGAGAGCACCTTGAGCCCGGCGACCGACGCGATATTGACGATACGCGACTGCGGCAGCGGATTGCCGTTCTTCTCGGCGCCCTTGGCGCGCGCAATCATGCGCTTGGCCACTTCCTGCGCCACGAAGAAAGCGCCCCGGGTATTGGTGTCGAAGACGAAATCGAAGTCGTCGGGGGTGACGTCGGTCAGGCGCTGGGTGGTGGAGACGCCCGAGTTATTGACCAGGATGTCGATCGCCCCGGCCTCGGTCTCGGCATGCGCCACCGCGGAGCGCACGCTGTCGTGGTCGGTCACGTCGAGCTGCACCACGTGCGCGCTGCCGCCCTCGGCCTCGATCGCGGCACGCAGCTCCTTGAGCCGCTCGGTACGCCGCGACGCCAGGATGACCTTGGCGCCGGCACTCGCCAGGACATGGGCAAACCGCGTGCCCAGACCGCTCGAAGCGCCTGTCACCAGCGCGACCTTGCCTTCCAGATTGATCGACAAACCCATAATGGCCTCTATGTTCGGGAGCCCCCGGCGCCGCCTGCCATGGCCACGGCCTACGGGAGCTCCTCGCGAAATCTGCCTGCTGAAACCGAAGGCAGCATATCAAAAAAAAGAACGGTCGTTCCAAAAAAAATCTTGCCTGACCATGGCGAGTCCCGGACAATGCCGGAGATTCTAAGAACTCGGGCCACAAAGGGAAAGAGGAAAAACGCGCATGGCCGCCACGATTTGGCGAGTGCGCCGCCCCGCCCTTGCCCCAAGTTCCGCCCGATCATCGCATCCCCGGTACCACCGAACACGGCATTTCCCACAATTGCGCGCAAGTTGCCAAGAATAGAGGGTTAGAGACAATGAATCAGCAACAGCTCCTGGAGCAGTACGGCCCCCGCGAGGCCATGGAATACGACGTCGTCATCGTTGGCGGCGGCCCCGCCGGCCTGGCAACCGCCATCCGCCTGAAGCAGCTCGCCCAGGAGAAAGGCACCGAGGTCAATGTCTGCGTGCTGGAAAAAGGCTCCGAGCCGGGCGCCCACATCCTGTCCGGCGCCATCATGGACCCGGTTGCGCTCAATGAGCTGATCCCCAACTGGAAGGAACTCGGCGCCCCGCTGAACCAACCGGTCGCTGAAGACAAGTTCCTGTTCCTCAACGAAACCGGTTCCAAGGCCACGCCGTCCGCCCTGCTGCCGGAGTGCTTCCACAACCACGGCAACTACATCGTCAGCCTGTCCAACTTCACGCGCTGGCTGGGGCAACAGGCCGAAGGCCTGGGCGTCGAGATCTTCCCGGGCTTCCCGGCCGCCGAGGTGCTCTACAACGACGACGGCTCGGTCAAGGGCGTGGCCACCGGCAACATGGGCATCAACAAGGAAGGCGAGCCGACCGAGAATTTCCAGCTCGGCATGGAGCTGCACGCCAAGTACACCATCTTCGCCGAAGGGTCGCGCGGCCACTTGGGCAAGCAACTGATCGCCAAGTACAAGCTCGATGACGGCAAGGATCCGCAAAGCTACGGTATCGGCCTGAAAGAGCTGTGGGAGATCGATCCCGCCAAGCACCAGCCAGGCCTGGTGGTGCACACCGCCGGCTGGCCGCTGGACCCGGCCACCTACGGCGGCTCCTTCCTGTACCACATGGAAGACAACAAGGTCGCTGTGGGCTTCGTGGTGGGCCTGGACTACACCAACCCCTGGCTTTCCCCGTTCGAGGAGTTCCAGCGCTTCAAGACGCACCCGGAAATCCGCACGTATTTCGAAGGTGGCAAGCGCATCAGCTACGGCGCGCGCGCCATTACGGCCGGCGGCCTGCTGTCGCTGCCCAAGACCGTGTTCCCGGGTGGCGCCCTGGTCGGCTGCGACGCCGGTTACCTGAACGCCTCGCGCATCAAGGGCAGCCACGCTGCCATCAAGACCGGCATGATGGCCGCCGAAGCCGCCTATGATGCGCTGCAGGCCAACCGCCAGCACGACGAACTGACGGCCTACCCGACCGCCTTCGAGAACAGCTGGCTGCACAAGGAACTGCTGCAGGCAAAGAACTTCAAGCAGTGGTTCAAGAAGGGCCGCACCACCGCCACGCTGATGACCGGCATCGAGCAATGGCTGCTGCCCAAGCTGGGCATCCGCAACCCGCCCTGGACCATCCACCGCGAGAAGCCGGACCACGTCTACCTCAAGCCGGCCGCCGAGTGCCCGCAGATCGTTTACCCGAAGCCGGACGGCAAGCTCACCTTCGATCGCCTCAGCTCGGTGTTCATCAGCAACACCAACCATGAGGAAAACCAGCCGGCCCACTTGACGCTCAAGGACGCAAGCGTCCCAGTCAATGTCAACTGGGACAAGTTTGCCGGCCCCGAAAGCCGCTACTGCCCAGCCGGTGTGTACGAGTTCGTGCAGAATGACGACGGCAAGGAACGCCTGCAGATCAACGCGCAGAACTGCGTGCACTGCAAGACCTGCGACATCAAGGATCCCACCCAGAATATCGTATGGGTGACGCCGGAAGGCGGCGGCGGCCCGAACTACGTGGGCATGTAACTTAGCCGCATGGCAAGAACAACGGCACCGGGTTCGGTGCCGTTTTTTTTTTGGGCTCAGACCTGCGGGCTCGACGTTGCGGGCGACGTCAGTGAATCATGGTAGAGCGGCTTGTCGTCGGCCACGCTCTGATACCAGCCAATCACATCAGCCACGCCCGCAATCAGCGTGATGAGTGCCGGGCCAGCAAGCGGCACCTGCCCGATCCCGTCGATCAGGGCCAGCACCACGTCCGTCATGCCGCCCGCCTCGCGCGGCTTGCCGAGGGCGGTGGCCGAGGCCACGTCCAGGGGCGACATCCCGACCAGCAGGCGTGTGCCGTCGGCACCGGCGTCGGCACTAACTGGCTTGGTTCCACTCGAAAAATCTTCCAGTCCCAGCGCGCGTTCGTCCATCGACAAAGCACTCGCCTGGCTGCCACCCTGCGCGATATCAGCCATGGCTGGCATGGCAATGGCTAGCAGGGCTGCCAGGATGGGCGCGCGCAATTGCGCGCCAAGGCGGGATAAACGCTTCATGATGTCTCCTTGTGGCAGGAATCGGGATACCGGCCCGCCACAATGCCAGCATGCCGTGCCGGATCTTCTCGCAGGGGACAGTAGAGACGGGAAGCGTGATTCGGGCAAGAATCCGTGTTAGCAGGATGACTCCAAACGCCGCCCCCTCTCACGCGGCGGTGACCTGCATGCTGGCATTGGCCAGCAACTGCTCATAGATAAAGCACTGGAGCAGCGTCAGCTCGCGCTCGCCTAGGGCTTCGAACACAACGCCGAACGTGGGAAACTCCACATCGCCCTCGGCAGGCAACGCGTTGCGCACCACCCCGTCGACCATGATCTCGCTGTCCAGCGCGGCGGTGCGCAGATGGAAGCACAAGCGTACCGGCGCACCGGGCGCCGGCACTGCGCCGGCGATCTGGATCTGCGCGCCGCCAGTGCTCAGGTCGGTCAGCAACACCAGGCGGGCAGGCCGGTGCTGTGCCGCGGCCTCATCGTCCGTGCTGCCGGGATCCACTAGGTAAGCCGCCAGCCGCGTCAGCACGCGGGTCGCCTTGCGCACCGGCATCTGCTGCGGCTCGGCCGGCGCCGACAAGACCAGGTAGCGGAATGGACTGCGGCAGATGGCGGTCACCGTCGACTCGAAACTGAGGATGGCGTGACCGGAAAAGCCACGCAGCAACACCGTCTCGCCGGGCTTGAGCTGCAGTTCCTTCCCGCCGAGCTGCGGCCAGGTCACGAACAGGCCCTGCTCGACAAATCCGATCAGCCGGCTGGCCGCGGCGCGCCCGGTCTGCCCCGGCGATTTGACCTGCAGCAGCGTGCCCACCTGCAGGCCAAGCGGCCCCGCACTGGTCAGCCGCCCGCTGTCCATCGGCTCGCCCGGTTCGCCCGGCTCGTCCTCCGGCCGGCACACAGTGCCATGGCGAAACACCAGGGCGACGTCGCGGTCCTCGGGAATCACGCTGCCGCTGCCGAGCACGAGATTGCCTGCCTCGTCCAGCAAGGACCAAGGCAAGGGCTGGCCGACGGGGAGATCGTTAGGGGTGAGTGCAATCATGGTTAGCACCGGTGAACGCCCGGGCAGCGGGCGTGGCAGATCCAACGGCGGCTACGGGAACGCAGAAACGGTCGTCCCGGCCACCACCTAGCGAGGCGCTCAGTGCACAGAGCGGCTGGCGCGGCTGCCTCCAGGCGCCGCGATGTAGCAAGTGAATAGCGCATCCCATCCAGTTTGCTATCGGCGCATACCTGGAAAACCTTGAGAACAATCGGACAGCCAAGGGGGCAGGCATGCCTTGACGCCGTCTCGCTTTCCTCGCAAAATCTCGCCACAATCTGTCTGACAGCCTTACATATTAATCGATGACCATCCTAAGCCGCCCCGCCTCGCTTGCCGCACGTATCGCCGACGCCCTGCGCGCCGACATCGCAGCGGGCCGCTTTGCCGCCGGCGCCCGGCTCCCGGCCGAAGCCGCCCTTGGCGAGACCTTTGGCGTGAGCCGCCCCATCGTCCGGGAGGCCATTGCACAACTGAAGGCGGACGGGCTGCTGGTCACGCGCAAAGGCTCGGGTGCCTATGTATCGGACACGCCCGGCGGGCAGGTATGGCGCATGGCCCCCGAACTGCAAGGCGGTCCGACCCCGGCCCAGCTATTCGAGTTGCGCATGGTGGTGGAATGCGCCTGCGCCGAAATGGCCGCGCTGCGCCGCACCGACGAGGACCTGCAAGCCATCCACGCCGCGCTGGCCGCGATGCGCGAGCACGCCGAAGATTTCACCAGCGCCGCAGCCGCCGACGTGGCGTTCCACCACGCCATCGCGCAGGCCGCGCACAACCCCTGCTTCACCGGCCTGACCGATTTTGTTGGCCAGCACATGCTGGCGGCGCGGCAAACCGCCTGGGAAAACGCCGCCCGCTTTCGCGGCGGCTCGCAGGGCGCGGATAGCGAGCACACCGCGCTGGTGCAGGCCATTGCCGCCGGCAACGCCAGCGCGGCGCGGCAGGCCGCACGCAGGCACCTCGGCGCGGCAGCCAAGCGCATGGGGCTGACTTTGCGTTAAGCCCTGGCGCGCAGAGCGCAGGGCCTATCCACGGCACAACACAATCCAGGGACCCGCGGCACGTACCGCCTGACAGGTGCCGGCCGCATCAGCAGAGAACGACAATGGAACAAGTAGATTGCGTGGTAATCGGCGCGGGCGTAGTGGGCCTGGCCGTGGCGAGACAACTGGCCATGCAGGGCCGCGAAGTCATCATCCTGGAAGCCGAGAACGCCTTCGGCACCATCACCAGCGCGCGCAACAGCGAAGTGATCCACGCCGGCATCTACTATCCGGCCGGCTCGCTCAAGGCCGCGATGTGCGTGCGCGGCAAGGCCATGCTGTACGACTACTGCGCCTCGCACCACATCCAGCACCAGCGCTGCGGCAAGCTGATCGTAGCCACCACCGAGGCCCAGGTCGCCACGCTGGAAGGCATCAGGGCCAAGGCCGCGGCCAATGGCGTGCATGACCTGCAGTTGCTCAGCCAGGCCGAGGCGCAGGCGCTGGAGCCAAACCTGCAATGCCGCGCCGCCCTGCTCTCTGCGTCCACCGGCATCGTCGACAGCCATGGCCTGATGCTGGCCTTGCTGGGCGACGCCGAGAACGCCGGCGCCATGCTGGCGGTGCAGTCGCCCGTGGCCGGCGGCGCCGTGATGCCGGATGGCATCCGCCTCGACGTGGGCAGCCAGGACGAGGCGGACGGCACCACGCTGCTGGCCCGCACCGTGATCAACTCGGCCGGCCTGACCGCGCCGGCGCTGGCGCGCAGCATCGAAGGCATGCCCGCCGCACATATTCCACCGCAGTACTACGCCAAAGGCTGCTACTTCACACTGGCCGGGCGCGCCCCCTTCTCGCGCCTGATCTACCCGGTGCCGGAGGCCGCCGGCCTGGGCGTGCACCTGACGATCGACCTGGGCGGCCAGGCGCGCTTCGGCCCCAATGTGCGCTGGATCGACGAGATCGAGTACGGCGTGGACCCGGCCGATGCCGACAGCTTTTACGGTGAAGTGCGCAATTACTGGCCGGGACTGGCCGACGGCGCGCTGCAGCCGGGCTATGCCGGCATCCGCCCCAAGATCAGCGGGCCGGGCGAGCCCGCGGCGGATTTCCGCATTGATGGCCCAGCCACCCATGGTGTGCCGGGGCTGGTCAACCTGTTCGGCATCGAGTCGCCCGGGCTGACCTCGTCGCTGGCGCTGGCCGAGCACGTGGCAAGCCTGCTGTGAAGCCCTGAACGATCCAAATGCCGGCGCGCGTCAGCGCCCGGCCGTGGCGGCATCCGCCTTGGCGTCGGACGCCGCCTCCGTACGGAACGTCATGAACGCGCACAGTGCGCCGCCCGCCGCCGCTAGTGCCGCCAGCCCGAATGTGTGCGCGGGCCCGAGCGCCTTCCAGGTCCACCCCATCGCCAGCCCGCCGCAGGTGCCGCCAAGGCCGTAGGAAAGGCCGGTGTAAAGCGCCTGGCCACGCCCCTGCAAAGGACCCGAGAACCAGCGCTGCAGGCGTTTCAGGCTGGCGCTATGGTGCGCGCCGAAGGTGGCCGCGTGCAGGACCTGCACCAGCGCCATCAGCCATGACAACTGGGCGAAGTAGCCGGTCAGGCCAAAGCGGATCGCGGCCAGCACGAAGGTGCCGGCCAGGATGGTGCGCAACGGCACGCTTGCGAACAACCGCCCCTGGTAAAAGAAGAAAACGATCTCGGCCACCACGCCGATGGTCCACATCACGCCGATGGCGAACTTGCTGTAGCCAAGCTGCTCCAGGTACAGCGAATAGAACACGTACAGCGCGGCGTGGGCGAACATCATCAGGAACGCCGAGCCGAAGAACCAGCTCACATCGGGACGGCGCAGCAGCGGCAGCGCCGGCGGCGGCTTGACGCGCGGCCCGTCCTCGGGCGCATCGCGCATGCCGAACACCACCACCAGGAACAGCGCCAGCATGGCGCTCGCCAGCCACGGGAACACCTCCATGCCGTAGTGCTCGAACAGCGCCCCACCCATCAGCACGGCCGCGATAAAGCCGGCCGAGCCGAACATGCGGATGCGCCCGTAGCGGTAATCGAAGGCGCCGTAGCGGCGCAGCGTGGAGATGGTGAGCGCGTCGCCCAGCGGAGACATGGCGCTGGTGATCAGGTTCAGCCCGATCATCATCGCCATCATTGCGCCGTAGCTGGTGACGCCGGGCACCATCAGGAACGCCAGCAAGGATGTCACGGCGGCCAGGCGCAGCAGGCGCACGCGGGTATGCATCACGTCGGACAGCCAGCCCCAGAAATACGGGCCGACGATGCGGCTGACCTGGAAGCAGGCCATCAGCACGCCGATCTGCACCGGGGAGAAACCGCGCCCGGCGAA
The DNA here is from genome assembly GCF_059421605.1 of Cupriavidus sp. GW821-FHT02F09. Classification (NCBI taxonomy): domain Bacteria; kingdom Pseudomonadati; phylum Pseudomonadota; class Betaproteobacteria; order Burkholderiales; family Burkholderiaceae; genus Cupriavidus; species Cupriavidus sp. GW821-FHT02F09. The sequence continues at coordinate 108,880 of NZ_JBWKVH010000021.1, forward strand.
GAACAGGCTCACATAGGGGGAGATGACGCCGACGTAGCCGTAGTAGCCAAGATAAAACAGGCCAAAGCGCGTCTCGGAGACGCGCCCGGCACCCGCGGCGCGGGCGTGTTGTTCCGCCTGCGCCAACTCAGCGCGACGGGCCGGACTGCGGCGACTGGGCGGGAATGCGCGGGGTATCGACCTTGACGTCGCCGCACTGGGCACGGTGGCGCAGCGCATGGTCCATCAGCACCAGCGCCAGCATGGCTTCGGCGATGGGGGTGGCGCGGATGCCCACGCAGGGATCGTGGCGGCCGAAGGTTTCCACCGTGGCGGGCTGGCCTGCCTTGTCGATGGATTCGCGCGGGGTGCGGATGCTGGAGGTGGGCTTGATTGCCAGCGAGACGGTGACGTCCTGGCCGGTCGAGATGCCGCCAAGCACGCCGCCGGCGTTATTGCCACGGAAGCCTTCGGCGCTGAGCGAGTCGCCATGCACGCTGCCACGCTGGCTCACGCTCTCAAACCCCGCGCCGATCTCCACGCCCTTGACGGCGTTGATGCCCATCATGGCATGCGCGATATCGGCATCGAGCTTGTCGAACAGCGGCTCGCCCAGGCCCACCGGCACATGGCTCGCCACCACCTCGATGCGCGCGCCGACGGAGTCGCCGTCGCGGCGCAGCGCGTCCATATAGGTTTCCAGCTCCGGCACGATCTCCGCATTGGGGGCAAAGAAGGGATTCTCCGGCACTTCCGCCCAGTCCACGAACGGCACGCGGACTTCGCCCAGCTGCGACATATAGCCCCGGATCTCGGTGCCATACTGCTCGCGCAGCCACTTCCTGGCCACGGCCGCCGCTGCCACCACCGGTGCCGTCAGGCGGGCCGACGAGCGGCCGCCGCCGCGATAGTCGCGGATGCCGTACTTCTGCCAGTAGGTGTAGTCGGCGTGGCCCGGGCGGAAGGTCTCGACGATATTGCCGTAGTCCTTGCTGCGTTGGTCGGTGTTGCGGATCAGCAGGCAGATCGGCGTGCCGGTGGTCTTGCCCTCGAACACGCCGGACAGGATCTCGACCTGGTCGGGCTCCTGGCGCTGCGTGACGTGGCGCGAGGTGCCGGGCTTGCGGCGATCCAGGTCCAGCTGGATGTCGGCCTCGGTCAGGGACATGCCCGGCGGACAGCCATCCACCACCGCGCCGATGGCCGGCCCGTGCGATTCGCCGAAAGTGGTGACAGTGAAGAGCAGGCCGAGAGTATTGCCGGACATGATGGGAGGCCGCGCAGGGCGTGAGAATTGGGGAACGGGCTACATTGTAAGGCTTTTGCCGCCCTTGCGGCCCTCCCCGGCTCGCGCTCAGGGCGCGGGCGCCGCCTGCAGGTCCGGATAGAAGCGCTCCCGCATCCGCGCCACGTAGGCCACCAGGCTGGGGTGGGATTCGGCGGCGGTGCGGATCGGCGTGTCGAACAGCGGGCACAGCGCGCCGGCCATGAAGGCGAAGACCGTGGCGTCGGCGCCGCAAGGCTTGTCGCCCATCAGGTAGGGCTGGCCACCCAGCACATCGGCCACGGCCGCCACATCGCGGCTGGCTATCGCGGCCAGATCGGCCGGGCTATGGCGCCCGAGCCCCTGCGTCCACAGGATGCGGCGGATCTTCGAGCGCACAAAACGCATCGCCAGCCCGCGCACCGGCCAGGGCACGGCGCGGAAGAACGTCGCCGGGCCCCGGGCAAAATTGGCGTCGTGGTTCCAGCGCGCATCGGCCACAGCCCAGTAGAAGTTATCTTCCAGCATCTTCTCGACCGCCCAGGCCGTGCCACGCTGGGACCGCGTCAGCCCTTCATCGAAGTCGATGTGGTAGGTCTTCTCCAGGTGCCAGCGGATCAGCGTGGAGTCCGCCACCACGCGGCCCTCGTCGTCGAGATAGGGCAGCTTGCCCTTGGGCGCGCGCCGCAGGCCGCCCTGCGCGGCGCGATACGGCAGTCCCGCGAGCTTGAGCAGCATGTCGGCCTTGGTGACGAAAGGGCTGGCGTCTGGCAGGCCGAAGGCCGGCCCGAAGGTGTAAAGCGTGATCATGGTTGCCGCCTCCCGCTTATCGTTAGCGCCACTCGCCGCGCAAGCCCTGCACCACCTGCTGCAAGCCCTCCGGCGTGGCCAGTTCCGGCGCGATCGGGTCGCCCACGACCAGTTCCAGCCGATTCAGGATGCCGCGCCGGAATGGCCGGGACATGGCATTGCCGCCCTTGCGGGAGAAAAAGCTGCCCCACAGCCCGCGCAGCGCCATCGGCACGACCGGCACGGGGGTGCGCCGGATGATCTGCTGCACGCCCTGCTTGAAAGGATTGAGCTCGCCGGTGGCCGTGATCTTGCCCTCCGGGAAGATGCAGACCAGGTCGCCGCCGGCCAGCGCCCGCGCGACTTCGTCGTAGGCGCGCTCCAGCATGACCGGGTCCTCGTGCGCCGGCGCGATCGGGATCGCCTTGGCCTGGCGGAAGAACCACGACATCAGCGGCACCTTGAAGATGCGGTGATCCATCAGGAAGCGCACCGGCCGTGGGCTGGCGGCCATCAGCACCACCGCATCGGCAAAGCTGACGTGGTTGCACACCAGCACCGCCGCGCCCTCGGCCGGGATGTGCTCGGCATTGACGCGCTTCAGGCGATACACCGTATGCACCAGGATCCAGGCAATGAAGCGCAGCAGGAACTCCGGCACCAGCGAGTAGATGTAGATGGCAACCACCGCGTTGAGCAGCCCCACCACCAGGAACAGCTGCGGAATGCTGAAGCCGGCCTGGGTCAGCACCACCGCCAGCAGCGAGGAGCCGATCATGAAGAAGCTGTTGAGGATGTTGTTGGCGGCGATGATGCGGGCCCGGTGCGTCGGCGCGCAGCGACTCTGGATCAGCGCGTACAGCGGCACGCTGTAGAAGCCGCCGAACATCGCCAGCAGGAACAGGTCGATCAGCACGCGCCAGTGGCGCGGGTCGGCGGCAAAGCCGGCCAGCCCGGACAGTTCGCTGTGCTGCTCGCCGTTGCTGGCAAAGAACAGGTCGACCGCGAACACCGTCATGCCAATCGAGCCGAACGGCACCAGGCCGATCTCGACATGCCGACCGGACAGCCGCTCGCACAGCAGCGAGCCGGTGCCGATGCCCAGCGAGAACACCGCCAGCAGCAGCGTCACCACGTTCTGGTCGCCGCCCAGCACGTCCTTGGCAAAGCTGAAAAACGAGGTGAGGAAGGTCGCGCCCAAAAACCAGAGCCAGGAAATCCCCAGCAAGCTCAGGAACACCGTGCGGTCGGTGCGCGCCAGCTTGAGGTTACGCCAGGTCTCGGTAAACGGGTTCCAGTTGATGCGCAGGTCAGGTTGCGGCGCCGGCGAGTCCGGCACGCGCGCGGACACCATGCGGCCGGCCAGCGCCAGCACCACGCAAGCTGCGCCGACATAGAACGGCCCCACGATCTTCTCGCCATGGGTCAGGCCGGCCAGTTCGCCGCCAAGCAGGGTACCGAGCAGGATGGCCACGAAGGTGCCCATCTCCACCAGGCCGTTGCCGCCCACCAGTTCGGTCTCGTCCAGGTGCTGCGGCAGGTAAGCGAACTTGACCGGGCCAAACAGCGTCGAGTGCAACCCCATCAGGAAGGTGCCCGTGTAGAGCAAGGGCGCGCTATGCATGGCAAAACCCGCCAGCCCCAGCAGCATGATGGCGATTTCCAGCGTCTTCACCAGCCGGATCAGCCGGGACTTCTCGATCTTGTCGGCGATCTGGCCGCTGGTGGCCGAGAACAGCACGAACGGTGCGATAAAGATGGCTGAGATCAGGAACGCCGCGCTCTTGGCGTCAACACCGTCGAACAGGGCCGTATGGTAGGTGACCAGCGAGGTGAAGGCGACCTTGAACAGGTTGTCGTTCATGGCGCCCAGGAACTGGGTCCAGAAGAAGGGCGCGAAGCGGCGCGTGCGGAGCAGACGGAATTGGTTTTGTTGGCTCATGTAGCGCTCATGTCGCAGTCGGCTCAAAAAGATGCCGCGTCGTTGCGCGGCATTTACCACTTGTACGGACTATGGGCGCGCCCCAGGAGGGTGCACAGCCCGCAGCGCCTCGATCGGCCCAACCCGGCCGCCGCTACGTGGCGCCTCTCGCGCCATGGGCGGCTCAATCGCTCTTTTCTTCCGGCCAGTCGCGGATGTAGGCCTTGAGCATGCGGTTCTCGAAGCTCTGCTCTTCCACCACGGCCTTGGCCACGTCGTAAAACGAAATCACGCCCATCAGCGTCCGGTTGTCCAGCACCGGCAGGTAACGGGTGTGGCGCTCCAGCATCATGCGGCGGACTTCATTGACGTCCGTCTCCATGGTGCAGGTCAGCGGCGCGTCGTCCATGACCTTGCGCAGGCTGGTGGTGCCGACGTTGCCCCCGTTGGCGGAGAGCGTCTTGATGATCTCGCGGAAGGTCAGCATGCCGACCAGGTCGCCGTATTCCATCACCACCAGCGAGCCGATATCGTGCTCTGCCATGATGTTGACCGCCAGCAGCAGTGACGTTTCCGGCTTCACCGTATAGAGCGTGTTGCCCTTGATCTGCAGGATGTCGCTGACTTTCATGATGGTCTCCGCTTCTCTGAATCTGCTGTTTTGCTGTTTATTACCTGCCGCCGCCGGCATGGCCTGATGCGCCGATCCTAGCCGAAACCAGCCGCCCAAGTAAAGCACGGGCCGCCGCCGGGGCCGCCAAGGCTATTTGCCGTGCCCCCGGCAGCAGCGGATGCTACGATGCGATCCGGAGACAACTCTAGCCCTTGAAGCCATGTCCGGTACCCGTTTCGACACCCTGGCGCTGCATGCTGGCGCCGCTCCCGACCCCGCCACGGGGGCGCGGGCCACGCCCATCCACCTGACGACATCCTTCGTCTTTAAAGACAGCGAGCACGCCGCCTCGCTGTTCAATATGGAACGCGCGGGCCACGTCTACTCCCGCATCTCCAATCCGACGGTCGCCGTCTTCGAGGAGCGCATCGCCGCCCTGGAGAACGGCGCCGGCGCGATCGGCGTGGCTTCGGGCCAGGCCGCGCTGCATCTGGCGGTGGCGACGCTGATGGGCGCGGGCTCGCACATCGTGGCGTCCAGCGCCCTGTATGGCGGCTCGCACAACCTGCTGCACTACACGCTGCGCCGCTTCGGCATCGAGACCACCTTCGTGCAGGCGCGCGACATCGACGCCTGGCGCGCTGCCATCCGGCCCGAGACCAAGCTGCTGTTCGGCGAGACCCTGGGCAACCCTGGGCTGGACGTGCTCGACATCCCGACCCTGGCGCAGCTCGGCCAGGACAACGGTATCCCGCTGCTGGTCGACTCCACCTTCACCACGCCCTACCTGCTCAAGCCCTTCGACCTGGGCGCCGGCCTGCTCTATCACTCGGCCACCAAGTTCCTGGGCGGCCATGGCACCACCATCGGCGGCGTGCTGGCGGAAGGCGGCACCTTCGACTTCGAAGCCTCCGGGCGCTTCCCGGAGCTGTCGGAACCCTATGCTGGCTTCCACAACATGGTCTTCACCGAGGAGAGCACGGTGGCGCCGTTCCTGCTGCGCGCGCGCCGCGAAGGCCTGCGCGACTTCGGCGCCTGCCTGAGCCCGATGGCCGCCTGGCAACTGCTCCAGGGCATCGAGACGCTGCCGCTGCGCATGGCCCGCCATGTGGACAACGCGCGCCGCGTGGTGCAGTTCCTGGTGTCGCACCCGATGGTCGAGTCGGTCGCCTATCCGGAGCTGGAATCCCACCCGGACTACGAACTCGCCAAGCGCCTGCTGCCGCGCGGCGCGGGCGCCGTGTTCAGCTTCAACCTCAAGGGCAACCGTGCCGCGGGCCAGCGCTTCATCGAAAGCCTGGCGCTGTTCTCGCACCTGGCCAATGTGGGCGATGCCCGCTCGCTGGTGATCCACCCGGCCTCCACCACCCACTTCCGCATGGACGCCGCGGCGCTGCAGGCCGCCGGCATCAGCGAAGGCACCATCCGTCTATCGGTCGGACTGGAAGACCCGGACGACCTCATCGACGACCTCAAGCGCGGCCTCAAGGCAGCCGAGAAAGCCATGAGCGCCAAGGGAGGGCAAGCCTGATGGAACTGACGATCGCAGGCCACAAGGCCTACGCCTACACCGGCGGCAAACCCTTCGACCCCGCCCTGCCCTGTGCCGTGTTCGTGCACGGCGCGCAGAACGACCACAGCGTCTGGGCTCTGCAGACGCGCTGGTTCGCCAATCACGGCTTCAGCGTGCTGGCGGTGGACCTGCCCGGCCACAACCGCAGCGAGGGCATGCCCCTCAAGACGGTCGAGGCCATGGCCGACTGGGTGATCGAACTGGTGCGCGCGGCCGGAGTAAGCGCCCCCGCGCTGGTCTTCGGGCACAGCATGGGCTCGCTGATCGCCCTGGAAACGGCCGCCCGCCACCCTGACGCGGTGCGCGGCATCGCCCTGCTTGCCACGGCCTATCCGATGAAGGTTGCCGACGCCCTGCTCGACGCCTCGCTCAACCGCGTGGACCAGGCCATCGCCATGGTCAACGCGTGGTCGCACTCCAGCCTCGCCAACAAGCCCTCCTCGCCGGGACCGGGCTCGTGGATGCAAGGCGGCAGCCAGCGCCTGATGGAACGCGTGGCACAACGCAACCCTGAAGGCCACGTCTTCCACAACGACTTCTCCGCCTGCAACGCCTACGCCAACGGCGACGCCGCGGTGGCCGCCGTGCGCTGTCCCGCCCTGTTCATCAGCGGCAGCAAGGACATGATGACCTCGCCCAAGGCCGCCCAGGCGCTCGCCGCCAGGATGGCATCGGCCAGCACGGTCACGGTGCCCTGCGGGCACGCGCTGATGGGGGAAAGGCCGGATGAGGTACTGGACGCGCTGGCGGCGTTTGCGCGCAAAGTGGTAGCGGCAGCTTGAAGGCGGCGGCGTAGCGAGCGCCCGCCCTCTCCCCGGCTGCTCTCCCACAAGTGGGAGAGGGGAGCCAACCAGCCGCAAGATCAACCAACTGTGGTAGCCGTGTTTCCCGCCCTAAGGGGCGGGAAACACCCAAGCGCGATGCGAAGTGAGCCGTCAAGGTGTGCCCAGGCCGTACACCGGCGCGCCTTCTTTGCCTACTTTCTTGGCAAGACAAGAAAGTAGGTCGCCGCCCCGCAGGGGTGGTGAAACCGCAGTTGCCTTTGACGGTTAGCAATTGCAGTGACAATCCCCCCCACCTAAACTAAAAGCCCCCGAACACCCCACAGGCCCCCGCCATGCCCCAGGCCCACCCCCGTGAGTTCGAGAATTTCGCCGCCTTCTACCCCTTCTACCTGAACGAGCACCGCAACCCCACCTGCCGCCGCCTGCATTTCGCTGGTTCCACCGTGGCATTGCTGTGCCTGCTTGCACTGCTGCTCAGCGGCAACTGGTGGTGGCTGGCAGCAGCCGCAGTGTCCGGCTATGCCTTCGCCTGGGTCGGCCATTTCGTCTTCGAGAAAAACCGGCCCGCCACCTTCCGCCATCCGTTCTACAGCCTGATGGGCGACTGGGTGATGTACGGCGATATCTGGCGCGGCAGGATTCCTTTCTAGGCCCGCGCGGCCTTCAGACCTGGCCGTGCCAGCCGGGCGGCACCACCTCCAGGGTGCGCCGCGCGGGATCGGCGGGGCGTTCCTGGGCGGCCGGCCCGGCCTGCGCTTGCGCCTGTTGATCCTGTTGCTGGCGCCGGAACACGGCCTCCAGCGGCTGGTCCAGGCGCGGGTTGTCCAGCACCTGCTTGAGCGCATCGGCGCCCTGGAGTTGCTGCGCTAGCGCCGTGCGCGGCAGGCGCGGCAGGTTCAGCACCAGCCGGTCGTGCAGCGTGCGCAGCGTCACCTGGCCCGGATCGCACAGCAGCGCCCAGTGCGCCTGCCCGCGATCCTGCGCCAGCCTGCCGACCAGATGCATGCCCTTGAGCTTGCCGAGCAGGCCAGCCAGGTAGTCCGCCTCCACCCGCAGCTTGCGCCCCAGGTCGAGCTCGCCGACGCTGCGCGGCACTTCGTCCCGCGCCCGATAGAGCAGGTAGAGCACGCCCAGCGCGTCGAAGAACTCGCTGCCGGCAAAGGTGCGGCGGCGCCAGTAGCCCTGCCGGATCACCGGCAGGTTGGCGGCGATGGTGGCACCCAGCAGCGTCACCAGCCAGCTCAGGTAGATCCACAGCAGGAAGATCGGCAGCGCGGCAAAGGTGCCGTAGACCGCGGTGTAAGTCGGGATATGGGTGACGAAGTAGCCGAAGCCGCGTTTGGCCAGCTCGAAGGCCAGCGCTGCCACCAGCCCGGCGGCGATCGCGTCGCGCCACTCCACGTTGGCGTTGGGCACGGCCGTGTAGAGGAAGGCAAAGGCGACCGCCGACAGCAGCACCGGCGTCAGGCCGACCACCAGCCCCAGCCCGAACGGCATGGTGCCGACATAACCGGCCGAGACCGAGATCAGGTAGGAGCTGATCGACAGGCTGGCACCGATCAGCACGGGGCCCAGCGTCAACACGGCCCAGAACACCAGCACGCGCTGCGCCAGCGGGCGGCGCTGCTTGACCCGCCAGATCGCGTTGAGCGCGTCCTCCACCGTCAGCATGGTGAGCACCGAAGTCACCATCAAGCCACCCAGGCCCACCGCCGTCAAGCCCTTGGCATTCTTGGCGAACTGGCCAAGGTAGCTGGTGATGGAATTACTGACGTTGCCAGGAATCAGGTTCTGGAACAGGAAGGATTCGGTCGCGCTGCGAAACTCGCGGAACACCGGGAAGGCCGCCAGCAAGGCGAAGGCCACCGTCAGCACCGGCACCACCGCCAGTACCGTGGTGAATGTCAGGCTGGCCGCGACCTGCGGCAAGCGGCCTTCGCCAGCGCGGCGCAGCGCGTAGCGCGTGAGCGCGCGTAGTTTTTGCAGATTCCATTCCCTGCGCAGGCGAACGATGCGGGCGGCAAACATGCGGGGGCAAACTCCTTACCGGATTCCGTGGCGAGGCCGCAACTATAATACGCGCATTGCCCTCGCGCGCCGCGCAAGGCACAAACCCGGCCTGCCTCCCGGGACCGCTCCATCCTGGCGCCTCCCCGGTTACACCGTCAGGCGCCGTAGCCCCGTCCATGACCGAACTCCTAGTCCTCTACTACAGCCGCCACGGCAGCACCCGCAAGCTGGCCGAACTCATCGCCACCGGCATCGACAGCGTGCCCGGCGCCCAGGCGCGCCTGCGCACGGTGCCGCCGGTCTCGACGGTGAGCGAAGCCACCGCCCCGGATATCCCCCCGCAAGGCCCGCCCTACGCGGAACTGCGCGACCTCGAGGAATGCGCGGGCCTGGCCCTGGGCAGCCCCACGCGCTTCGGCAACATGGCCGCGCCGATGAAGTACTTCCTCGATGGCACGGTGGCCCAGTGGCTGTCCGGCGCCCTCACCGGCAAGCCCGCCTGCGTGTTCACCGCCACCGGCAGCCTGCACGGGGGCCAGGAAACCACCTTGCTGTCCATGATGCTGCCCCTGCTGCATCACGGCATGCTGGTCATGGGCCTGCCCTATTCGGAAAGCGCACTGATGACCACCACCGGTGGCGGCACGCCCTACGGCCCAAGCCACCACGCGCGCGTGGACAACAGCGCGCCGGTGTCCGAGGAGGAAGCCGCGCTCGCGCGCGCCATGGGCAAGCGCCTGGCCGAGACCGCGCTGCGCCTGGCCGGCAGGAGCCGCGCATGAGCGCCGCCCCGAAAGTCCCGGACGCGTCGCACGCCACGGCCCCGTCCGCCGCCAACGCCAGCGACGGCGCGCTGCACAATGCCGCCCTGTGGCGCCTGAGCGCCGGCAGCTTGATTGCGCTGATCGTGCTGTGCATCGCCTGGGAATGGTTCCTGGCGCCGCTGCGTCCGGGCGGCTCCTGGCTGATCCTCAAGTTCCTGCCCCTGCTGCTGCCGCTGCGCGGCGTGCTGACCCGCAACCGCTACACCATGCAGTGGTCGTCGATGCTGATCCTGCTGTTCTTCACCGAAGGCATCGTGCGCGCCACCAGCGACCGCGCCCCATCTTCCACGCTGGCGTGGACCGAGGTGGCGCTGACGCTGCTGTTCTTCTTCGGCACCATCCTCTACCTGCGCCCTTACAAGCGCCGCGCCAAGGCCCTGCAGCCGGCCAAGCCCGGCAAATGACCACGCCGGCGAGCTTGCCATCAGCCCGCACCGATCCATCTCAGCGCGGCCGCCCTCACAGCGGCCGCCCTCCCGGACCCACCGCCATGAACGCCTCGCACCTCGATTCCTTCCTTGCCCTGTGCCGCGCCGCGCTCGGTGAGCAGCACGTGCTGACCGACGCCGCCGATCAAGCCCCCTACCTGACCGACTGGCGCAAGCGCTACACGGGCGAGGCAGTGGCGGTGCTGCGGCCGGGCTCGGCGGAAGAAGTCGCCGCCGCCGTGCACGCCTGCCACGCACACAAGCTCGCCGTGGTGCCGCAAGGCGGCAATACGGGGCTATGCGGCGGCGCCACGCCGCAGGCGGACCAGGCTTCGGTGGTGATTTCGCTGCAACGCCTGAACCGCGTGCGGCAGGTGGACCCGCTCAACAACACCATCACCGTGGAAGCCGGCGTGATCCTGCAGCAGTTGCAGGACACCGCGCGCGAGCACGGGCGGCTGTTCCCGCTGAGCCTGGCCGCGGAAGGCAGTTGCACCATCGGCGGCAACCTTTCCACCAACGCCGGCGGCACCGCCGTGCTGCGCTATGGCAATACGCGTGAGCTTTGCCTGGGGCTGGAGGTGGTAACGCCTGCCGGCGAGATCTGGGACGGCCTGCGCGGCCTGCGCAAGGACAACACCGGCTACGACCTGCGCGACCTGTTCATCGGGGCGGAAGGCACGCTCGGCATCATCACCGCCGCTGTGATGAAGCTCTACCCGCTGCCGCGCGCTCGCGTCACCGCGCTGGCAGCCGTGGCCAACCCGCGCGCTGCGCTGGCCCTGCTGGCCATCGCCCAGCAGCGCGCAGGCGCCATGCTGACCGGCTTCGAGCTGATGTCCGAGCGGTGCCTGTCGCTGGTCACCACGCATTACCCGCAACTGCGCTATCCGTTCGACCGCCCGCACCCCCAAGTCGTGCTGCTGGAACAGTCCGACAACGAAAGCGAAGACCATGCGCGCGCGATCTTCGAAGCGCTGATGGAAACTGCCTTCGAAGCCGGCGTGGTGCAAGACGCGGTAGTCGCCGAATCCGTGCAGCAGTCACGCGACTTCTGGAACCTGCGCGAACATATCCCGCTCGCCCAGGTCGACGATGGCAAGAACATCAAGCACGACATCGCCGTGCCGATCTCGCGCATCGCCGACTTCATCGACACCACCGACGCCCTGATCCAGCATGCCTTCCCCGGCGCGCGCATGGTCACCTTCGGCCATCTCGGCGACGGCAACCTGCACTACAACGTGTCGCCGCCCGTGGGCGAAAGCCACGATGCCTTCCTCGGCAACTCGGCAGCCATCAACCTGATCGTGCATGACAGCGTGCACGCCCACCGCGGCTCGATCTCCGCCGAGCATGGGCTGGGCCAGC
>NZ_JBWKVH010000022.1:0-118366 GCF_059421605.1 Cupriavidus sp. GW821-FHT02F09
ACGAGGATTTAAAGGTGGAAGCTGCCTGAGAAAGTGTCCAGGTTTACTTGACCACCACAGTCGCCGCCCCGCAGGGGAGGTGAAACCGCAGTTGCTTTTGACTTTGAAGTTAATAAGTTGCAGTTGCAGTTTCAACCCAAAATCAAAAATCAAAAATGCGCCAGATACCCCCCATCCACCGCCAAAACATGCCCAGTAACATATGAAGCCGCCCCCGAAGCCAGAAAAACCACCGCCCCCGCAATCTCCTCCGGCTGCCCCCACCTCCCAAGCGCAGTCCTCTGCCGCAACCACTCGGCAACGCCAGCGTCATCCACCATCGGCTGATTAGGCTCGGTAGCAAAATACCCGGGCGCAACCGCATTCACAGTCACCCCGTCGCGCCCGAGATCCGCTGCCATGGCGCGCGTCAGCGCATCGAGCCCACCCTTGGTAGCGGGATACAGCACATCGTTGGCACGCGCCACCTGCCCGGCAATCGAGCTGACATTGACGATGCGACCGTAGCGCCCGCGCCGCATCAGCTGCGCCGCGTGGCGGCACAAGGCGTAAGGCGCCACCAGGTTGGTCTCCAGCATCTCGCGCAGGTCCGCCGCGTCCAGGTGCGCCATATTGCTGCGGTTGCGCGCGCCGGCGTTGTTGACGAGGATATCCAGGCGGCCATGCGTGGCATCGATGTGGGCGAAGGCGGCGTCAACCGCGGCCGCATCGGTGACGTCGAGCACCAGCGGCTCGGCGCGGCCGCCGTCAGCGGCCAGCGCGGCAACGGCGGCATGCACGCGCTCGGCGTTGCGCGCGGCGACGATGACGTGTGCACCGGCTTGCGCCAGCCCGGCGGCAATCGCCTGGCCCAGGCCTTGCGCGCCGCCGGTGACCAGCGCCACGCGGCCTTCGAGGGAAAAAGGTAAGGTAGCCATGCGGCGACTATACCGCAGCGGGCCTAGCGGATCAGCTTGCCGGTGGACGACACGATCGACATTTCGACAAACGACGAACCCGTATGCCGCGTCGGGCTGTAGCTGATCAGGATGCCGCCGAGGTCATAGTCGCGCAGGCTCTCCAGCGCGCCGACCAGCCGCTCGCGCGTCAGGTCCGGCCCGGCACGGCGCAAGCCCTCTACCAGCACCTTGGCCGACATGAAACCCTCCATCCCGGCATTGCTCGGGTCCACGCCTTGCTGCCGCGCCAGGCTGCGGTATTCGCTGGCAATGCTCATCTGGCTTGAATTGGTGCCTGGCACCACCTGCGTGATGATCAGGCCGCGCGCATCCTCGCCGAGCTCCTTGATAAAGGAGTCGGCAGCGTTGTTGGACAGCGTGACGAACTGCGCCTGGCTGCCGCCGCGGCGCAGTTCCTTGATCAGCCGCGCCGCCTCGGAGCCGGAGCCGATGACCAGCACCGCTTGCGGGCCGGCCTTGTTGATGGCGGTGACACCGGCCTGGATATCGCCCATCGGGCGCGCAAACGAGGCACTGGCCGCCGGCTGCACGCCACGCGCCTGCAGCGCGGTGCTGAAGCCTTCGAACACGTCCTGGCCAAAGCCGTCGTTGGCGTAGAAGATGGCGATGCGGGTCATGCCCGAGGTGGCAAGATGGTTGATTGCGCGGGCCACCTCGTCCTGGTACTTGGCGCGTACGTTGAACACGTAGCGGTTGACCGGGCGGTGCAAGGTGATGGCGCCGGTCAGCGGCGCCACCAGCGGCACCTTCTCGGTGTTGACGATGGGCAGGATGCTTTCGTTCTGCGGCGTGCCGCGCACCATGAAGAGCGCGAACACCTTGTCTTCCTGGACCAGCTTGCGCACATTGTCGGGCGTGCGCTTGGCGTCGAAGCCGTCGTCGTACGTCACCAGCTCGATGCGCCGCCCTCCTACACCGCCGTTGGCGTTGACCGTTTTCAGGTAGACCTGCGCCCCGGCGATCTGCTCCTTGACCGAGCCCGCCACCGGCCCGGTCACCCCGGCCGATTGCCCGATCTTGATGGTGGTCCTGGTGACCCCTTGCTCGGCCTGTGCCAGCGGCGCAAGCCCACCCAGCGTGGCGGCCAGCAGGCCGCACGCCATCCATGTTGTCTTCATCTCCGACCCCTCGTTCGTTTGCGAATCTTTTGCTTTGTCATGCGCGCCACGGATGGGCGCGGCGACAAGCAAATTACCTCAAAGCAAGGCGATTCGGCAAATCGCTGTTGCAAAAGCGGCGAGGGAGGGCTCGGCTGGGGAAATATCGGGAGCTGGCCCGCCGGGGCAGGCGGCCCTCAGGCCGCCGAGCCTCGGCGTGACAACGGGACCGTCCTGCCCATCAGGATGAGGGCAAGCGCAAGGGAGAACTCAGGGAAAAGCGGGTACGGCGGGATCCAGCCCGGCGAAGCGAGCTTCCGGGTGGGCCGATTGCAGCAGCGCTTCGATTTCCTCGACGCGGCCACGCGGCACGTCCACCATCAGCAGGATCTTGCCTTCCTCGATGTCCTTTTCGAAGGCCTTGTGCCGGCTGTTGGGCGCGGAGCAGCCGATCATGCTGGACGCCCAGGCGCCGAACACCGCGCCCAGCACCGCCAGCACGCCAACCAGGCCCCATTGCGGGGTATCGCTGACGATCGGGAACATCGCCACCAGCGCACCTGCCACGATGCCGATGCCACCGCCCACCATCAGCCCCATCTCGGCGGCATGGACGATATCGGAAGTCTGGAACAGGTTGGCTTCATGCAAGCCGCTCATATCGGCGCCATCGCGCGCGACAAAGTGGATATGGCTGTTCTCGATGCGAGCCAGCAGCAAGTCGTCCATGGTGCGGCGAGCACTCGCCAGATCGGGCAACAACCAGAAGATACGTTTGCGCATGACTCTCTCCTCGCTTCAGGCCACGTCAGGCCGTTTCGGACTATCCCGGCAGCGGTGTGCATGCGGAGTCGCCTTCACGCAACCATGCCAGCCAAGCCAGATGGTGGAGGTGCATCCGTATCCGCCCTGGGGACGGGTTTTTTCATTTGTACGCCAGTCGCGGGGGGAGCGCAAGGCAACATCGCAGCGATGCCGCCCACGCGTCACCTCGCGCCGTTTTCTGCCCGTTCGTGTGCGCGGCTTACATCAGAATGTGATCGGCAAGCGCACGGTTACCGTCAGGTTTGGCGTGTCGGTGGTCAGCCCGGCGCCGACCGATACGTTCAGCGTGTACCGGCTGTTGAACCGATAGGAATAGCCCACCAGCAAGGTGCCTTGCGTCACCCGCACCGAGCCCGGCACCGTCGAGCCGTTCTGCTTGGTCGGCCAGATGATGCTCTGGTCGTAGCCGATACTGAACGAGGCATGCTCGTTGAGCGAGAGGCCGATACCGAAATTGAAGCCGAAGATATCGCCCGGCGCGATCTTGCCAAGCGACTCCTGTTGCCCGTTCAGTACCGTGCGGCTGACATTGTCCCGAGCGAAATTGTGCAGATAGCTGAAGGTGCCGAAAAACACCGCTGGGTCGGTCGGCAACAACCACGTAATGCCTGGCTGGATCGCCTGGAAGCCGGTACCCGTGGGCAGCCCCAGCGGCAGGCCGGTGCCGGTGGTATTGCCCACGCAGCGCGTCACGCAATCGGTCACCACATCGAAGGGGCTCTTGCCGGTGGCGGATTTGTAGCGCAGCCAGCCGATGAAGTACGGCATTTTCTCGTTGCCGTAGTTGATCTGGTAGCGCAGGGTCGCCTCCACGTCGCCCAGCCCCTTGCCGCTGGCATTGAAGACGTTATCGACCGCGGTGCCGGTAAAGACTTCACGGCTGATCGTCGAGCCGGAACTCTGCACGTAGGGCACCTTGGCCTCGATCTCCAGGCGCTTGGTGAGGCCGTAGCGAAGCGCGACAGCTTCGATGTAGGTCGAGGTCTTGACCTCGCGCACATCGATCAGGCCGATCAGGATCGCGGGGATGATGGTGTAGCCAACCAGCGCCACCCGGTTGCTGGACGAATATCCGTACTGGAAGCTTGGCTCGACCACCAGCTTGCCAGCGGGTGTCAGCACGCCTGGCTGATCGAAGATCGGCGCGATCGCAGGAGGGGCCGTGTTGGCTTCGGGTGGTTTTCCCACCGGCTGCTCGTCGCCGGCGAGAGCCATCTGGGTGCTGTCCTGCGCACTGCTCTGGTTGTTGTTAGGGGGACTGTCGCTGGCTTGCGGCAGGTTGTTGGTATTGGGCAAGCCTTGCGTGCCCGCCGAGCCGGCAGCGGCGGCAGCGGCATTGGTGGCGGTATCGCCAGGGGTCACGCCGCCGGTGCCAGGCGCACGCTGGCCGCCGCGCTTTCTCGCCAGCACGTCGGTGCCCAGCACGCTGCGCAACTCGCGGATGGTGGCCTCCTGCTCCGCCATCGAGCGCTTCATCTGCTCCAGGGTGGCGGCCTGCTCGGTCACCTCCCGCTTTAGCGCCTCCAGCTTTGCCGCGGCCGGTCCTTCGTCGGGTGGGGTCTGGCCCTGTGCCATCCCGCTCAGCAACAGCAATGTCGAACACCCGGCCTGACGGATGCCTCGCAGCGACCCTTTTTTCATTTCGCCTTCCTCCCCCGGACGGCGGACTACTTCGCACAGGAGTCCGCAACCTGCTTAACCCATACTGCCTCTCTCTCTTTGCGCAACTTGCTGCCAGTCGTCCGTCTTCAATGCCTGCCGGCTGCACTGAGCAATGCACTGTTCAACGTCGCGTTGGCCACCTGGGCGCGGAATGCCTGCAAGGTGTTAACCCCTGCGTTGATGGTCACCAAGTTCTGGATCGACTGATTGTTCAACGTGTTCTGAATCACCGTCACCGGCGCACCGGCCAGCATGCTCGCCGCGGCGCTATTGCCCGGCCCGTTCTGGATCAGGCTCAGGACGCCGTTGGTAGTTACCGCGGCACCGGCCGCCGCGATCGCTGTCGCCGGCAGGCTGGTCACCACGGTGCCCGCGCTGGCGCTGGCACTGGTGCCGGTACTGCTACTGCTGCCTCCTGCTGCGCCGCTGCCGTTGGCCCCGCTGGTGCCGGCGGTCACGGGATTGGAGGCCAGCGCGTTGCCCACGGCCGTGGCCGCCGCCGCCCCGGCGCCGGTCGCCACACCGAGTGCCGCGGCCAACCGTGTCGCCTGATCGGCGGTGATGCGGCTCACATCGGGAATAGTAAGACTGGTTGACACCACCAATGCACCGTTGATCAGCACTGAGCGTTCGATACCGAACGAAACCTGCAGCCCACCGCCAACGTCGAAGCCGCCACGCAGGTCATCCAGGCGCTCCTGCGCCACGGGTTTCCAGCTCGCCATGGTGGTGCGAGCCGCGTGCACCTGCGGTGCCGGTGCTTGCGCGCGCACGGCTTCAGGCCTCGCGATGGCGGGGTCGCCGGACGCATCGGCGGCCGGCCGCGCGGCTGCGGCAAAGCCGCCGCGCAGGTCTTGCAGGTGTTTGTCCGCCACCGGCTTCCAGGCAACCGTGTCGGCCTGCGCCGCCGGCGGTGGTGCCGCGGCCTGGAGATCCTTGGTATCCGATGGAGCGGATGGCCCGGATGGCTCGGATGCGGCCTCGAGCGCGCCGCTGCTATCTGTCGTGGGATCCAGCGCGACTTCGGCGGGGTGGTCCGCCAGGGGCGCCGCAATGGGTTCTTGCTGGGCCGGCGTCCGGCCGGCCATGCTGCCGAGCGCGGCAGCCAGGTAAGGGTTATCGGTCCGGTTATCGGTTTGCTCCGGCACGGCCGGCGCTGCGGCAAGGCCGGCGGCGCCGGACGCGCTATGCGAGCCGAGCGCCTCGATCCCGGTGCCTTCGTCGGCCCGCGCTTGCCCGGCGCAGGCCAGGCCAGCGCCCAGCAACACCACTGCGGTGGCCGAACCGGCCCCGCCGCGGCGGCGCTGCGCTGGCTTTGAGGATGTCTGGAACATGGTACGTTCCTTAGAAATCGCTACCGCCATGCGAAGGCATGACGGTGAAGAACAGACTATCCCGGTTGATGCCCATCGAATAAGGGCCGCTTGGCGCGATGCGCCAATCGGCTGCGAGATTGAACCGCGCCGATTCCTCGCGGTTGTGAATCACGAACAGCAAATGGCTGTCCCAGATCTGCTCGAAGTGCTCGCGCGACAGCGCGCGCGTGCCCAGCGCCGGATCTCCGACCAGCACGCGGTTGCCATGCACGCCCTTGACCACGACGAAATGGTGGTAGCCATTCTCGATCACCAGCACGATGGCCGGGATCTGGGTTTCCTCCAGCTTGGAAAGCGGCAATTCATAGCCGTCGGCCAGGAAGCCGCGCGACTCCAGGAAGCGTTTCATATCCAGCAGCGAGAAGCCCTCCTGCCGGATCTTGGCTTGGTCGCCGTTGACGTACATGTTCTGGAACACTGTCTGCTCATTGACCGGATAGCCATACTGGTAGGTGAGCAGCGTCGCCACGGCGGCGGAGCCGCAACTAAAGTCGTATTGCTGGCGAATGGTGGTCTTGTACCGCGCCTCCTTGAGGCTGGTCACCCGTACGTTGTAGTAGTTGCCGCCATCGCCCGTGACGACGGCGTAGTCGGCCCAGGCCAGCGGTGCGCTGGCCGAAACCAGCAGCAGCGTAGCCTGCAAAAGCAGCTTGCGCAGCGTCATGGCTTGAACTGGACGTTAATGATGGTCGCGTTCTGGATCAGCACATTGGAACCCGTGTTCTGGATCACGGTAGGCAAACCCGCGGCACTGGCGAAAGACCCTTCGGCAATGCTGTTGGAGCCGCTGATCACACGGTTGGCGCTGTTGTCCGCCACCGTGCCGGCCAGACGCATGTCATTGACCACGAGCTCGGAGCCGCCACGGATATCCTGCAGTTTGTCGCTGCCGACAGGCTTGCCAAGACCGGCGAGAACGCCGCGCTCACGCGCGGTCGCGGGAGGTGTTTGGTCCGGTGCCGCCGCACTGTGTTCCGTGGCGGTGCCGGTGTTGACCGCAGGCACTGCGGCAGATGGCCCCGCGGGCTGCGGCTCGGCGTAGGCCTGCAGGCCAGGCCAAACCAGGATTGCTGCCGTCATCGCGATGACAGCGGAGCGGACCGATCGCATTGGTGTCTCCTTCAGCCTTCTGTTTGGCGTCCCCATCCTGACGCTCACACAAGAGACGAGTGGACTCTTCGTCGAATGGGCATCCCGGACACGAACAACGCGCCGGAATGCCCTAAGTTGCCGGAGTCAAGCCGTGCCGGCGGGACGTGCGCGCGGGCCATCCACCCGCTGCGCGCGCCACCACCGCGCACTTGCCTTACTTGCCGACCGCCAGGTTGGCCTGGACGTTGACGCTTTGTTGCACCAGCGAAGCGAAGCCGCTGTTTTGGTTGGCGATCATGATGCCCGCCGCCGACTGACCAACGCTGGTCATGGTGTTGGACATATTGAAGGTGCCAGCATTGACAGAGTTGCTACCGCCGGCACCGCCGGCTCCGCCCACTGCGCCATTGCCGGTACCACCGGTGCCGCCCATGCCCACGCCGCCAGCGCCACCGGCGCCGGATGCCGCGCCAACCGCGCCGTTGCCGGCCGTTGCGCTACCGTTGCTGGCCATGGTCGATGCGCCGCCATTGGTCGCGCTACCGCCTGCACCGCCGTTGCCGGCCACGCTGGTTTGGGCACCGCCCGCGCCGCCCGTGCCAGTGGCTGCGCCGGCAGTAGAGGTCGCCGCGCCGCCGCTACCCGAGCCGCCTGCGCCGCCCGTGCCGCCGGCTGCACCGCCGGTAGCCACAGCCGTGCCAGCGCCACTGGAGCCACCGGCGCCACCCGATGCCGATGCGGCGCCACCGGTCGCAGTAGCCGTACCGGCACTGCCGTTGCCACCACTTCCATTGTTGCCCTTGGCTTTGCTGTCTCCGCCGACGCCAACGCTTGCCGCAAGCGCGCCACCGCCGTCACTACCGGCGCTGCCGCCCTTGCCGCCGCTGCCCGTCTTTGCCGCGCCGAGCGCGCCGCCGCCGTCACTGTAGACACTGCCGCCCTTGCCACCCAGGCCAGCACTGCCAGCGAGCGAATCGCCACCAGACGCCTTGGCGTTGCCGCCGTCGCCGCCCCAGCCAACGGCCTTGCCGCCATTGCCGCCGTCGCCCGCATTGGCGCTGCCGTTGGAGGCATAGCCTGCAGTGGCGCTGCCATTGGTAGCCGAACCGCCGCTGCCGCCGTTGCCGCCATTGCCGCTGTTGCCACCGTTGCCACCAGTGCCGCCCTTGCCGGTGCCGCCATATCCAGCGCCGCCCTTGCCACCGGCGCCGCCATTGGCGTTGCCGTTGTTGGTGGCAACGTTGCCGATATTGCCGATCGAGATGCCGCTCACCGAGCCAGATAGCTTGCTGATTGCGATGGCCTTGCTACTGTTGAAGGAGTTGCTGAAGTTGGCGGTGGCCGTGCTGCCGTTGTTGGCGCCAGCGTTGCCATAGCCAGCGTCGAAGGTGACCTTGCCCTTGTTATCGGCGTTGGTCTTGGTAACGGTGGTGTTCTTGGTCGAGGTCTTGGTGTCTACCTTGGTGTGAGTGCTGGAATCCTGCCACGCCGTGGAGTTCTCGTTTGCCGCAGCGCCACTACCGGACTGAGTTGAAGTTGCAGTGGCCGTTTGTGTGTTGCTGCCATCTGATTTCGCGCTATTGTTGTTCGTCGGATTGGCCCAGGCCTGACCGCCAGCCCCAAGGGCTAAAGCAATCGCCGACGCAAGTAAGGTCTTTTTCATACAAAGCTCCCAGGAGGATGTCACAGCGGCTCAGCCTCGCTCCGGCACTCGGGGAGAACGCCGGCTAAAGGCTCAGGTCCGGCATTCCGCCAAACCAGCCTCTCATTGCGCATAATCAGTGCCAGGGAGCGGTTCAAATCCCGTAATCCCTTGAAACACAAGGGCTACAAAGCCATCCAATCAGCCTTTTTCTAGCTTCCTGAGGACAGTCGCGGACGCCGCCGCTGTGAACCGCACACGACATGTCACACGGCTGTGACACGGCCGGACGCATCGCATGGCCAGGCTTTCCCCGGGACAGGCGAAAATCCCCTGCTATCAGGCCTTTAGCGGGGTTCCTAAGGAAAACCCTTGGCCGCAGGCGCTGTATCGCGAATGAAACACGCCTCGCTGCCGGTGCACTGGTCGTCGCTCGCGACGGGTCTCAAACCTTCGGATGACACCCGGCCGCTGCAGTCCGGCACGGCATGTGTTGCCTGCCGGGCAGTGGCCTTAATGTATGGAGATTGCGCTGCATGCTGCCTATGCGGTGCGCGCGCGCAACGCCTTCGCAACGTTTAAGTAACTAATAAGCAACATATGGCAACATGACTAGGCTCTATGTCTGATTTAAAGTACATTAAGGCTAATTCAAACCTGTCGCCCAATCACAAGGGAAACCATGAGTGAAGCCGTCGTTCCCCTGTATCACCAGATTTACGTGGTACTACGCCAACAGATCGTGGAAGGCCGCTTTGGTCAAGGCCCCTTGCCCGGTGAAATCGACCTCGCCAAGCAGTTTCACGCCTCGCGCGTGACCATGCGGCGCGTATTCGACCGCCTGGTGCAGGAGGGTCTGGTACGCCGTCACCGTGGCCTTGGCACCTTCGTCAACCCGCATCCGATCAAGCCGGTCACGCTCGGCGACCGGCCCGGCAGCCTGCTCGACAACATCATCGACATGGGCCAGAAGACCTCGGTCAAGGTGATCTCGATCGACGATGTGCATGCCACCCCGGAAGTCGCCGAAGCGCTTGGCCTGCAGCCGGGCGACCCGGTGGTCAAGGTGGTGCGCGTGCGTCATTACGGCAGCCGCCCTCTGTCGCACATCACAGCCTATCTGCCGGCCGACCTGGGCCGCGGCCTGAATCGCAAGGATCTCGAGATCACGCCAATGCTGCGCCTGCTCGAGGCTGCGGGCGTGCAGCTTGGGCGCGCCAGCCAGACGCTCTCGGCCCGGCTGGCCGACGTGGTGGTAGCGCCGTTGCTGGACGTGCCGGTAGGCGGTGCGCTGCTGGCGGTGCGCCGCGTGGTGCTGGACAAGGCTGGCCGCCCGGTGCAATTCCTGCTAGGCCAATACCGTCCGGACCGCTACGAGTACCGCATGGAGCTCTCTCCCGCAGGTGGCGACAGCGCCAACGTGTGGGTGGAGCGCGAAGCACGGACGGGGCTGCGCGAGTAAGAAAAGCAAGCGATACTGCACGCTCACGATCTTCCTGGAAGGAAACCGCGATGCCTGCTCCCCGCATGGGCCGACCACGCTCCCAAGCGCTCACACACCCCTCGCGCCGCAAGGCAATGCGCGGGCTGCTCGGCGCCGCCGCCAGCCTTGCTTTGCTTGCGCAGGCGCCGTCGACGCGCGCCCAGGTGGCCGGACGCAAACCCATCCGCATCCTGGTGGGCGCGCCCGCCGGAGGCACCACGGACACGCTGGCGCGCACCATCGCCCAGGAAATGTCCCGGGAGCTGGACCAGCCCGTGCTGGTGGAAAACCGCCCGGGTGCCGGCGGCAATATCGCCGCCGACCTGGTCGCCAAGAGCGCACCCGACGGCACCACCTTGCTGATGAGCTTCACCAGCCACACCATCAACGCCACGCTGTACAAGAAGCTGCCCTTCGACCCGGCCCAGGATTTCACGCCGATCACGCTGGTGGCGACTGTCCCCAGCGTGCTGGTTGCCACGCCGAGCCTGCCCGCGAATAACATCCCGGAATTGATCCAGTTGGCCAAGAGCAAGCCCGGCAAGCTGAATTTTGCGATCGGCTCGGTGGGTTCGTCCGTGCACCTGGCCGGCGACATGTTCAAGATGATGACGAACACCTACATCGTCAACATCCCCTACAAGGGCACTGCGCCGGCCATTACCGACCTGCTCTCGGGCCAGGTCGACCTGATGTTCGCCAGTACCTTCAATGTGCTCCCGCACGTCAGGAGCGGGAAACTCAAGGTGCTTGGCGTCACCAGCCCGGCGCCGCTGCCGCAGTTCCCCGGCGTCGCGCCGATCGGCGCCACCGTCAAGGGGTTCGAGTCCAGCGCCTGGTTCGGCCTGTTCGGCCCCGCCGGCCTGCCGCCGGACGTCTTGCAGGCGCTATACCAGGCTGCCCGCAAGGGCCTTGAAGCGCCCGCGGTGCACAAGCGCCTGGAGCTCGACGGCGCGCAGCCGGTCGGCAATTCGCCGGAGGCCTTTGCCGCTTTCGTGCGCAATGACATCAAGCGCTGGGCCAAGGTGGTCAAGTATTCGGGAGCCACGCCGGAATGAGACCGCTTGCCGGGCCCGCCCACACCCCGGCCACGTTGGCGCAGAAGCTGGTTGCCCGGGCTGCCGGCCTGGAGACGGTCACGCCGGGCACCATCGTGACGTGCCGGGTGGACCTGGCCATGTCGCACGATTCCAGCGGCCCGCGCCGGGTAGCGCCGCTGCTGCGCGAACTGGGCGCCAAAGTGTGGGACCCGGAGCGCTATGTGGTGGTGACCGATCACTACCTGCCCGCGGCCGATCCCGAGGCAGAGGCCATCGTGCGCTTCACCCGCGACTGGGTCCGCGAGGCGTGCCTGCCCCACTTCATCGACGGCGAAGGCATCTGCCACCTGGTATTGCCCGAACACGGCCACGTGCTGCCGGGACGCTTCATCGTGGGCGGCGATAGCCACAGCCCCACCGGCGGCGCGTTCGGGGCCTATATGTTCGGCATCGGCGCGACGGAGATGGCTGGCGTGCTGGCCACCGGCGAGATCTGGTTGCGCGTGCCGCATACCATCCGCCTGCAATGGGACGGCAGGCTCTCGGCCGGGGTTTGCGCCAAGGACATCATGCTGTTCCTGTGCGGCCGGCTGGGACTGGACGGCGGCCGCTATGAAGCCATCGAATATACCGGCGAGGCCGTGATGGCCCTGCCCATGCAGGAACGCATGACGCTGACCAACATGAGTGCCGAGCTTGGCGCACAGACCGGCCTGATCGCCCCCGACGCCACCACACGGGCCTGGCTGGCACAGGCCGGCGTGCCCGCCGCGACGCTCGACGCCATCGCGCTCTCGCACTGGCGCACCGAGCCCGGCGCGCCAGTGCTGGCGAACCACCGCTTCGACGCGGCCGCGCTGGCGCCGCAGGTGGCCGCGCCGCATTCACCGGCCAACACCGGCCCGGTCGACCAGGCCGCCGGCCAACGCGTGGACATCGCCTACCTGGGTGCCTGCACCGGCGCCAAGCTGGAGGACCTGCGCATGGCTGCCAGCGTGCTGCGCGGCCGGCGCGTGGCGCCGGGGGTCACGCTGCAGGTGGCGCCCGCCTCGCTGCGCGACCAGCGCCAGGCCGAGAGCGAGGGCACGCTGGCCATCTTGCTGGATGCCGGGGCGCAATTGCTGCCCAATGCGTGCAACGCGTGCGCGGGCTATGGCCCTTCCCGCTTTCCTGCCAACAGCCGCGCCATCGCCTCGACCGCGCGCAATTTTGCCGGCCGCATGGGCGAGAGCGGCAGCGCGGTCTGGCTGGCTTCGCCGCTGACCGTGGCGGCGTCCGCCGTCACCGGAAGCATCACCGACCCGCGCGGGTTGCTGCCATGAGCCCAGCCCCCATCCCCCCCCTTCCGGGCGGCCGGATCTGGCGCTTTGGCGACAACGTGGATACCGACCAGATGGCACCCGGCGCCCATATGAAGGGGGGTGTCGAAGAGATTGCCCGCCACTGCCTGGCCGGGCTGCGTCCCGAGTTTCCAGCCACGGTGCGCCCCGGCGACCTGCTGGTGGCCGGGCGTAATTTTGGCGTGGGATCCTCGCGCGAGCAGGCGCCGCAGGCACTGCGCCATCTCGGCCTGGCCGCGGTGATTGCGCCGTCTTTCGCTGGCCTTTTCTACCGCAATGCGATCAATCTGGGCCTGCCGGCGCTGATCTGCCCCGATGTCACGCGCCTGGTGGATGGCGGCACGGCGCGGCTCGAGCTCGAGCAGGCTTGCCTGATGCTGCCCGATGGCAAGCGCGTGGCTTGCGAGCCGATCCCCGAATTCCTGCGTGCCTTGCTGCAGGCCGGCGGGCTGGTGCCGCATTTGCGGGCCAGGCTGGCGGCGCAGCGCTAAAGGCGCCCGCACAGGCAGCAGCGCAACCTCAAGCAGGGCGCCAGCAGGCGAACTGGCGCAGCAAGGCCATCACTTCCTCATCGGTGGTCTGCCTGAAATCCAGGTAGAACGCGCCGACGGCGCCAAAGCTGGCTGGCACGTTCAGGCAGATCACCTCGTCCGCCGAGGCGCGCAGGCCGGCTTCGCCCTCGATGGAGGCAACTGGCACGGCCGCCACCACCCGCTTTGCCTGCGCCCGGCGCACGCCCTCCAGCGCGGCGCGCATGGTGGCGCCGGTTGCCACGCCATCGTCCACCACGATCACGGTGCGCCCAGCCATGGCCGGCACGGACGCACCACCGCGATAGCGCTGCTGCCGCCGCCCGATCTCGTCGAGCTGGCGGCCGCGCTCGGCATCGAACGCACCGCTGTCGCGTGCGCGGCGCGTCCAGGGATCGTCGTTTGCCACCGTCAGCGGCGCACTGCCAGCGGCGTCGCCCTCCACCACCGCGCCCAGCGCCAGCTCGGGATAGCCGGGAGCGCCGATCTTGCGGACCAGCAGGATATCGAGCCGTCCCTCGAGGATCCGCGCCACCTCGAAGGCAACCGGCACACCGCCGCGCGGCAGCGCCAGCACCAACGGCGCCTCGCCAGCCGCAGCGGCGCCAAAGCCGCGTTCCGCCAGGTGCCGTCCAAGAAAGATCCCGGCTTCGCGGCGATCGGCAAAGCACGGCGGCAATGGCGGGAAGCGTGACATGGCTGGCTCCTGCAGAGGGTCGGTCGGGCCGGGGCAGGCCAGTGCTGCAGCGGTGCCGGCACGCGCTCACGGCAGCGAGGCAACGCGGCGTGCGCGTGCACTAGCCAAATATAGACCGATAAGGCCGGCGAATCGAGATGGGGAAAGGAATCCGGAAAGGAAAGCAGGATGGGACGGCTAAGGCACCGTGCATGTCCGATCACCGCGCCACGTGCTGGCGGCGCCTCGGCCAGCGCGCCATTGGATGGGATTGCGCAACAGTGTATTTTGCCAGGGCCGGATTATCTTTCTGGCACGTTTAGCTAAGATGGCCGGTACCGATGGCAGCCGCAGGAATCGCCATTTCACCAGCGCCAGCTACGAGGCATCACCGCGTGGCACGCCCGTCAGACTCAGCGAGAACGCACATGAGCACACATCACAAATCCACGCACGACACCCAGCGCAAGGAACAGGCAGTCACTGACGCCAGCGGCCTCGGCCTCGATATCCCATACGGCTCGCTCGACGCGGCGGCACTTGCCGAGCTGCCGTATACGTTTCGACCGGTGGGCGCCGCCACTCGCTTCTACAACGAGTGCTTCAGCTGAGCCGCTCTGAACCGCTGAATGCGGCAACGCCGCGGATGCCCGGAGTCGCGTGACCCCGGCCATCCGCGGCGTTTTCCATTGCGCCATTGCGCTCACGCGTTAGCGGGTACGCTTGGCGTCTTGCTTGGCATCACCATAAGCGGCCTGCGTCTTGCCGGCGATCTGCTCCGCCTTGCCTTTGATCTCGGTGCTGGCGCTGCCGGTCACCTTCCCGGCAACTTCCTTCACCTTGCCCTTGGCTTCCTCGATACGGCCCTTCACTTGATCCTTGTTCATGGTCAGCTCCAGTTTTAGCGACGGTACAGGAATGAATCGCCCTCCAGCGGCGAGCCGGCAATCTCGCCGTGCCCGCGCCGTGCCCACATGCATGGACAGGAGGGCGCTGAAATCAGCTTAGGCAGTCGCGGCGGCCTTGCGTGTCAGGCGGCGGCTGTAAGCCCTGTAGGACGAATGCCCAGGCGAATGCGCACGCGTCCGGGATTGACGCGCGAATGAGGCACGGCCGTCCGGGGAGACAGGGAAATCAACAGGGAAATCAACAGGGAAATCAAAAGAGCGCCTCGCGTGGGAACACGAGGCGCTGGCCGGCAAGGAGATTCCAGCAGGGAGGCGCATAGCCCGACGGGGAAAGTAAGGCTACACGCGGATTCTATATCATTTTTATCAATTAAAAACAGGGGTGATGTTTCATATTTGCGCAAAAAACCGATCCGACGAAACAGGATCAGACGCACTCCGGCACACCCAGGCTGCCGCCAGGCAACGCTGCCGGCGCGCCGCGCTCGAGATGCGCGGGCAGCCACTCGCATAGCCCGGCCCGCGTCAGCGGGCGCGCGAAGTGATAGCCCTGCCCCAGGCGCACGCCCTTGCCCGCCAGCCACGCGCGCTGCGCCTCGCATTCGATGCCTTCAGCCACCACCGCCAGATCCAGGGCGTGCGCAAAGTTGATGGTAACGTCGACGATCTGGCCGCTCACCTTGTCGCCAGGATCGGCCTGCACAAAGATGCGATCGAGCTTGAGGAAGTCCACCTCGAACTGCTTGAAGTAGGCCAGCCCGCAGTAGCCGGTGCCGAAGTCGTCCACCGCCAGCTTGATGCCGCGCGCCTTGGCGCGCTGGATCGCGCTGCGCTGGTGCTCCACCAGCGAGACGGCATCGCGCTCCGTGATTTCCAGCACCGGGGTCACGTTGGCCCGCAGCAGCGCGAACAGCGGCGAGTCTTCGGCCCAGAAGCCCGCGTCGTCGAAGTGCTCGCTGGAGACGTTGAAGGCGAGATGGAACGCGGGCGGCAACGCCAGCGACTCCAGATCGCGCAGCACGCGGGGGATCAGGTTCAGCGTCAGCGCGACCGCCAGATGCTGTTGCTCGATGGCCTGGATGAAATGCTCCGGCTCGAGCAAGCCGCGCCGCGGGTGCGCCCAGCGTGCCAGCACTTCCAGCCCCGTGCATAGCCCGCTCTCCAGATCGACCACCGGTTGGTAGTAAGGCACGAACTCGCCGTTGCGCAGCCCGCGCTGCAGCTCCGCGGCAAAGGAGCGGCGCGCCGCCCGGCGCGAATGCAGCCCCAGCACCACCAGCGCGGCGATGCCTGCGGCCAGCGGTGGCAGCACCATGTACTTGAGGCTCTCATGCAGCATCAGGCTGTGCGGCGCGCTCGCGATGACGGTGATCGGGTGTCCCGTCAGTGGCCGGATATCGACAATGCCATGCGCGCCCTGCCCGGCGTCATCACGCCGCACCAGGGCTGGGGCACCGGCGTGCTCGCCCGCGCCGCCCAACTCGCCACCAACGCCGCCGTTGAGCATGAAACGCCTGCCCGCCACCTCGATCTCGATACCGGGAAATCCCAGCTTGCCCGCCGACTGCACCATGTCGGCCAGGTAACGCCCCTCCACCCAGACAAGCACGCCGCCGCCCGGGGCAGTGCCTAAGAACACGGCAAGCGCCATGCTGCCACCGCGAGGGGGCTTGGCAAGGAGGTACTGCAACCCGGGCTGCCAGTTCAGCAGCTCGCCCAGGGGGGTCGCGATCTCGCCGCGCACCGCCGAGCAATAGCGCATGCCGCGCGCCACCAGCACCACATCGCGGATATAGGCGGTATAGGCACCCTGCTCCTGCAACTGGCGCGCCACGCGGCGGCAGGGTGCGCCCACCAACGCACGGTCCTGGTAGGCAATGTCAAGCGTATCGGCCAGCGCGAGTTCCAGGTTGTCACGCACCGCCGACGCCATGCGCTCCACGCGCTCGCGCGCATCGTGCGCGGCCAGCATCGCGACCAGCCATAGTGCCAGGCCGGTGGCAAGCAACGCCGCCAGCAAGGCGGGCCGCCGCGCCCCGGCGCGGCCGGCTTCTCCCCGCAGACAGCGCTTCATATTGCCGCCGGCAGGCTGAGGGTGACGACGGTGCCCTTGCCGATCTCGCTGGCAAGCGTGATCTGCCCCTGATGCACCGCCACGATCTCGCGCACGATCGCCAGGCCCAGGCCGTTCCCCGTTGCATTGCCCTGCCGGTTGGCCCGGTAAAAATTGTCGAACGCCATGCCCGCTTCTTCCTTCGTCATGCCGATACCCCGATCCTCGACCCTGACCGAGACCTTTTCCTGCTCTAGCGGCAGCGGCTCGACCGTGACGGTAACTTCGTCTTTCCCGTCTGAATACTTCAGCGCATTTTCTATCAGGTTGCGTACCGCCTGTGTCAATTGCGCGCGGTCCGCCAAAACGTGCAGCGGCATGCCGGCATCGATCACGCGCACCCTGCCCGCTTCGGTGAACTCGCCCGCCACCGTCTCGCGCACGAGCGTGGCTACCTCCACGCGTTCACGCTCGAGCATGCCGCTGCTGCGCGCTTCGATGCGGGCCAGGTCGAGCAGGTCGGACAACAGCGCATTGAGCTGGCCGGCACGGGCGTGGATGGCATGATAAATACCGCTGCGCCGCTCCACCGGCACCACATCGGCACTCAGCAGTTCGGCATAGCCGGCAATGCCCGCCACGGGCGCCTTGAGCTCGTGCGC
Source organism: Cupriavidus sp. GW821-FHT02F09 (assembly GCF_059421605.1). Lineage (NCBI taxonomy): Bacteria > Pseudomonadati > Pseudomonadota > Betaproteobacteria > Burkholderiales > Burkholderiaceae > Cupriavidus > Cupriavidus sp. GW821-FHT02F09. The sequence continues at coordinate 17,346 of NZ_JBWKVH010000022.1, forward strand.
GGCCGCGGAGACAAAATGGGATTTCATGCGGTCATGGCGCAGTTGCGTCGTCACGTCGCGCAGCACCAGCACCAGGCCGCCGCCGCTGGCCGCATGCACGATGCGCACCTCGTAGGCGGGCGACACCGCCATGTCGAACTCGACGATGCCGGCGAACTCCCCGGCCGGCTCAGCCCGGTCCAGCTCCGCCAGGAGCTGCTCGGCGCGGCAGGCCTGCCGCGCCGCACGCCGGCCGCGGTAGAGCCAGTGGACAAACTCGCGCTGCGTGGCGCCGCGCAGCCGCGACAACGACACGCCCAGCAGTTCGCACAGCGCGGTATTGGTCTCGTCGATCACACGATCGCGGCCAAACACCGCCACACCGTCGGGCATGGCCAGAAACAGCCCGCGCAAATGCTGCTTCTTCTCGGCCAGGATATCGCGCACCACGGTCTCGCGGTCGGCCAGCGCGGCGAGCTGGCCGACCGCGATGAACTGCCTGACCTGGAAGAACATCACCAGCACGGTGACCATGCCGGCGATCGCGATCCCGGCGCGCAAGCGGTCGTGATAGCTGGCAAGGGCCGCATCGCTGCTGATGCCTGCCAGCACCGCGAGATTGCGCCCGGGCAAGCGCTGGATAGCGTAGATACGGCGAACGCCATCCAACCCGCCAACGGCTGTGATGAGGCTGTCCTGCGCGCTGGCCAGCACCCCGCGCAACGCGGAGCCGGGCATCAGCACCTGACCCGGCTGGCTGCTTTCCTGGCTCCAGCGCGCGCGCACCACGAAGTCGTCCGTGCCCGCCAGCAGCACGGTGCCGGACTCCCCCAGGCCCGCCTTGGCGTAGACCCTCGACAGGTAGCCGGGGTCGAGCGACACCACCACCACGCCCGAGAAGCGGCCATCCTTGGCGCCCACGATGCCCCGGGACAATGGCATGGACCAGTGGCCGCTGACACGCCCGACAAGGGGCATGCCGACATACAGCGACGGCAGCGCGCGGCTCTCGTGCACGCGGAAATACTGGCGGTCGCTCAGGTCCGCCGACTCGAAGCCCGCGCTGGTGGATGCGCGCAGCCTGCCGGCGCGGTCGAGCACGGATACTTCGAGAAAGGGGGCGACGGCAAGGTAGCCGCCACGCTTCCATTGCGCCAGCGGCAGCGCGGGCCCGCGCTCCACCACGGCGCCACCAACGAGCGATGCGATCTGGTCGGCCTCGGCCAGCGTGCGCTCGGCGTGCTCGCCGAGCAGCCCGGCCACGCGGGCCAGGCCGGCATGCACGTGCCGCAATTCGGCCGCGCGGTCCCATAGCCCCAAGCCGGCGAGCGCGCACCAGATGCAGGCCACGATGACAATGCCTGACCAGAACGGGCGTCTCGCGGAGCGATGCGCACCTGCCAATACCTGTCGGTAGATTTCCAGCCTCATGGGAAAGCTACCAAAAAACGAATATATTGTTCATCACAGCCGTGAATCGCAGCCTTCGATACTAGTCAGCGCGTGCGTGCGCCCCGCGCACCCCCCGGGTGCCGCTGCCTGAAGGCAGCCTGCTTGCGGCAAAACTTCACAGTATGATCTATTCGGCTGCGCCAGTCCGCTCGCACTGGCCCATCGCCCCGGGATATCCGGCGTAGCCGGCCAGGTGCATCGCGAAGCGTTAACTTCAACGGTTCAGCGAGGCTTTATCATAATTGCGTGTTTTCCTGGCATTAAGTTGCGCTTAGGCAGCTTTCCGAAGAATAATGAAAACAATACGATACGTAACGCCGCAGCCTCGCCCGGCGCGCGTTGCGTCAGTTGAAGAGGCCATATGACCGATCTGCGCTTTTATTCCACCAGGACCGCTGCCGAGATGCTGGGCGTCTCCCTGCGCACGGTCCAGCTCTGGGTCGAAAATGGCCGGCTGCCCGCGTGGAAGACTGACGGCGGACATCGCAGGATCCCGGCCGATTCGGTCGACCGCATGGTGGCCGACCAGCGCAGCCAGACCGCCGCACCCACGACAGCGGCAGCCGCCCCGGCGGGAAGGGCGTTTCGCGTACTGCTGGTGGAAGACGACGAGCACCTGCTGCAGATTTACCGCATGGCGCTGGAAACCCTCAACCCGTCGGTCGAAATACTCGAGGCCACGAACGGATACGACGGCCTGCTGCTCATTGGCAGCAGCAAACCCGACCTTGTCCTCCTGGATCTGATCATGCCTGGCATCGATGGCTTCCGCCTGTGCAGGACCATCGACGCGCAGCAGGAGTTTGCCGCCACACGTATCGTCGTGGTGACCTCGCTGGACAAGCATGCCATTGCGGACCGCGGCGGTATTCCCGGGCATATCCGTGTCTTTTCCAAGCCAATCCCGATGTCCGTGCTGCAGTCGCTGGTGGTGACCTTGCAGGTCGGCCCTGGCACGCCAGCCTAGGATTTGGGCAGGCGCAATGGCGGGATTCAGCGTCGCCATTGTATATCATTTTTTTCAAATACCATGATGCGCCGGGTTTCATATTTACGCGCATCGCGTGCGGTAAAGGGCGGTCTGCTTCTGCCCTAGCCACACTCCCCCTCCCGGAGATCCCCCATGTCTATGCATGAACAACACCTGCGGGAAGCTGTACGCCTGGCACACGCCAATCGCGCACGCGGCGGCCGCCCCTTTGGCGCGGTGCTCACGCTCGATGGCGAGCAGGTGGCGACCGGCGTCAACGACATCGTGCACAGCTTCGACCCCACCACGCACGCGGAGATGCAGGCCATCCGCGCCGCGTGCCGCAAGCTCGGCCGGCCGAGCCTCAAGGGTGCCGTGGTGTACGCCAGCGGCCATCCGTGCCCGATGTGCCTGGCCGCGTTGATCATGACCGGCGTGCAGGCGGTGTACTACGCCTTCGACAATGCCGACGCCGCGCCCTACGGGCTTTCGAGCGAGGCCGCCTACCAGGCGCTGCGCCTGCCGCTGGATCCGCCGCCGCTGCCGCTCACCCGCCTGCCGGCAGGGATGACAGCAGCGCAACTGTATGGGGCATAGGGCGAAAGCCATGCGCAAAAACGGGCCGCAAATGCAAAGCGTACCCGTTTCTGCGTGATCCACAGAACCCGCTCCGTACCCGTTTCTGCGTGATTTTCAGCAGGCCGGAACAGGGGGCGTACCCGTTTCTGCGTGGTGCAAAGCGCCTGGGTGCCAGCCCCGGTCAGTAGGTTTTGTAGGGCAGGAACTTGCCCGACATCTCGATCTTCACGCGATCGCCATTCGGATCGGCCTCGCGCTGCAGGTCCATGCGGAAATCGATCGCGCTCATGATGCCGTCTCCAAACTCTTCATGGATCAGCGCCTTGAAGGTCGTCCCGTAGATGCTGACCAGTTCATAGAAGCGGTAGATCAGCGGATCGCTCGGCACGGGAGTGGGCAGCGAGCCCTTGTATGGCACGGTGCGCAGCCACGGCTCGGCCTCCGGCGGCAAGCTGAAGATCTCCATCACGGCCTGCGCGCCGGGCGCGTCGAAGGCCATCTGGCCCAGGCACGCGGCGGTCGTCCACTCCTTGCTCTTGCCGACCTTCTCGGCCACATCGGACCACCTGATGCCTTTGGTGACCTTGGCTTCGATGATCAGGTCGGTGATATCGCTGCGATTCATTTGTGCTCCTCTGGTTTCTGGATTGGCTTTGGGGGGACTTTTGGGGGGACGGATGCCAAGACGGGGCGGCACTAGCGCCGGACGATGTCAGGGAAGCCCGTCCAGCCGCGTGCAAACCGCGGTGCGCGCGTTGTCGTATCGCACCAGCGCGGCAAAGGACGTAGCACCCGGCACGAGGGCCTGCAGCGCCAACACGACAAGAAGGATCGGCATCGCACCTCCACAGGTTCACGCGCACTAGATGGTGACGCGTCCGGCACGCCTCAGGCACACATCAGGCAATGTCACCGCGTGCCAGTGTGGATCGGTGCGCGCATCACCAGAATGACCACGCGCGCGCCCTCCGTGACAAAGCGCTCCGCGCAAGGTTCATGCCACTGCGCAGGACACTGGACGCCTCGCTAGGTGGTGCCTGCAAGCGCAGGCGCTACGCACAGGCGCACCAAGGCCGCTGCGGCGCACGCACTGCCGCGGTGAATCACGCCGCGCGTGCGCACCTGGCATTGCACCCTCGCCCCCAAGCGGTGCAGCGCGGCGGGTGGAATCCTGCCGCACGCCGTGCATCGCGTCGCGCCGCACGTGGCACAGCCATTGCTTGCATACAAGATCGCATACAAGCAGGGCACAACGGCCGCAGCCTGAGACCCGCGAATTCCCGGAGAAACGCCATGACCCAATTTTGCGACGAGACGCTGGCGCACTACGCCCGCAGCGCGCTCAAGCTGCACGGGCTGGAGCTGCCCGAGGACGCCGAGACGCGCGTGATCGAACAATTCCTGCGCGTGGCCGCGATAGCAGCGCCCATGCTGGCGCACCCGCTGGATGCGCACGATGAGCCAGCTCCGGTGTACCGGCCATGAGCGCGCGCGATCCCGTGTTCGAATCCGCGCTGGCGATCCGCAGTGACATCGACACCGGCGCGCGCAGCGCGCTGGATGTGGCCACCGCCACGCTCGCGCGCATCGAGGCCTGCGACCCGCTGCTGCACGCCTTCACCGCCGTGACGCGCGAGCGCGCGCTGGGCGAGGCGCGCCGCGTCGATGCGCTGCGCGCCCAGGGCGCGCGGCTGCCGCCGCTGGCGGGCGTGCCCTATGCAGTGAAGAATCTGTTCGACGTGGCGGACCTCACCACGCTGGCGGGCTCTCGCGTGCTGGCCGGCACCGCACCGGCCCGGCGCGACGCGGTGCTGGTTTCGCGCATGCGCGAGGCGGGCGCGGTGCTGGTGGGCACGCTCAACATGGACGAGTTCGCCTACGGCTTCACCACCGAGAACGCACATCGGGGCACCTGCCGCAATCCGCACGACCTGGCCCGCGTGGCGGGCGGCTCCTCCGGCGGCAGCGCGGCGGCGGTGGCCGCGGGCCTGGTGCCGTTGTCGCTCGGCTCGGACACCAATGGCTCGATCCGCGTGCCGGCCGCGCTCACCGGCATCTTCGGGCTCAAGCCCACCTATGGGCGGCTGTCCCGCCGCGGCAGCTATCCGTTCGTGCACAGCCTGGACCACGTCGGCCCCTTCGCGCGCTCGGTGGCGGACCTCGCGGCGGCCTACGATATGCTGCAGTTCGCCGACACCCGGGATCCGGCCTGTGCGCGCCGCCCGCTCGAAGCGGTCAGCGGCCAGGCGCCCAGGCGCGTGCGCGCGGCACGCCTGGGCGGCTACTTCGATGACATGGCCGGCCCCGATGCGCGCGCCGCCGCGCAGCGCGTGGCCGACGCGCTCGAAGCCACGGACGTGATCCATCTGCCGGGCGCGGCGGCCGCGCGCTCGGCCGCCTTCGTCATCACCGGCACCGAGGGCGGGCACCTGCACCGCGAGCATCTGCGGCACCAGTACGCGCAGATGGAGCCGCTCTCGCGCGACCGCCTGGCCGCCGGACTGGTGCTGCCGGCCGCGTGGTATGTGCGCGCACAGCAAGTGCGCGCGGCCTTTCGCCAGGAACTGCTCGACGCCTTCACGCGCACCGAGCTGCTGATCGCCCCGGCCACGCCGGTGGCTGCGCCGCTGGCCGGGCAGGAGAGCATCGACATCAACGGCCAGGTGCTGCCGGCGCGCGCCAGCCTGGGCCTGCTGACCCAGCCCATCTCGTGCATCGGCCTGCCAGTGCTCACTGTGCCGCTGGCAGGCCCCGCCGGCTTGCCGCTAGGCGTGCAACTGATCGCGCCGCCGTGGCGCGAGGACCTGGCCTTTGCGGCCGCCCAGGCGCTGGAGGCCGTAGGCGTGGCGGCATGCCCGCGGCCATCCGCATTGCTCGCGCGGGCCGCGGCATGAGCGGCGCCGAGGTCCGTGTGGTCTCGCGCGCCGAAGCGGTCTACGCGCAGCTGCGCGACGACATCTTCGAGTTCCGGATGCTTCCCGGCGACCGCTTCACCGAAGGCGAGATCGCCCAGCGCCTGGGCGTGTCGCGCACGCCGGTGCGCGAGGCGCTGCTGCGGCTGCAATCCGACGCGCTGGTGCAGGTGTATTTCCGCAGCGGCTGGGAGGTGGTGCCACTGGATTTCACACGCTTCGACGAGCTCTACGAACTGCGCAAGCTGATCGAGGTCAACGCCGTGCGCATGCTTTGCACGCACGCCACACCCACGGTGGATCACGGCGCGCTGGCCCAGCTTGCGCAGTTCTGGCAGGTGCCGCGGGACGCGCGCCTGGACGACGGCCGCCTGGTGGCGCAACACGATGAGGCCTTTCACGCGGCACTGGTAGCGGCGGCGGGCAATCGCGAAATCGCCAGCGTGCACCGTCAGGTGACCGAGCGCATCCGCATCATCCGCCGGCTCGATTTCACCTACGCCGCGCGCGTGACCGCCACCTACGACGAGCACGCCGCCATCCTGCGCGAGATCCAGCGCCAGCGCGCGGAGCAGGCCGTTTTGCTGCTGTCCAGCCATATTGAAGAAAGCCGCGCCGAAGTGCGCAAGATCACGCTGCACCGCTTGCAGACGATACGCACCGACGGCGCGCGCGCACGCGCCTGACATGCACCGAGATAGCACCGCATAGGCGCGGCACTCCCCGGCGTCTCCCGATTTTGTCCCTCCACTCCTTTCGTCGCGAGATCAACATGACCGATTCACGCTTCAACCCACGCCGCCGCCTCGCCCTGCGCCAGAGCCTTGCCGCCGGCGCGATGCTGGCCGCGCCTGCCATCGTGCGCGCGCAGGCGCCGAAGATCCGCCTGGGCTTCTGGCCGATCGCCGGCGGCATCCCGCTGTACGCGGGCATCGAGACGGGGCTGTTCAAGCGGGCCGGCCTGGAGGTGGAGGCCGTGAAGTTCGCCAGCGCGCAGCAGGTGGTGGAAGCCATGATCGCCGGGCGCATCGAGGGCTCGGCCAACGGCACGGCTTCCGCGGCGCTAGGCCTGGGCGAGATCACCTCGCCCGGCCTGTGCAAGATCTTTGCCGCCAACCCGTCCAACGCTACGCTGCTGCTCGATGAAATCCTGGTGGCCAAGGACAGCCCCTTCAAGACCCTGGCCGAGCTCAAGGGCAAGCGCATCGGCTGCGGCCCCGGCATCCAGAACGTGACGCTGGCCAAGGTGATCTTCGAGAAGAACGGCTACGCCGACGTCAAACCCGTCGAGTTGCCGGTAGGCCAGCACGTGGCCGCACTCGCCGCGGGCCAGCTCGACGCGGTCTACACGCTGGAACCCACCGGCACCGTGGGCCGCCTCAACGGCACCTGCCGCGCGCTGGAGTACGGCGTGATCTCGCGCTACGTGCTGGGCAACGCCAGCCTGCCGTGGTTTGGCGGCTCGGCTTCGCTGACCTCGGCCTTCCTCTCGTCCAGCCCTGAGTTGTCGAAACGCTTTATCGCCGCCTACGGCCAGGCCATCGACATGGTGCGCAAGGACCCCGTCAAGGTGCGCCCCTTCCTGAAGGGCTACACCAGCATCGACGACCAGCTGGCCAGGGAAGTGCCGCTGCCCGGCTTCACGCTCTACAACGAGTTCAAGCCGGCCGATATCGAGGCCTTCCAGAAATTCTTCGACGTCTTCCACGACCGCAAGTTGTTTGCCCGCCGGGTGCCGGTGGCGGACATGCTCTACCGGGGCTGACATGCGTGCATCCAACCTGGCGCCGCGGCTGCTGCCGCTGATCGGCCCACTGGCGCTGCTGGCGCTGTGGCAAGCAGCGGTGTCGGCCAAATGGGTCAACCCGGTGCTGCTGCCATCGCCGGCGGCAACGCTCGGGGTACTGTTCACAAGCGTTGCCGACGGGTCCATCAACGCGGACCTGCTGGCCACCGTGTCGCGCACCTTCTACGCCTTTGCGATCGCCGCGGTGATCGGCGTGCCGCTGGGCGTGGCGCTGGGCAGCTCGGTCCCGGCCTATCGCAGCGTGGAATTCCTGATCGACTTCTTCCGCTCCACGCCGTCATCCGCGCTGATCCCGCTGTTCATGCTGCTGTTCGGCCTGTCGGATGCGAACAAGATCGCCATTGCCGCCTTCGCGGCGGTGCTGCTGATCCTGTTCAACAGTGCGTATGGCGTGATGAACGCCAGGAAGACGCGCGTGCTGGCGGTGCAGGCCATGGGCGTATCGAAGTGGCACGTGTTCAAGGACGTGCTGCTGATGGAGAGCCTGCCGCAGACCTTTGTCGGGCTGCGCACCGGCGTGTCGATGTCGCTGGTGATCGTGATCGTGGCGGAGATGTTCATCGGCTCGGACACAGGCCTTGGCCACCGCATCATCGATGCGCAGCAGGTCTTCAATATCCGCAGCATGTACGCCGCCATCCTGGTCACCGGCGCGCTTGGCTACGTGCTCAACCTGGCCTTCTTCATGCTGGAGAAGCGCTTTGTCCACTGGAGCGGCAAATGAGAGTCCTGCAATCGGGCGCCGGCGTGGCCGACGCGCCGCCGCCATCGGCGCTGGTGGCCGCTCCGGCCGGGCGCGAGGTCCATGTCACCATCCGCGGCCTGTCCAAGGCCTTCGGCGGCGTGCCGCTGTACCAGCATCTCGACCTGGACCTGCCGCGCGGCAAGATCGTCTCGATCTTCGGGCCCAATGGCTGCGGCAAGTCGACGCTGATCAACATGGTGGCCGGCCTGCTGCCGTTCGACCGGGGCGAGGTGCTGTTCGATGGCAAGACGCTGCGCCAGACCGTGATCGGCTACGTCTTCCAGAACTACCGGGACGCCCTGCTGCCGTGGATCTCCGCGCGCGACAACGTGGCCTACCCGCTGCGCCGCAAAGGCATGCCGGAGGCACAGGCCAAGGCCCGCACCGAGGAGCTGCTGCGCACCTTCGACGTGCGCTTCGACGTCAACCGCTTTCCCTATGAGCTCTCGGGCGGGCAGCAGCAGCTGATCTGCATCATGCGCGCGCTGGCGCCGCGGCCCGAGGTGCTGTTCCTCGACGAACCCTTTTCTGCGTTGGATTTCGAGACCACCCTGTTCATTCGCGACAAGCTCCAGGAGGTGCAACTGGCGGAGGGCACCACCATGGTGATCGTCTCGCACGACCTGGAAGACGCAGTCTTCCTGGCCGACCGCATCCTGCTGCTGACGCGCCGGCCCACGCGCGTGGCCGAGGCGATCGACTTCGACATGCCGCGCCCGCGCGATGCGCAGGCGGTGGCCGATCCGCGCTTCATCGCCACCCGCGCGCATGCGCTGGCAGTGTTCCAGCGCGAGGTGCGGGCACGCTGAGACGCGTGCAAACGGGCCGCTGCACAGGCAAATCTTTGCGAGAGTTATTTCCGATGTAACGCCACATTACGGGACCGGCCACGGTCCCGTTTTCTTTTCGAGGCTGCGGCCGGCCCCGCGCCATCACCCGTGCGCCCAATGCCGGCAAGGCCTGGCGGGTGACGTGCAAGGGCCCGGAAAGCCTCGCCAAAGGTGAAGCCGAGGCCCTTGAAAGTGTGATTGCGCCTTACAAGTGCAAGCACACCGGCGCGGGCCCGATGGCTACAGTGAGGCCATGTTCAACGCGAAGCCAGTCACGGAGTCCCCAACATGAAACGCGCCATCGCCCTCGTTGTCCTGCTCTGCTCCGCAGCGTCCCTGCTGTCCGCCTGCATCGTGGTGCCCCCGCGTGGCGGCCCGCCGCCGTACCGTTACCACGACCGCTATTGAGCGGCTGCAGGTAACACGCACGCGCCGCCCCCGAAATCCAATGCATCGCTCGCACCCCTGGAGTTGAACCATGAAACGCCAACTGCTGCTCGCCCTCACTACCCTTGCCGCCGGCGCCGCGCTTGGCCTGATCTCGCCGGCCCAGGCCCAGGCCTATCCCCCGGGCTACCACGGCAGCCCGCACATGCGCCCCGCGCCGCCCCCGCCGCGCTATGAACCGCGCCCGCCGGGCCGCCCTGGCCAGGCATGGGTGCCGGGACACTGGAACGCCAACGGCGGCAGCTATGCCTGGCGCGGCGGCTACTGGCAGCGCGAACGCCCGGGTCACCGCTATGTGCCCGAGCGCTGGGTGCAAAGCCCGCACGGCGGCTGGGTGATGCGGCCCGGCTACTGGACCCGCTAAACCGGCCGAGCCGTCCCGGCAAGGTAGCCACGTACGCCGTCCCGCCTTGCGCGCGGACGGCGTCTTTTTTTGTGCTTGCATAGCGCACCCGTCACGCCGCGCCAGCGCGCCATCGAGTGTGTGCTAGCCAACAGTCCCCCCCTGTGGCCCGGCATTACAGTCACTTCACTACCCGTCACCCGGCTCGCCACGAACGCGAGCCAGGCTTCGTGCTGCGTGAAGGAGACATGCCATGGCAGACGACAAGCAGATCGTACCGGTCATCCTGTGTGGCGGAGCGGGCTCGCGGCTGTGGCCGTTGTCGCGCGACGGCTATCCCAAGCAGTTCCTGCGCCTGCTCGGACAAGACTCGCTGCTGCAGGACACCCTGTTGCGGGTGCGGGAGATTCCCGGTGCGCAAGCCCCAATCCTGGTCAGCAACGAAGCGCACCGTTTCGTGGTGGCCGAGCAAGCGCGGGAGGCTGGCTGCGCGTTGTCCGCCATCGTGCTCGAGCCGCATCCGCGCAATACCGCGCCCGCCGCGGCGGTGGCCGCGCTGCAAGCGCGCAGCGGCGGCGCGGACCCGGTGCTGCTGGTGCTGCCTTCCGATCACCTGATCCGCGACCGCGCCGCCTTCACGCAGACCGTGTGCCAGGCCAGCGCCGTGGCCGCGACGGGCGTGGTGGTGACGCTGGGCGTGGTGCCCACGTTTGCCGCCACCGGCTACGGCTATATCAAGGCGGTGCCCAGCAATACGGCCGACTTGCTGTCGGTCGCGCGCTTCGTCGAGAAGCCCTCGCTGGAAATGGCCACCGGCTACCTGCAGGAAGGCAACTGCTTCTGGAACAGCGGCATTTTCCTGTTCCGCGCCTCCGTCTATCTCGCCGCGCTGGAGCGGTTCGCCCCCGACATCCTGCTGGCCGCGCAGGAAGCGATGGTGCGCGGCCACCGCGACCTGGACTTCTTCCGGCTCGACACGGACGCCTTCGCCGCCTGCCGCTCCGACTCGATCGACTACGCCGTGATGGAGCACCTGCGTGACGCGCAAATGGCCCCGCTGTCCGCCGACTGGAGCGACGTGGGCTCCTGGGATGCGGTCTGGAAGGCCGCAGAGAAGACCGCCGATGGCAACGTGGCCATCGGCGACGTGGTCACGCACCACGCGCGGGGCTGCCTCGTCCACGCCTCGCACCGAATGGTGGCGGTCGCCGGCCTGGACGACGTGATGGTGGTGGAAACGCCGGACGTGGTGCTGGTGGTCCACAAGGATCACTGCCAGGACGTGAAGCAACTGGTGGAAACGGTACGCGCCCAGGGCCGCCCCGAGGCCACCCAGCATCGCAAGGTCTACCGGCCCTGGGGCGCCTACGACGCGGTGGACCACGGTACGCGCTACCAGGTCAAGCGCATCACGGTCAAACCCGGCGCCAAGCTCTCGCTGCAACTGCATCACCACCGTGCCGAGCACTGGGTGGTGGTTTCCGGCACGGCGCGCGTGCGCCGCGGAGACGTCGAGTACCTGCTGACCGAAGACCAATCCACCTATATCCCGATCGGCGAGGCGCACAGCCTTGAAAACCCCGGCCGGATCCCGCTCGAACTGATCGAGATCCAGTCCGGCTCTTACCTTGGCGAAGACGACATCATCCGGATGGCAGATATCTATGGGCGCACATGATCTCGAACCCTTCGGCCGGCTTGCGACCACCGAGCTGCAGCCCGAAGCCAGCGGCAACACCGGCAGCGGCGGGGCGCAACGCCCGCGCCGCGCGCTGATCACTGGCATCACCGGCCAGGACGGTGCCTACCTGTGTGAGCTGCTGATTGCCAAAGGCTACGAGGTGCACGGCATCAAGCGCCGCAGTTCGCTGTTCAACACCGAGCGCATCGACCACCTGTACCAGGATCCGCAAGCGTCCAGGCGCAGCCTGATCCTGCATCACGGCGACATGACCGACACCGCCAGCCTGGTGCGGGTGGTACAGCAATCGCAACCTGACGAAATCTACAACCTGGCGGCGCAAAGCCACGTGCAGGTGTCGTTCGAGGAACCGGAATACACCGCCAACACGGATGCGCTGGGCACGCTGCGCCTGCTCGAAGCCGTGCGCATCCTTGGCCTGGAGAAGCAAACGCGCTTCTACCAGGCGTCCACATCCGAGCTGTACGGCCTGGTGCAGGCAACACCGCAGAAGGAGACCACGCCGTTCTACCCGCGCAGCCCCTATGCAGCCGCCAAGTTGTACGCCTACTGGATCACGGTGAACTATCGCGAGGCCTACGGCATGTATGCCTGCAACGGCATCCTGTTCAACCACGAGAGCCCGGTGCGCGGCGAGACCTTTGTCACGCGCAAGACCACGCGGGCGATGGCGCGCATCGTGCTGGGGCTGCAGGACACGCTCTATCTCGGCAACCTGTCGGCCCTGCGCGACTGGGGCCACGCGCGCGACTACGTGGAAATGCAGTGGCTGATGCTGCAGCAGGACAAAGCCGAGGACTATGTGATCGCCAGCGGCGAGCAGCACAGCGTGCGCGAGTTCGTGCAGCTGGCCGCCCTGGAGCTCGGCATCGCGGTGCGCTTCGAGGGCGAAGGCGCCGGCGAGGTGGGCGTGGTGGCGCACGTTGATGCCGCCACCTGCCCGGTGGCAGCGCGCTGCAAGCCAGGCGACACGATTGTGCGGGTGGACCCGCGCTACTTCCGACCGACCGAAGTCGAGACGTTGCTGGGCGACGCCAGCAAGGCGCGCGAACAGCTGGGCTGGTCGCCGCGCACGAGCTTCGGGGCGCTGGTGCGGGAAATGATGGAAGCGGACTTTGCCGCGGCGCGGCGCGATGCGTTCGTCAAGCTGGCTGGCTTCCGGGCCTATGACCATCATGAGTGACGCCGGCACCGCAGTGTCAAGCGACCCCACGCCGTCATCCGCATCCTTGCCAGCGCGGCACTCGCGGGTGTTCGTGGCGGGCCACCGCGGCATGGTCGGCTCGGCCATCGTGCGTGCGCTGGACGCGCGTGGCCAGGCCGACATCATCACGCGCGGCCACACCGAGCTCGACCTCACCGACCAGCAGCAGGTGCGCGCGTTCTTCGCCACCCAGGGCATCGACACGGTCTACCTGGCAGCCGCGCGCGTAGGCGGCATCCACGCCAACCATACCTTTCCCGCCGAGTTCATCCAGCAGAACCTGATGATCGCGGCCATCGTCATCCACGAAGCCTGGCGCGCGGGCGTGAAGCGCCTGCTATTCCTCGGATCGAGCTGCATCTACCCGAAGTTCGCACCCCAGCCCATCAGCGAGGCCGCGCTGCTTACCGGGCCGCTGGAGCCCACCAACGCCCCCTACGCCCTGGCCAAGATCGCAGGCATTGCGCTGTGCGAGAGCTACAACCGCCAGTACGGCACCGACTACCGCAGCGTGATGCCGACCAACCTCTACGGCCCGGGCGACAACTATCACCCCGACAACAGCCACGTGATACCGGGCCTGCTGCGGCGCTTCCACGAAGCCGGCATGGCCCACGCCCAGCACGTGCCGGTGTGGGGCAGCGGCACGCCGCTGCGCGAGTTCCTCTACGCGGACGACCTGGCCGCGGCATGCCTGCATGTGATGGCGCTGGCCGAGGACGTGTACCGCCAGACCGCGCCGGCCGGATTCCTGAACGTGGGCAGCAGCGAGGAAGTCAGCGTGCGCGAACTGGCGGGGCTGGTGGCGCAGACCGTGGGCTTTCGCGGCGACATCGTCTTCGACAGCGGCAAGCCCGACGGCACACCGCGCAAGCGGCTCGACTGCACGGCCCTTGCCGCCACCGGCTGGCAACCGGCCGTGGCGCTGCGCGACGGCCTGCGCCTGGCCTACCTGGATGCACTGCAGAGCGGAAGGCTGGCACATGGCACAGCACCGGCACAACACGTGGAGACCTGACATGAAACCCCTGCTCCGCCATCCCGACAAGCGCGCGCGGCCTCAGGCCACTGCGTCCGCAACGTCGGCTACCTCGGCAACCTCGGCCGCCAGCGGCGCGGCAGCGAGTCCCGGTGCGCTCTGGCCCGGACAGGTCATCTTTCCCACGGGCAGCGCGGATGCGGGCCTGTGGCGGCGCTGCCTGCAGCAGATGCGCGCCATCTCGCTCAGTCCCGGCGCGCTGGTGGTGCTGGCGGGCCAGAGCCGGCTGGAGAACTGGGCCATGCTGCTGGCCAGCATGGCGCTGGGGCGGCGACGCGCGGCCTTCTTCCACGGGGCCGCCTTTGCCAGCGTGCCTGGGCGAGTTGGCGCGCTGGCAGACGCGGTATTGCTGCGCCATTGCCAGGGCGTATTCGTCGGCAGCGAGCGCGGCTGCGCGCGCGCCATTGCCGCCGACGTTCCCCCGCGCAAGATCTTTGCCTGCCGCCCGCCAGCCGTGCTGCCGGACGGCTTCGATGCTGCCGCCGAACGGCGCGAGCGGGTCGAGCACGCTGCACCGCCGCATGCGCCGCATTTCCTGCATGTTGGCGCCCTCACGCACGATCCGGCCCTGGTGCTGCTGCTCTATGCCTTTGCCGGCGCGCGGCAGGCGTGGCCGGCGGCCACGCTATCGCTGGTGGGTACGGGCCGCGCTTATGGCCGGCTGCGCACCATGGCCGACGCGCTCGGGCTGGGGCCGTCGGTACGCTTCCTGGGCGCGATGGCGCCGGCCGACTTCGCCGTGGAGTACCGCAAGGCGAGCTGCCTGGTGCTGCCAGATGCCGCGCAGCGCTGGCATCCGCTGGTACGCGAGGCACTGAGCTACGGCTGCCCGGTGGTGGTGAGCGTGAATAACGACGACGCCGGCGAACTGATACGCGACGGCGTCACCGGCCTGTATTTCAAGGCGGGCGACGCCGGTGCGCTGGCCAGGTGCCTGGTGCAGGTGCCCACGCGTTTTGCGGATGCCGCCGCCACCGCCGAGCGCTGCCAGGCCGCCGCGCTGGAGGACTCTCCCGCCTCCGCGGGCAGGGCCATGGCGGCTGGCTGCGTGCGGATCATGGCCGCGGACTAGACGCACGCCGCAGCGGGCGCGACAGCTGCGTACCCCATACAGAGCATCGACGCCACTGACGCTACGGTTGCCATGAAGATACTCATGTACTGCCTGAACTATGCGCCCGAGCTGACCGGCATCGGCAAGTACACCTGCGAGCAGGCCGAGTGGCTGGCCGCGCGCGGCCATGAGGTGCGGGTAGTCACCGCGCCGCCGTACTATCCGGCGTGGCGCGTGGGCGAGGGCTATCGCGCGTGGCAATACAGCCGCGAGCGGCGGCGCTGGGTGGAGGTGTATCGCGCGCCGCTGTGGGTACCGCGCAAGCCGGGCGGCATCACGCGGCTGCTGCACCTGGCGAGCTTTGCCGTATCCAGCCTGCCCAGCCTGATGGCCCAGTTGCGCTGGCGCCCGGATGTGCTGTTCGTGGTGGAGCCTCCCCTGATGTGCGCGCCGGCCGCTTTGCTGTTCGCACACTGGAGCGGCTGCAAGACCTGGCTGCATGTGCAGGACTATGAGGTCGACGCGGCTTTTGCGCTGGGGCTGCTCCGCCGGCCCTGGCTGCGCCGCGTGGCGCGGCGCGTGGAGCATCAGTTGATGACGCGTTTTGACCGGGTCTCGTCGATCTCGCAGGCCATGGTCTCTCTGGCGCGTGGCAAGGGCACGGAGCCTGAGCGCGCGGCCTTGCTGCCCAACTGGGTCAACCTGTGGGAAATCGGCGCCGGCAGCGCCATGCTGGCGCGCCGCACGCTGGGCATTCCAGCTGATGCCGTGGTGGCGCTGTACTCAGGCAATATGGGCGCCAAGCAGGGGCTGGATGTCATGGCCGATGCCGCCCGCCTGCTCGATGGCCATGAACGCCTGCACTTCATCTTCTGCGGCGACGGCGCCGGGCGCCCCGCGCTGGAGGCCGCCTGCGCGGGGCTGCCACAGGTGCGCTTCCTGTCCCTGCAGCCCGCCGCCATGTTTGCCTCGCTGCTGGCCGCGGCCGACATTCACCTGCTGCCACAACGCGCCGGCGCCGCCGACCTGGTCATGCCCTCGAAGCTGACCGGCATGCTGGCCAGCGCTCGCCCGGTGGTCGCCACCGCGGAGCCGGACACGGAGCTTGGCCGCGTGGTTGCGCAATGCGGCGTGCTGGTGCCGCCTGGCGACGCGGCCGCGCTGGCCGCCGCCATCGACATGCTGGCTGCGCAGCCCGCCCTGCGCGCGCACCTGGGCGGCGCCGGCCGGCGCTGGGCCGAGCAGCACCTGGACCTCGACATGGTGCTGGGCGAATTGGAGAAGGCGCTGTTCGCGCTGATCAGGCACCAGCCCGCCGGCGCGCCCAGCACCGCCGGGGTCGGCAGCGAATAGCACACGCCACCGTTCAGGCGTTCAGACGTTCAGACGTTCAGGCGTCCACCGACACGCGATCTTCCACCGAAGCCGCCGCCAGCACCGTGAGATAGATGCTCTCGTACTGGTCGATGGCTTTCTCGGCGGAGAAGTTCCCGGCCCACGCGATCGAGCGCGCGGCCACTTCGGCGCGCCGCGCTTGCGGCCATGCGAGCATCCCGGCCAGCACGTCCGCGCCGCGTTGCGCCCAGCCATCCATGTCACCGCTAGCCAACGGCTCGAGCAGCTGCACCTGGTCGCCGCCGATCTCGGTCATCGGCGCGCGGTTGGTGGTGAGCACCGGCGCGCCGCATGCCATGGCTTCGATGATGGGCCAGCCAAACCCTTCCTCCAGGCTCGGAAACAGCATCACGGCGGCTAGCGAATAGGCTGCCTGCACCGCCTCGGTGGGCAGCCCCGTCAGAAAGCGCACGCTGCCGCCAAGGGGGCTCGCCCGTTCGCCCTGCTCGCGCATTTCCGCGGTGGGATCGCCACCGATCATCCACAGCGCCCGCGGCACGCGGCACCGTTGGCAATAGGCGAGGTAGAGCGCCAGCACGCCTTCGCGGTTCTTGTACCACTGGTTGCCGCCGATATGCACCAGCATGCCTTGCGGATCGGCCGGCACGCCAGCGCGCTGCAGGCAGGCCAGCGCTTCGGTGGTGCCCATCCTGTGGAACGGATAGTTCATTCCGTTGTAGACCACCCACGCGGCCTCGGGCGCGCACGGATGCAGCCGCCGCAGGTCGCGCATGGTCTTGTTGGAGACGGCGATAAACGCCCTTCCCTGCAACAGGCCCCAACGGATCAGCGACTGGTAGGTGTGCCCGCTGGCCGAGAGCCCGTGCTCGGGGAACTCGCCGGCGAGCGTGCGCAGGGCAATGAAATCATGGCAATGCACCACGTGCGGACGATGGCGCAGCAGCGGCATCCAGATGCCCAGCGCATGATCGGCCAGCACCAGCAAGGTGTCCTTGTCGACCTTGCGCAGACGCCATAGCGCGAGCATCGGGAACAGGATGTACTGGTCGATGTAGCCCAGCCATTTACGCAGCCCGCCGCGCGCCGGCAGCCGGCACATCACGGCGGCGGGGGTCCATAGTTCAGCCTGGTGGCCGCGCGCGCGCATGCCGTCGATGATCATCGCGGCAAAGCGGTCCATGCTGTGGCTGCCAAAAAAGGCGGGGTGACCCAACAAGATGATTTTCATGGTGATTGAAAAGTGTGCGGATAGCCGGCCGTCGCCGCGTCGTTTTTTAGGTCGTGACTTCGCCCCGCCGAACCGGGACAGGGCTTAGCCGGGGTGATACAAGCGCTGGCTCGCTTGCCGCGTGGCCGCCAGCGTGATGCCGGCAAACACGAAGCCAAGCGCGTTGGCTGTCAGCTGCCCGACTACCGGCCAGGAGGTCAGCCCGAAGATGGCAATGGTCCACATCAGGATGAGAAAAGAGTTGCCGGTGCGCCTGGCCACGCGCAATGCGCGCCACATGCCGTTGATGAAGATCAGCGCCTTGAGCAAGATGCTCAGATAGCCGACCAGGCCCATCTCGCCGATGACGCGGCCGGTCTCGGTTTCGCTGATCACGAACAGCAGGCCGGTCTGCAGGAAGTAGTTGGCAAGGTTGCTGCCAAGCCCCAGCCCGCTGCCAAGCAGGCTCTGCTCGGCCGAGACATCGTTGACACCGAAGAACATCGACTCCACCCGGTCACCGAAGCTCTCCGACTCCGCCGCGGAGCTGAAGCGCTCCAAGGTCGCGTCCACCGCCGAGCTGACAAACAGCACGATGACCACGCTCATGAGGATGGAAACAATGCCCCACGACAACGCCGCCCTGCGCCGTTTTCCCTTGCCGTAGCGCAAGCTTGCCAGCAGCGCGATGCCAAATACGATCGGCAAAAGCAGGATGGCCGAACGCGACCCGCTCACCAGCGAGGCGATGAACAGACTGCCGATGACCGCAAGCGAATGCAGCTTGCCCCGGAGCCCCGGCTTCTGCTCGCCCAGCACGGCCTCCAGCGCGAAGGGGCTGACGATCGCCAGGAACAGGGTGTAGCCCAGCGTGAACGAGAAGGTGCCCGTGGTGCGCACCACGTCGGCCGTCACGCGGAAGACCGTATCCGGATCGCCCTCGATCTGACGATTGAGGAAACTCTCCGGCGACTGAAAATGCTGCACCAGTGCCAGCGGAGCCATGAACAGCAGCATGGCAAGCGCGGCCTTGGAGATGGCTTCCAGGTCCTGCTCCTCGAGCAGCTCGGCCGCGGCGTAGGCAAACCAAAGGTACAGCAGCCAGAAGCGCACGCCGATCAGGAAAATGGGCAGCGAGTTGATGCCCGCAACAAGCTGCAGCAAGCCCCAGAAACAAACAATGGCCGACCACCACAGCAGCATGCGCACGGTGCGCCGCGCCGGGGTAAAGCCTGAATAGCGCACCGCGTGGTACAGCGCATACACCACCATCAGGTCGCGCAGCAGGATCAGCGGCATGGTGAGCGAATCCGAGACCCACTTGCGCGCGGCGCCCTCGAACACGGCAATCACGAAGACCGTGATGAAGATCCGCCCGAACACGGTGACGCGCGCCCGGTGGGCCGGCACGGCAGGTTTTGCATAGGGAAGGGAATGGCTCAGCATAGCGCGCCTACCGTTTCGGCTGCACTCAGGCGATACCTCGCCCAGGTGTACTTCTGCCCGGCGATACGGGCATGGGCACGCGCGCGCTCCAGCTGCGCGCGATCTGTCGCCAGGGCCAGCATGCGTTGGTACAGCGCGTCCGCGCAAAGCGGCACCACCCACCCGGCCTGCGGGAATTCATCGATGATTTCTTTCGCACCAACCCGATCCGAGAGCAGCACCGGCGTGCCGCATGCCAGGGCCTCAGCCACCACCATGCCGAAGGAATCGAAGCGCGACGGCAGCACGAAGCAATCGGCATCGGCAAATACCTGGAACAGCGCCGGCTGCGGCAACGCGCCAAGCTGAAGCACGCCCGGCATGGCAGCGATGCGCCCGCCCAGCTCCTGCTCCACGAGCGCGCCGGCAAGCGCCAGCTCCGCCTCCGGCACCCGCTCCCGCAGCCGCGCGAACGCGTCGAGCAGCAGGTCGATGCCTTTGCCCACGCGCACCGCCCCGGCGAACACAAAGCGCGGGCCGCCGGCGAGCCGCTGGCGGCGGACGTCGTCCGGCAGCGTTGCGCCAAGCAGGATCGTCTTTAGCTTGGCGGGGGGCACGCCGGCGTCGATATAGGTACGCGCGGCAAACTCCGAGCAGGTGATGATGATGTCCGCCAGCGCGATCTCCGCATCTTTTTGCGCATTGATCTGCGCAAGGTAGGTGCGGTCCTCGACCGGCACCATGGCTTCGGCCGCACGATGATGCACGGCGGGCGCCTCCAGCACGCAGCGCGCGCCGATGCGCCGCGCCGCCAGGAAGGTCCGCAGCGCAGAATTCTCGTAAGCGACCACGATATCCGGGCGCACCGCCTCCACCCGGGCGGCCACCCATTGGTCGAACAGATGGAAGATCCGGTGCGCGTAAGCTGCCCCGGAGCGGCCGACATAGCGATTGAGGCCAAGCTTGAGCACACCGGGGAAAAACACCGGGTGCCGCCGCAGCGCCTTGGGGATGGCGACCTCGCGCACCTTGGCGTGATATCCGGCCGGCAGCCACCATGGCGGCGCCTCGCCCGGGGCGCGCACCGGCACGCCGGACCAGTATTGCTTGAGCATGTCGTGCTCATAAAGCGCCTGTGCCATCTGGTGCGAATGCTGCAGGCCGGGATGCGTGACGAGGGCTTTCATGCTTCGCTCCCCCGTGGGGAGCCATCGAGCCTCGCTCCGGCGGACACGGCTTGCGCGGGCGGCCCGGCGCAGCGCGTGGGCCGCCCGGGCGGCTGCATGCGCAGCGTGCCCGCCAGGCGCACGCCCTGCACGAAGCCACCCCAGCCACCCAGCAATTGCCCGGGCAGGCTGCGTGGACGCTTGAGCAGGCTGTGCGCCAGGAAGTAAGCGCCCGGGCAACTGCGCGACCCCACCAGCAGCTGGAACAACACCAGCCGCAGGCGCATCGCGGGCGGTGCATATGCCATCGAGATCGCCGTCATGTTGCAGGTCTCTTCGAAGCAGCGCCTGTGCGCATAGCTCTGGCGCTCGTAGTTGTAGCGCGCGGCCGGATAGTGATCAACGATGGCGCCGGGATCGAGCACCAGGCGCCATCCTGCGTGCCGCAGCATCTGGCACATCCACGTCTCGTTGCCGGGCTGCGCGCCCTGCCCCTGCAGCCGCTCGTCAAAGCGCGCCGTGCCCAGCGCCGCCCGGCGCAGGATCCAGTTGCAACCCTTGAGCGTTTCCACCGCGCGCGGCGCGCCGCACACCCGATGCGTCTCGCCGATGATCCTGCCCCAGCCGTCGCGATAGCCGGCCAGCGGCAGATCCGGCACGGCCAGTGGCGCGCCATCGGCGCTGCGCACGACATCCCGGCCACCGGCACCGCCCACCGTGGCATCGGCAAAGTGGGGCAGCAAGCAGGCCAGCCAGTCCGCGCGCGGCAGCGCGTCGTCGTCCAGGATCGCGAGCAGCTCGCCGGTTGCGTGCGGCAGGCCGGCATTCATGGCAGCCACCACGCCAGGCTCGGTCACCTTGACTACCTGCAACGCCGGATAGCGAACCTGCGCCGTATTTGCCAGCCACGCCGCCGTGTCGGGATCGTCCGCGCCGCGGCAGACCACGATCAGCTGAACCGGCGCCGGCACGAGCGCGGCGGCAGCCTGCAGGCAGCGCTGGAGCATGTCCGGGCGCCGGTAGGTCGGGACCATCAGCGTAACGCTGGGCGCATCGCTCATTGCGTGCTTCCTCCATGGGGGGCAAGGCGCTCGTCGCTTGGCAGCAGGCGCCCGGCACGCACGGCCGCGGCGAGTTCGCAGACGATGGCCGCGGCCAGCCCCGACGACAGCCCGAGCTGGAACCACAGCACGCCATCAAGCGTGGCGAGATCGAGAAAGCGCGGCGCGGCCGCGCACCAGGCCAGCACCACCGGCACCTGCACGAAGGCAAAATGATTCAGGCCACGGTTGGCCAGCAACTGCCAGGCGATGCCGACCACGCTGGCAAAGCCCGCGCCAAGGCAGGCGATCATCAGTTCGGCGCCCAGCGTGGCGTAGTTCGGCCCCACCAGCCACAGCAGCAACCCCGGCCATGTCACGGCCAGAAGCACCAGCGCGGCGGCAGGCAGGCAAGCCAGCGCCACCCAGCCGGCAAAGCGCCGCAGCACGCCGTCGCGCGCTTGCGCGAAGCGCGGAATCACATACGCGGCCACCACGGCGCCCACCGGCATCAGCAATTGCCCGATGCGCGACAGCGCGCCCAGCGAGGCCGTTTGCCCGACCGCGCCGTGATAGGCAACGATGGCGAACACCAGTTGCCCCTGGACGCAGTAGAACGCCTCCAGCGGCAACTGCCGCCGCATGATGCGGCCGATGTATTGGCTGTCTTCCGCCTTGCCCGCGCTGCCGGCATGCGCCGCCAGCGGTATCTCACGCGCGATCCAGCGCCGCACGAACGGCACGCGCAGTCCCGCGAACAGCACGTTGACGAGGGTCGCGCCCAACACGCCGAGCAGGCCCAGCGCGTAGAGCGCGGACGACAGCACCAGGCGCCCCACGGACAAGCCGGTATCCAGCGCCTGCAGCGCGGGCGCGCGGTTGGCAAACAGCAGCACCTGGTCCACGACGCGCGATTGCATGTCGAAGTACCAGGTCGCCAGCAACAGCGCCAGCAGCAGCACGATCAGGATCACGCTGGCATGGTTGCGATACAGCAGCCACGCGGCGATCGCCAGCACCACCGGCAACAGCCAGGCGGAGAGCTTCCAGCGCTGGCCCATGGCCGCGCAGGCCAGTTCCGCGGCACGCTCCCGGTCCGGCCAGGTCTTGCCCAGCAGCGCGTTCAGGCCAAGCTGGATGCCACCCTTGGTGACGATGGCGATGGCGCCCATGATGAGGCCGACCACGGTGTAGATGGCGTAGTCGCCCACCTCAAGCCAACGGGCCAGCAGCAGGCCGGTGATCGCGCCGATCCCCTGCGAAAGCACCGCATAGACGAGGAATCTGAGCAGCTTCACGGCGCTCCCGCTCCCCGCTCAATGACGCTGTGGCATGACGGCGCGACCATGGCCTCTCCTCCTCTATCCCGCCGCCGCGTGGTGGACAGGCTGCGCAGCCTCGGTCGCGCCATGGATGATGTCCAGCAGCCGCTGTGCGGCCTGTCCGGCATGGAAGCGCCGGGCAAAGGACTGCCGCGCGGCAATGCGCATGCGTGCCTGCTCGGCGGGCTCGGCCTGCAGCCAATGCCGCAGGCAGGCAGCGGCGCCCTGCGCGGTGTCCGGGCCCACCAGCCCGGCGCCGTCGGCGACGATCTCGCGCCAGATGTTGACCTTGTCGGAGATCAGCACCGGCACGCCGCAGCCGAGCGCCTCGGCCACCGCCACGCCGAAATTCTCCTGGTGCGAAGGCAGGCAGAACACCTCGGCCGCGTGAAACGCGCCCCACTTGAGCTCGCCCTTGAGCATGCCGGTCCAGCTCACGCGCGCGGACAGCCCATGCGCAGCAATGCGTTGCTCCAGCATCGCGCGCAGCGCGGTGTCGTGCGGTCCGGCCAGCACCAGATGCAGCGCGGGATGCGCCGCGGCCACGCCGGCGAAGGCGTCGACCAGCAGGTCACAACCCTTCTTCTCGTGGATTCGGCCGAGGAACAGCGCGATGCGCTTGCCGCGCACCTCCGGGAAGGCGCCAAGAAAGGCCTCACGCAACGGCGCGCCGTCCTGCGGCGGCTGCGCCGTGCCGTAGCTTGCCACCACCTCCCGGCACCGGTATGGCCAGAACGCACCGCTGGAGCGCTGCTTCTCCTCGCTGCACGTGAACAGCACGCCGCGCGCATGGCGCAAGACCCAATAGTCCCCGACCAGCCAGTAGAGGCTCTTCTTCAGATGCTTAAGCGGATAGTGGTCGCGAAACCAGGGATCCAGCATGCCGTGCGTGAACACAAAATACGGCACCCGCTTGCCACGCAGCGCCAGCCACACGGCCAGCGCGTGGAACTGCCACAGGCCTTCGACAATGACCGCATCGTACGCTTCGCAATGCGCGCGCAGCCAGGCCACCATGCGCCGGTTGAAGCCATACTTGAGCGATGACGGCCCCAGCGCGATGACGTCGAGCTCGCTGTCGCGCACGCAGGGCGCATCGGGCGCGTCGCCGCAGCACACCTGCACCTGTACGCCGCGCTCACGCAAGGGTGCGCGCAGCTGGCGCACACCCTCGATCGGGCCGCCACCACCCGGATCGATCGACGAGATCACGTGCAGGATCTTCATGGCCGGGCTCCGGGGGCCGCCGGTGACGAGTCGCCGGCCGCGGCCTTGCGCGCAATGAAATGAAACCAGTACACGTCGCGCAGGTCCTGGCCTTCGCGCACCGGCTCGCCGTTCAGGTTGCCGAACACCACATCGGTGTGCAGCCCCAGCTCCGCGAGCGCGCGCTTCTGCGCGGCGAACTCGGTATAGACGATCACGATGCCGAACTTGTGGGCGGCGCAAACCCGGATGGCATAGCCATCGAACTCGCGGTTCAGCCGCGAGTGCCGCAGGTAGTTGAAGGTGGCAATCGGCAGGTTGCAGATCACCCGCGCGGTATCGATGCCAACCGCGATAGGGTTGGCCGACAGATGCGGAAGCCGCACGAAGCGCGAGAGAGTCTCGCGATAGCTCGGCCCACGCATGTTGTGCGTGGAGAACAGCATCAGGCCGCCGGGACGCAGCACGCGCGCGAACTCGCGCAGGATGGCGACGCGCCCCGCGTAGTCGACCGCATCGATGCCGTTGAAGCTGAACATCACCAGCGCGAAGCTGTTGTCCGCAAAGCGCGACATGTTGCGCGCATCCATCTGCATCACCCGCACGCCGGGATGATTGCGCTGGCAGATCTCGACCATCTCGGGCATGTAGTCGACTGCCGTATAGTCGTCGCTCAGCGTGCGCAGCAGCGCCACGGTGCGCCCGCCGCCCACGCCAACGTCGAGAATGGGCTGGCCCCGCACTTCGTCCGCCACCCAGGCAATCGCCGCAGCCTCGCCAGGGTCCGTCCAATCGCTGGCGGTGCCGAACCACCGGCGCGCGCCCCAGCTACGCCATGCGTGTTGGTTGATGCGATCCTGCGCCGTGCCTGAAGCCATGACATCCTCGTGAAGATGAGCAACGTTGGACCAAAGCGCAGCCATGCCGCTGGCATGCCTTGCCGGGCGGATGACCGGTCTGCCTGCAGTGAGGATGCCGGCGCGGGATTCAGGTTTCTGTACGTTGCCACACACGGGTCGGGACGCCGGGAACTGGTAGATCGGCGTGCGCTGCGAGGCATCTGCGGGGCCCGCTTCAGGCGCGGCGACGGGGTATCGCCAGCATCGCTTTCCAGCAGCGCAAGGGGGCATCCGGCACCGTGGGCATGCTCGCGTGCCGGCTGCCGCTCTCCCCTCATCCTGATGGCTGAGATAGCTCTCATCCGTTTGTCGCGCGGCGCTCGCCCAAGGCTCATGCCGAAGGCGCAAGTGGATCGCGGACTCCACCTCGGCGCGAGTTTCAAGATTGGTTCGCCACCCGGGCGCGCCACCCGGAAAAGCCATAAATGCGCTAGCAACACCCCTTTTCCGTTGCAGCGGTGAAACTTTATCGACCAATAACTGTTTCAGTCTTGAAACATAATCCCGTCGATTATCCATCACCCGTTCGGGTAACCCGCCATGCGGCCACCATCAAGGCTTTCCGGATGATGAGAACAAACCTCTCCAACCTAATTGGAGCGCCGCCAAAGCAACTTGATTTCGTGCAGATCAGACCATAATATGACCTTAATTCGTTTTAAGACGAATGGCATTTTGGGGTGGGTTCAGGGGGTCAGCCTTCCGGCTCGCGGTCAGTTCCCGGCAATAAGAACGGGCGGTCCGGCTTGGCGGTGGTACGGGGATAAATAGGGGCGGCGCGCGTGGAGCACCACGAGGGTCGCGCAGGTCATTATTCCGCTGCGTTCAACCTGTTTCCTACCGCAATCATACGGGGGGAATAACAACATGAACGCACTGCTCATCGAGGGTCACCCACTGCTGCGTCTCGGGTTGCTGCAAATGCTCGAGCGTATTCATGGCGTCGACCACGTCATCACCGTCGACCCGGCCGACGTCGCCCTGCTGGAAGGCAATCATTGCGACCTGCTCGTGTTCGGCATGCCGGCCGACACCGACGCCGGATGGCATCTGCTCAACAAGGTGCGCTCCGTGCTCTCGGCCGATCGCTTGCTGCTGCTCGCCGATATGATCCCGCTGCAGATTCCGGCGCTCGCCATGGCGCAAGGGATCTGCGGCTGCCTGCCGAAATCCGCTTCGCTGGCGGTGCTGGAAGCTGGCATCCGCCTGGCCATGGTTGGCGGGCAATACGTGCGCGGCCAGAACAACCGCCAAGCTGGCGCGTCAAGCAGCGGATCGCCGGGTCTGTCGGCCGGCAACTATCCAGTAGGTGGACGCATTCCCGTGCTGGCACCGCTGACCGACAGCGCACAGTGCAACCCCGCGGGCATGCGCGTCCACGCCGCGCCATCCTCGCGCGAGTCCCTGGCCGCCGTGTCTCGCCCGGGCGCTGTTCCGGCCGATGCCAGTGGCACCGGCGGGCACAGCGAGACCGCGTACGACGAAGCCGAGATGCTGCAGATCACCCCGAGGCAATATGAGGTCCTGGTGCTGCTGGCGCGCGGACATCCCATCAAGACCGTGAGCCGCATGCTCAATATCTCGGTGGCGACCGTCAAGAGCCATGCCTGCACCCTGTACCAGCGGCTCAAGGTGCGCAACAAGGGCGAGGCGGTCTACGCGGCGCTCCAGCGCGGCGCGTCGCTGGAATGGGTCAGCGGCGACGAGGCCGCGCCGCGCACGGCGGTGCGCAACGCGCCGTCTGCCGGCGCCAGGCCGGCACGCACGGTCGCGGAATACGGCACGGGCGCTTCCGCCGCGATGCGCTGAGGCGCGCTTGCGGCGCAGCCAACCGGCGGCGGCAGGCGCAAGCCTGCCGCCGTTGTCTTTTATGCGGGGCCGCGGGGCACGCTTTCCCGCATACGTTGTGTGCCTTGCTTGTCCCAAAAGCAAGCCGCCCCCGTTCGCCCTGGTGCCTCGCGCACGCTGGTTCCGGCATCGCAGTGCAATGTGTGAAAGCGCACCGATTGGCCCCCGTCAGCCTCCTAGGATGGGAGCATCGGGGGACTGTCGCAGCGGTTGCGATGTCCCTGTCGCCCAATGCCGGAGGCTGCCGTGAACGAGATCACCGACCATGACGGGCAACACAGGAACGCGCAACGCCAAGGCCGGCCGCTGGCATGCCTTGCCATGCTATGCGCGACCCTGATGCTCGCCGCCTGCGCAAGCTCCCCAGGCATGCACTTCGACCCCAAGGCGCCCGTCGGCGCGGTCGGACCCGATGCCATGCCCAACATCACGCCGATCACGCTGGAGGTGGTGCGCAACCAGCGCACCATGGCGCAACGCGAGGTCGAGAAGCTGGACGAACTCTATGGCAAGCCGCAGCCCTATCTCATCGGCCCGGGCGACATCGTCTCGGTGGTGGTATGGGATCACCCGGAACTGGTCTTCCCCAACCAGACCTACAGCATCGGCGCCGCGTATGAAATCCCCGCGGTGGGCGGCGGCTCCAATGTGCCCGGCTATGTGGTGAGCGCGCAGGGCGATATCCAGTTTCCCTACGCTGGCGTGATGAAGGTCGCCGGCAGGACGGCGAACGACGTGCGCGACCAGATCGCGAAGGTGCTCTCGCGCGTGGTGCGCGATCCCCAGATGACGGTGCGCGTGCTCGCGTTCCGCAGCCAGCGCATCTATGTGGATGGCGAAGTGCGTACGCCTGGCATGCAACCGATCGACGACGCGCCGATGACGCTGATCGAGGCGCTTAACCGTGCGGGTGGCGTGCTCAACCTGACAGGCGACAACAGCCGCATCCGCATCACGCGCGGCGAGCGCAGCTGGCATGTCAACATCCCGGCACTGCTCGCGCGCGGCATCGATCCCTCGCGCATCATGCTCAAGAACGGCGACATCGTGCGCGTGGAACAGCGCGAGGACAGCAAGATCTTCGTCACCGGCGAGGTGGTGCGCCCCACCACCTTGCTGATGCGCAATGGCCGCATGACGCTGAATGAGGCCATTGGCGACGCTGGCGGCGTGAACCCGAACACCGCCAACGCGGAGCAGATCTTCGTGATCCGCAAGGCGGCGGACGGCGAGCCCAAGGTGTATCACCTGGATGGCACGTCGCCCGTGGCGCTGGCCATTGCCGAAGGCTTCGAACTCGAGGCAAAGGACGTGGTGTATGTCGACGCGCGCGAACTGGTGCGCTGGAGCCGCGTGGTCAACCTGCTGCTGCCATCGACGAGCGGTGCGTTCAGCGCCGCCAGCGTGGTCAAGTAAGCGAGGCCGCGATGATCCGCTCGATCCTGGTTGTGTGCATCGGCAATACCTGCCGCAGCCCCATGGCACAGGGCCTGCTGCGCCACGCGCTGCCCAGCTGCACGGTGAGTTCCGCCGGGCTGGCCCCGCTGGAGGGCGCCGCCGCCGATCCGCATACGGTGCGCCTGCTCGAGGAGGACGGCCTCGATCTCTCAGGGCACCGCGCGCGCACCGTGGACGGGGACATGATCAACGGCGCCGACCTGGTGCTGGTGATGGACACGGAACAAAGAGAGGCGCTTGAGCGCCAGTATCCGCAGGCACGCGGCAAGGTCTACCGCCTTTGCGAATTCATGCACGCTGACGTGCCCGACCCCTATGGCTGTTCGCAGAATATGTTCCGGATCGTGCTGGGGCTGATCAAGCAAGGGGTCGATTCATGGTCGGTGCGCATTCGCGCCATTGCACGGGATCAATGTCATGGGGAGGTCGCATGAACACGTTCAATCCAAACGAGGCATTGCCGGTGGGACGCGCTCAGCGGGAAAAATCGATCGACCTGACCGGCTATCTCGACATACTGATGCGCTACCGCTGGACCTTCATCCTGATCGCGGGCACGGTCTTCGCCCTGGGCGCGACCTACGCGTTCTTCACCAAGTCCGTCTACCGTACCGACATCGTGGTGCAAGTGGAGGACACGGGGAGCAGCACCAACAGCAAGCTCGCGGGCAGCGTGGCGCCGGTCTTCGACGTCAAGCCGGCCGCCGCCGCGGAAATCGAGCTGCTGCACTCGCGCATGGTGGTGGGCAAGGCGGTGGAAAGCCTGAAGCTGTTCATTGATGCCAGGCCGAGCTACTTTCCGGTGATCGGCCAGGCGCTGGCACGCTACAACCCTGGCCTGTCGGAACCCGGCCTCTTCGGCTGGGGCGGCTTCGTCTGGGGCGACGAGCGCATTACGGTAGGCCGCCTCGACATGCCAACGCGGCTGGAAGGCACCAGGATGACAGTGACGGCCCTTGACGGCAAACGGTACCGGCTGAAAGTCAAGGGCGAGCAGACCATGGCAACAGGCACCGTCGGCCAGCCGCTGGTCGTGCCAACCTCACGCGGCAACGTCGAGATCCTCGTTACGGAACTGGAAGGCAACCCTGGCGCCAGCTTCAATGTGACGCGGCTGCCTCGGGCCATTGCCATCGCGCAGCTGCAGCAATCGCTGCAGATTGCCGAGCGCGGCAAGTCGAGCGGGGTGATCGGCATCACCCTTGAAGGCCCGGACCCGGACCTGATCGCGGCAACGCTCAACGAGATCGGCAGCGAGTATGTCGACCAGAACGTGCGCCGCAGGGCGGAAGAGGCCGAGAAATCCCTGGCCTTCCTCGACCAGCAGCTTCCGCAGGTCAAGCAGCAGGTGGAAACCGCCGAGACGCGCTATAACGCGCTGCGCAACCAGCGCGGCACGATCGACCTGGGCGAGGAGTCAAAGCTGATCCTCTCGCAATCCGTGCAGATCCAGACACGCCTGCAGGAGCTACGCGCGAAACGCCAGGAACTGGTGACGCGCTTTACCGGCAACCATCCCAGCATCGGCATCATCGACGAGCAGATCGGCAGCCTGAATGCCGCGCTCGCCGGCGTGACCACGCGTATCCAGAAACTGCCCGAAGTGGAGCAAAACGTGCTGCGCCTGCTGCGCGATGTCAAGGTCAGCACCGAGCTTTACCAGTCGCTGCTCAACGACGCCCAGCAACTCAAGCTGACCAAGGCCAGCAAGGTGGGGACCGCGCGCATGGTCGACCCGGCCGAAGTGCCCTTGCAGCCCGTGCGGCCCAACCGGTCGCTGCTGGTGATATTCGCGGCCATGCTTGGCACCGTGGGCGCGCTGATCGTCGTGTGCCTGCGCCACATGCTGGACGGCGGCGTCGCCGAAGCCGACGATATCGAAAACCTGACGGGGTTCACGGTGTACTCCACCATCCCGTTCAGCCCGGAACAGTCGCGCCTGGCCACGCAGGGCAACCCGAAAGCCGCGCTGCTGGCCTGCCGGATGCCTGACGATCCCGCCATGGAGAGCTTGCGCAGCTTCCGCACCGCCTTGCAGTTCTCGCTACTTGGCAACCGCCATCCGGTGGTGCTGGTGACGGGCCCGGCGCCGGGTGTCGGAAAGTCCTTCATCTGCGCCAACTTCGCCGCGGTGCTCGCCGCCGGCGGCAAGCGCGTGGTGCTGATCGACGCCGACCTGCGGCGGGGCAACCTGAACCGGCGCTTCGACACCGACCGTGGCCCCGGCCTGACCGATCTGCTGCAGGGCGCGCCGGTAGAGCCCGCCGTTCGCAGGCAGGTTGTGCCCGGGCTGGATTTCATTCCCACCGGGACGTTGCCCGAGCATCCCGCGGACCTGCTGCTGAGTCCCGCGATGGACGCGCTGCTCAATGCCCTAAAGGCGAACTACGACATCGTGCTGATCGACACGCCGCCAGTGCTGGCCGCCTCGGATACCGGAATCCTCGCTACCAAGGCAGATGCGGTCTTCATGGTGGCCCGTGCGGACTCGACTACCGTGGATGAACTGGAAGCCGCGGGCAGGGCGATCAGGCAGGTGGGTGGGGAAGTAAAGGGCGTGCTGTTCAACGGGTTGAATGTGCAAGGGCGCTGGTATCGGGCGCATTACAACTTCGGCAAGTACCGGTATCTGAACTATCGGTACCAGGACGTGGATACGGTGCAGAGCCGGTAGGGCTGCCGCGCGTAGCGCGCAATCTGAGGCGCCGGGATTCCGGCGCCTCTTCTTTGTCGTGCGCGGCCGGCTTGCCGCCCACGCTCAGGCGCTCGCCGTGCCTGACACCGCATCCGCCAGCGCGCCGGCGCTGTCCTCGTTCGCCTCGCTCACCTCGCTCACCTCGGCCGGCTCGCCGCGCGCCAGCTGCACCTCGATGTAGCGCACCAGATGCGCCGCCAGCGCGGCGCGGCTGTCAGCAAGAAACAGCGAATGATCGAATGTGGGCAGGGTGCGCACGCGGATGTTGCCCAGGCCCTGCAGCGCTTCGAGGTTGCCGCCAAAGCGGTCCTTGGCTTCTTCCAGCCCGATATCGCTCATGCCGTACAGGAAGTCCGTCTGCACGCCGCGCCGGTCGAGCTCCCGCATGGCGGCCCGCGCGAAGCCGGTCACGGTGGTGGTGTCGCCGCCGCCGCGCCAGCGCGCCATGGCGGCGGCGCCGCGTTGCATCGCGCGCCGCGCGCATCGGCGTGCGAAGCCGGACAGGATCGGCCAGACCTTGACCTGGCCGCGCCACAGCCGCTGCCAGTTCTGCGCGCGGCGCACGGCCGCCACGTAGCCCCGCATGGACTGCACCCGTTCGTTCACGGCGGCGGTGTCGGCATCGTCCCAGCGGAATTTCGCCAGGTTGGCCAGGACCAGGCCGTTGACCGCCGGATTGCGCAACGCCACGTGCAGGCTGATGAACGCGCCCGAGCAAACCCCGGACATGACGATGCGCTTGTACCCCTGCGCGCGCAGCCAGTCGACGGCGGCACTGGCATCGTCGCAGGCGCTCTGCGCGTATACCGCGGGAATGCTCATCTGGCGTGCCGGGGCCGGACTATCGCCCAGCGTAGAGAGATCGAGGCGTAATGCGGTTACGCCGTGCCGAGCCAATTCGCGCGACAAGCTCACAAAGACCCGCCCGTCGCCCACATGGTGGTTGCCGCCGGTATTGGGAAAGAGCACCGCGACATCGCTCGCGCCGCGCCGCGCGGGCTGGCAAAGGATGCCGAACTGGCGCCCGCGATCCAGCCATACCCGTTGCTCGCGCACGCCGTCCACCTCGCATTCCAGCGCAGGACTCTCATTGCCTGGCGCAGGCAGGCCGGGCGCGGCGCCGCGGCGCCTTGCGACGACGGCCGGGCGCACCCAGGCCAGCACCTCTTGCCAGGCGCTCTCAGGCACCTGCGCGCACTCGGCGGCTTGCATCATGCCGGGGTACTCGCCAAAGGTGCCCAGCGTGACTTCGGCCCCCGAGCCGCGATAAAGCGTACCCATTTCTGCGACGGGGGAGGTGGCCCCCGGCCAAGCGTCGAGCAGCAGCACGCGCGGCGCGGGGCAGCCCTTGCGGCGGGCCAGGCGCAGGCCTTCGAGCGTCGTCACGGTGTCGGGCTGGAAACGATAGGCCAGCACGTCGAGCGACCCGTTGGTGGGCGGCGTGAGCTCGATGTCGGGGATGACGTTGTTGACCCAACTGGTGTGCAACGCGCGCAGCTCGCGCAGATAGGCGCGCCCGCTCACCACCGGCGCCAGCAGGACCAGGCCGGCCACGGTACCGGGCTCGCGCGCGGCCATTGCCTCGGCGGCGAGCACGGCCAGCGTGGCCCCCAGGCGCAGGCCGCACAGCACGACCCGGCTCACCCCAGCCTGCTCGCGCAGCGTGGTTACCGCGGCCAGGATGCCATGCACACACCAGGCAATATGCTCGCCATCGGCATCGGTGCCGGCGGAGTCACCGGTGCCGGGATAATCGAAGCGCAGCACCGGCAAGCCCGCGGCGGCGAGATCTGCGGCCAGGTGGCGAAACGCCCTGTGCGACCACATCGCCTCGTGGCCGTGCGGGTTGCACAGCACCACGCCCGTGGTGCCTGCGGCCTCGTGCAGCCAGCCGGCACAGCCCTCGAACAAGACCGGTTTCATGACCTCTCCCAGCGAGAAATGGGGCGTTGGCCCCAGGCATTGGCGCACGCAGAAACGGGTACGCTTTGCCTTCTGATGTTGTTGGTTCGTGTTCGTGCGCCATGCCCGCCGGCGGCTCCCGGCCTGGCATAACCCATCGAAATCCGTGTCGCGGCCCGCCCAACGGCCCTGATTGGCCACCGCAGGCCGCGATTTTCATGACAACGCGCAACGTGCAGGGCACGTTGCGCGCAGGTTGCGAGGAGGCGTTTCACAAGGCCCGGGCGCACGCAGAAACGGGTACGCTCATGGAGATTTCCCTGGCGTCCCCGGCTATCAGGCGGCTGGCATGGAGCCATGGCCTGCCTGCTGCTCTGCCGAGCCGGCCGGCGCGGGGCGCGACTCCAGCGCCAGCGTTTCAGGCCGCGCGGCCGGCAGCGGCAGCCCCAGGTACGGGCTCATCGCGGCGAAGTCCGCGCGGTTGCTGCGCCGGGGCGTGACGCCGTTAAGCATGCCACCGGCAAGCCGCGCCCCGGCGCGAGCCAGGCGCTTTAGCGCCTCGTCCACTTGCGCGGCGGGCGTGACATCTGCGCGCACCACCAGCAGCGTTGAGCCGGCCAGGTTGGCGACCAGGGTGGCATCGGCCACGGCCAGCACCGGCGGCGTGTCGATGATGATCAGGTCGAAGCGCGCCTTGCAGGCCTGCAGCGTCTCGGCCAGCGCCGGCATCATCAGCAGCTCGGAGGGATTGGGGGGCATCGATCCGGCGGTGATCACCGAAAGCCCCGACACCACGGTGGGCCGCATCACCGCCGCGAGCTCGGCATGGCCCGCGAGCAATTCGGCCAGCCCCGGCTCGGCGGCCTGGTCGAACCAGTTGGCGATCTTGCCGCGGCGCAGGTCGGCGTCGATCAGCAGCACGCGCTGGCCAGCCTCGGCGAACAGCACGGCCAGGTTAACGGAGGCAAAGGTCTTGCCGGTGCCCGGCGCCGGGCTGGTCACGGCCAGCACCGCATCGGGCGCGTTGCGCACGGCGAAATGCAAAGCCGCGCGCACGCTGCGCAGGCCCTCCACCGCAAGCGCGTGCGGCGAGCGCCGCGCCAGCAGGAAGCGGTCATGCAGCCCGCACCGCAGCAGCCGCTCGGCCTCGCCGGTGGAGAACCCGCCGGGTTCGGCCAAGGCGCTGCCAGGCGCGGGCGCATACAGGCGCGGGGTGGGCTGGGCGGCGAAGCCCATCATCATGCCCAGGCGGCGATGCACCTCGGACTGGTGTTCGAGCTCGGTCTGCTCGCTGCTGAACGCGATCTCGCCGAGCATGGGCATGCCCAGCCGCGCCTCGGCATCGGCGGCGTCGGCCACCGAAGGCCTGTAGCGCTGGCGCGCGGCCACGCCGGCAAGCCCGAGGCACAGCCCAAGCAGCGCGCCGCCGCCGGTCAGCGGCCACGGGCCAACCCCGTCGGGCCGGGCGGGCGCAAGCGCCGCATCGACGATGCGCATGTTGTTGGAGCGATCCGACTGCACCAGCGAGAGCTGCTGCATCCGGTTGCGCAACGTCATGTACATGTCCTCGGCCACCTTCACGTCGCGCGTGAGCGCCACGGACTCGCGCTCCGTCTCCGACAGGTTCTGCATGCGCGAATCCATGTCGCGGCGCACCTTGCTGAGCTCCTGGATCTGGGTGTCGACCGTGCGCACTTCATTGCTGTCGGTGGTAAAGCGTTGCAGCAGGCGGGTACGCTCCAGCCGCAGCGCGGCGATCTGGCGCTGGTAGTCCATGCTGCCGTTCAGGTACGACTGCGCGTCCTGGGTCGGCGCCATGGTGCCGCTACGGGTACGGTAGCGCGTGAGCGCGGCCTCGGCGCGCTCCAGCTCGCCCTGCACGCGCGGCAGCTCGCCGGTGACAAAGGCAAGGCTGCCGGCCGCATCATCGCGGCGCTGGGTGGTCTGGCTGTCGATATACGCTTGCGCCACGCCATTGACCAGCGCGGCGGCCAGCTTGCGATCGGGGTAGCGCCAGGCGATGCGCACAGTGCCGGCGTCGCGCGTGTGTTCGTCCACCACCAGCTCGCGCGAGATGGCATCCACGGTGGAAAGCGGATCATGGCGAATCAGTTCGAAGCGCGTGCCCGGCCGCGCATCGAGGTTGGCCACCTGCAGTTCCACATCGTTGCCCGCAGCCGGCTCGCCCGCCACGCCCTCGAACAGCAGCGCATTGCCGGCATACAGGCGATAGTGGCCCTGCGGCTGGACCTCCAGCATCAGCGGCACGTTAAGCAGGCGCTCGGGCACCGCCAGGCTGTCGATCTGGATGCGCTCGCCGCCCCAGGCGTAGCCCAGGCTTTCCGGCCAAGGGGCCATGGCTTGCCCGGGCTCGGCAAAGCGCGCCACCAGCGCACCCACCAGCGGCGCGCGCAACGGCACCGCCGAGACGTCCAAGTGCAGCCGCTCCACCACGGGCCCGACCACCGCGCGGCTGGTGAGCATGCCGGCATCGAACGGGGCGGCGGGGCCGGCCTGCGCCGCGCCGCGCGCGCCGGCATTCTGGCCTGCGTCGCGTGGCTCCACCTGCACCAGCGCCTCGACGCGATAGTGCTGCGGCATGGACAACGCAACCAGCGCACCGATGGCGCCACCGGCGAGCGTCAGCGCAACGATCCAGCCAAGGTGATCGACTAGTGCGCGCGAGCCCTGCGCTCGCGGCTGCGCCGGCTCATTTGCAGCCGGCGACGCACCGGCAAAGGTCAACCTTTTCACGGCAATCTCCCTGACCCAACCCCGCTCCCGCCTCAAGCACTGGCAAGCGCCGGCAGCAAACGATCGAACTCGCGCTTGACGAGTTTGTAGCACTCACAGGAATGTGCCTCCAGCCCATGCCGGTCGAGCACCGTGATGTGCCCGCGGCTATGCTGGATCAGGCCCAGGTCCTCCAGCTTGCCGGCGGCCTCCGTCACCCCTTCGCGGCGCACGCCCAGCATGTTGGCGATGACCTGCTGGGTGATCACCAGCTCGTTGGACGCCATGCGATCGAGGGCCAGCAGCAGCCAGCGGCAAAGCTGCTTGTTGAGCGAGTGGTGACGATTGCACACGGCGGTCTGCGCGATCTGGGTGAGCACGGCCTGCACATAGAGCAGGGTGACGCGCTGGATGGCCGGGGAGTGCGTGAATTCCTGCTTGAGCGTGGCGGCGGAAAGGCGGTAGGCAAAGCCCGGCGTGCGTACCTCGACGCGGCAGGGCATGGTGTCGCCGCCGGTCAGCACCGGGATGCCGACGAGGCCTTCATTGCCGATGGCGGCGATCTCGACGGTGGCGCCGTCCTCCAGCAGCGACAGCATCGAGACGATGGCCGTCGTGGGGAAATAGACATGATGGATGCGCTGGCCGGAATCGGTCAGCAACTGCCCGGCGCGCATGCGTACCAGCTCAAGATGCGACGACAGTAATTCCCAATCCTTGCGCGGCAAGGCG
The DNA here is from genome assembly GCF_059421605.1 of Cupriavidus sp. GW821-FHT02F09. NCBI lineage: Bacteria > Pseudomonadati > Pseudomonadota > Betaproteobacteria > Burkholderiales > Burkholderiaceae > Cupriavidus > Cupriavidus sp. GW821-FHT02F09. The sequence continues at coordinate 53,398 of NZ_JBWKVH010000022.1, forward strand.
CCAAGCACATGATTGACGTGCAGATCCGAACGCTGACTGATCATTACTCTCTCCCCGTGACCAGCCGTACGAACACCTCGACCGAAGCCGGCCCACCTAGCTCCGGAGGACCCGCGCCGACCACCTTTTCTTTGACCCTGGTTCGCACGGCATTTGTGCTTGTATTAAGTGCCATATGTGGCCCTGCCAACAGTAGCCGCACGGCTGAAACCTGATCATCCTTCGGTAGGTGTGAGAGCGCGGCCGGGCCGCATCGCCGGTGCGCGGCAATGACGGCCAGGCGGCGCTTCGCGCCGTCATCGTCTGGCGTTTTTCCGCCTCTTCAGGCGCCTGGCGCGCTGTAGGCAATCGCGCGGCGCGCATTGAGTGCATGGACCTCCCCCATCGGGATGGGATCTGCCTGCGCAAGGCCTACACCCTGCGCGCCTTCGCGGCCTCCACCTTGCTGGCCGTTATCGGGCAAGAGTTTCACGCGCAGCTGGCTGCCGGGCGCAAGATGGAACCAGTCGTGTTCCGCGCGAAAGGCGATATCGTCGATGTGCACCCAGCGCGCAAAGCGCCGGGTCGACACCGTGAGCCACCAATCGCCGTCCTCGCGCGCCACGCCGACCGTCAGCTCCGGCGGCTCGAGCGCGGCCGCGCTGCGCTCGGGCAGGTAGCAGGCCTGGCTCAGCAGGGCGCCGTCGCAGGGATCGAGCAACGCGGCGCGCACCACATCGTGCAGGCGCGGCCCGAAACGATAGGCGTATGTGAAATCAAAAAAGGCACCCGCCAGCGCGGCGCCGCTGATGCGCCGCGTGGAGCGCGGGGCCAGGCACACATCGTGCGCGACATCGAGCAACGCGGTCTCGCCGTCGCGCCAGCATTGCAGTTGCAGGCGCACATTGCGCGGCGTGGCGCGCTCATTGATCAGGTGCAGGTGAATGCCATTGAGGCCTTCGTCAGTGATCAGCACCTGCAGCGGCTGCCACACCTGGCGCAAGGCATGCCAGGCCGACTTGGGCCGGGCCAGCGCATCGACAATGCCCCAGCCCGCGCCGGGCAGCAGGTCCTGCAACTGCCACACCAGGCCGCCCGAGCAGGTAGAGCCCGCTCGCCGCCATTCGCTGAAAACGTCGGTCATCAACTCCGCCACCACGGCGCGGGACAACATCAGGTAGCGCGCTGTGTCCTCGTAGCGCAGGCGCGGCGGGTCCACCTTGAACAATTCGCGCAAATAGAAGTCGCGCACATCTTCGAAGTCCCAACCGCTGCCGGCATCGCGCGGCACACGGGCCTTCCAGCGTGGATCATGCACGGGCGGCACCGCGAGCGCGTCCGACACGGTACGCGCGCAAGGCACGTTGGAAAACGCCAGGCACTCCGAGGTAAACCGCACATTGGCGCGGCGCGCGTCGTCAAGCGAGCGCTGGTAGGCGCCCACGCCGTAGTAGTGCGTCACGCCGCTGTCGGCCTGGAAGGGCCACGCACCGCCGCACGGCGAGTTGCGCACATACACCGCGTCGGGATGCCAGGCTGCAATGCACGCTGGAATGATCTCGTCGAACAAGGGCTGGCGCCAGGTGGCCGCGGGCGTGCCCATCATCGCGGCCTGCTGCTCGACTTCGCTGCCGCCGCACAGCACCGCCACGCTGGGATGATGGCGATGCGCCGCCAGCCACTCGCTGACCTCGCGCGTGGCCTGCGCCATCAGCGGGCGCACGGCCTCGGCGCTGGCCGAGTAATCGAAGTTCGCGAACATGAAATCCTGCCAGACCAGCAGGCCAAGCGCGTCGCACGCGTCGAAGAAGGCCTCCCCCTGGTAGCAGGTAACACCGCTCACGCGCACCATGTTCATGCCCGCGCCGTGCGCCAGCGCGAGCCACTTGCGCACTTCGTCGGACGCATCGGCGTGGCCGGCAAGGTCGTGGCTGGTCCAGCAGGCCCCGCGGCAAAAGATGCGCTCGCCGTTGATGCGCAGCGCAAACCCCTGGGCATCCTCTTCGTGGTCCGCCAGGCCGTCGGTGCTGCCATGGATGGTTCGGTCGAGCTCGATGCGGCGAAAGCCGACCTGCCCACACGCGATGCGCTCTTCGCCCAGCCGCAGATGCACCGCATAGCGCTCGGGCGCGCCATGCGTGTGCGGCCACCACAAGCGCGGCTCGGGCACGGCCAGCTCGCCCTCGTAGGCGATGCCGCCGGTGCCGGTGGCGTCCACTGCCTTCATGGGTGCCTCGCGGCCATCGACGCACAGCATGATCGTCATCGCTGGCGGCAGCGGTGCCACGTCGCGCAGGCGCAGCCGGATGACGCCACCCTGCGCCGCATCGGCGGCCAGGCTTGCCTGCAGGTCCAGGCGCGCCGTCAGCAGCGGGCTCGCGTCGGTGGCAAGCGCCAGCAGGTCGATGCCGCGCCAGGGCCCGATCGTATGCACGCTTGGGCACCAGCCGGGCATGTGGCCCAGCAGCGTGGTGCGGACCAGGCGCAATGTGGGCGGCGTGATCATGCGCGGCTTCCAGCGCACCGGGCCGCGCTGCGTGCGCAGCCAGCGGTGCAGCGAGCGAAAGCACAGGCAGAGCACATGCTCGCCATCGAGATGGAGCTCGGCCTCGAACGCCGTAAACATGTTCTGCGCGTCGAGCACGCGCACCTCATCGAGCCAGACCTCGGCCACGGTAGCCAGGCCGTGCAGGCGCAGCCGGTACGCGCCCGTGCCGGACACCGTCACGCGGTACCAGTAGTCGTGATCGTGCAGCGGCCGCGGTGCCGCCGCCTGCCATTGCCCCGCAGCCTGGAGCGCCTGCGCCACCGTCCCGGGCACCTGGGCCGCCATCCACGGGCCGCGCCCGGCCAGCGCCGCGGGCGATGCCACGGCGCCGGCGGGCGTCTCGAGCAAGGCCCAGTCGCCGGCGAGCGGGTGCCGGTGCACGGGTCGCCCAGGGACGGGTGTCAAGCCAGGCGGCGCATGCATGGCAGGCGCCCCTCAGTACTCGGCTTCGCCCACGTAGCCCGCCAGCGCCGGCACCGCCAGCTCGTAGGAGGCCTCGAGCTGGTCCAGGCAATCCTGGCAGCGATCCACGCGGCGGCTGATGATGGAGCGCACCAGGCGGAACTGCATCACCATGGCCTCGGACGCGAGCTTCTGGCACGCGCCCGCAATGCTCTCAGGCATCGGCTGGCCATGCTGCGCCAGCCAGCGCAGGTACTGCCCGAGCAGCTCGAAGTTGGCGCCGAGCTGGCGCAGCACGCTAAAGGCGTAGGGATGGAAGGTTTGCTCGCCACCGGCCATCAGTGCTTCCTGATGCGCGGGAAACGCCGTGCGGAATGCCGTGATGGGATTCTGACGCGGACGGCGCGCCAGGTGCTTGCGCAGGAGCGCCAGCGACGCGCGCACCAGCATCGCCCCTTCCAGCGCGGGGAACCGGCGGCGCGCCACCTCGGCGTAGGGGAACAGCAGGTTCACGTCGTCCGCCAGCGCGGGCAGACGACGGAACAGCCCGGCGTAGTCCTCGCCGGTGGCCACGTGATAGCCCTCGTTATGGTAGTAACCCACGGACTGCGCCTCGGGCATCATCACATCGATGCCGATGGTGGTCTTGGTATGCTCGCGCCGGTACGACGTAGCCCGGTTGTCCGGCAGGTAAAAGCCATCCACCTCGAGCAGTACCACGTGGCCGCGGCAGGTCTGCCCGGCGACGCGGTCTTCCATCGACTCATATAGCGACAGCTCCTGCACCACCACGCCGTAGAGACGTTCGAGATCGTCCGGCGGGTATTTGAAGAAGGTGAACTGATCGCCCTCGAAATCCTGCGACACGGTGAACCCGAGCGCCGCAACCGGGTCCAGCTCCCAGCCGTGCAGCAGTTCGATCCACAAGTCCACATAGCAGTTGGTCTGCGGCCAGACGGGATTGCCATTGTGCAAGGCGTGCGACACGTGCATGCCGCGCTCCAGGGTTCGCGGGTCAACGAGCATTACAGCCCTCCCAGGGTGGCGCGTACGTCCTTGGGCCACAGCGACAGGTCGAAGCCGTGGTGGCGCAGCAGCGCCAGCGTCAGGCGCTCGATGCCAAATCCCACGCAGCCGGTGTGCGCCGGCTCGCCGTCGGCGGTGCGCAGCGCCCACACCTGGCCGAAGTGGTCCATGTGGTAATTGAAGCTCATGCACGCCGTGGGCGGGGCGCCCTCGTTGATCGGGATGAGCAACTCGAACTTGAGCTTCAGTTCGCGCTGGCTGTCCGCCACGATCTTGCCGCCGCGCCCGAAGAACGGGTCATTGGCCACGTCCACCTCGTGCGGAAGCTCGAGCATGGTGGCCAGCTGCTGGCCGCGCTCCATCCACAACTGGCGAAAGGCGATGATCTGCCCGGCATCGCCCAGGCGCACATACTCACGCTGGCGGAACATCTGCATGCGCGCCGGATCGATCGAAGGCTCGTGGCGGAAGCAATACGACATCACATCCACCACCAGCCCCTGCGGCGGCATCGGGCCGCGCCGCGCCACCGCCGGATAGATCGGGTAGCACGCGGCCGGCGTTAGCACCACGCGGGTCGGCCGCTGCTCGTCAGCCCATTCCTCGCCCGCCTCCATCCGCGCAAGCAGGCGATGATGGTCGCGATCGCTGCCGCAAAAGCTGTGCACGGTGCCGGCTAGCTGTGGAAAGCTCTTCAGGTAGTCGCTAGCCTCGAAATCCTCGCGCGACATGGCGGGCGGAAAGCGCATCACTTCCGCGCGCTGGTCGGCGCCGAGCGCGGTGACGGCCACGTTCAGGCCGTCCGCGATGGCCTCGAACACCGCGCTGCGGCCATAAACGCCGTCGACCCCGCTCGGGATCAGCAGGCCCGCCTCGATCAATGCCTGCTGGTAGCGCCGCTGGCCTGCCTGCGGATCGCCGTACGAAGGCGTAGCGGCCGAAGCGGCGGCTGCGTCCGCGGGCGCGGAATTGGCGCGATCTTCCACGCTGACGTTGGCATCCATGTCGTGCTCCTTAGCTGGAACGCTCGGCCAGCAGCAAGCTAGCGGTATTGGTCAGGATCCGGTCATTGTTGATCATCAGCGGCGCGGACCAGAGATCGCGTAGGTGACGCCCGAGGCTGTAAGGCGTGCCTTGCTTGTAGCCGGCCATGCCGCAGATCATCATCGCCTGCTGCACCACCTCGATCGCCATCGTGCTCACACTGGTCTTCAGGCCGTTCATCTCCGCGGCGAGCGAGAACAGTGCCGACACCGAGAGGCCCGTGTGACGCTGGCGCTGGTGCTCCAATGCGAGCTCAAGCCGCCCCTCCATCATCTGCACCATCGCCACCGCGTCGGCCACCCGCGTGGCCGAAGGCGGCAGCGAGCCCGGGCGCGCACGCGCCTGCCCCTGGAAGAAGGCCTTGGCGCGCTGCACGGCATCACCGGCGATGCCGGTCCACAAGGCGGCCCACAGGATGTGCGAAACCGGCGTCATGGTGCCGTCCGCGATCTCGCCGAACGCCACCGGAAGGATCTGCTCGCAGGCGCCGCGCGCTTCCAGGCGAAAGCCGTTGCTGCAGGTGCCACGCATGCCAAGGGTGTCCCACGCGCTGAGGCTCTGCAGCGTGAAATCGTCTTTGAGCAGGCACACCATGACCTGGTCCGAGGGCGAGGCATCGGCATGGCGGCGCGCGGTGGCCAGGATGGCGTCGGACTGCGCGCCGTAGGAAATCGTGGGCGCCATCTTGAGCAGATGGAATCGGTCGTTCTCGACATTGACGGCACAGCCGCTGTTGCGCAGGGCACCGCCGATCGCTTCCTCGGAGGTGGCCGAGGCAAGCAGCAATTGCTCTGAGGCAATGCGTTGAAGCAACTGCTCATGCCAGGGGTTGCCCGTTCCGTGCTCGACGATGCAGGCCACCTGGATCTGGTGCATGGCGTAGACCATGCCCACCGAGGAGCAGGCCGCGCCCAGCACGCGGCAGATGGCCGCGACCGTGTCGAGCGACGCGCCTGCGCCGCCGTGCGCCGCGGGCACCATGGCGCTAAGCAGCCGGTGCTGCCGGATTGCAGCAAACGCGTCGTGCGGGAACGCCGCATCGCGGTCAACCTGATCGGCGTGCTTGGCCGCTTCGAGCGCCGCAAGCTGCGCCGCCGCCATCAGCTCGGTGGCGGTGGTGTGCTCAGTCATCGGGCGTGCCAGGTCCACGCTGGTTAAGGGGGGGCTCATGCTGCCTCCTGTTGCTGTCTTAGCTGTTCGGCCGCCGCTGCCAGCGAGTTGACGCTGCGAAAGAGCTGCCGGGTCAGCATGGCATCCGGGATCTCGATATTGAATGCGTTTTCGATTGCCAGCATCACATGAACGGTGGCAAGCGATGACAATCCGGCTTCGTAAAGATCGGCCTGGTCATCGAGCGCGTCTACCGACACGTCGAGCCGCGCCACCTCGGCAAGAATCTGTCGAATGGTTGCCTTCATCTCTGGTTCTCCTCGGTGAGGATGCTCGGGTTTCATCATTGGGCCGCAGCTACTGGCCGGCTTCGGTGCGCTGGCCCACCAACTTTGCATGTCGGCTGGCGGCCCGGGTGTCCTGGAGGGTGAAGAACTCAGAACACCTCGCGTCCCGTCCAGCCATGCAGCGCCGTGCGCAAGATAATGTGCAGGTCCAGGCGGAAGGACCAGTTGCGGATGTAGAAGATGTCAAACTCGATGCGCTGGCGCATCTTCTCTACCGTGTCGGTCTGGCCGCGAAAGCCGTTGATCTGCGCCCAGCCGGTGATGCCGGGCTTGACCCGGTGGCGCAGCATGTAGCGATCGATGACTTCCTTGTAGATCTCGTTGTGCTCGATGGCGTGCGGGCGCGGGCCCACCACCGACATCTCGCCACGCAGCACGTTGACGAACTGCGGCAGCTCATCCAGGCTGGTGCGGCGCAGGAAGGCACCGATGCGCGTGACGCGTGCATCGCCGCGCACGGCCTGGGTCACGCTGCCCGCGTCCTGGTGCTGCACCATGGTGCGGAACTTGTAGACGTGGAATGGCCGGCCATCCATGCCCAGGCGAGCCTGGCGGAACAGGACAGAGCCGGGAGACGAGTGCTTGACCAGCACCGCGATCAGCAGCAGCAGCGGCGACAGCCCGACCAGCGCCGCCAGCGCGAAAACGCGGTCGAAGCTGCCCTTGAGCAATCCTGTGATGCCCGACTGCGGTGGGCTGTTCAGGTCGATGACCGGCAGGCCGAGGAAGTCGCTGAAGCGATGGCCGAGCAGTTCGACCGCCATGATGTCGGGCACCCAGCGGATGTCGATCAGGTCGTTGCGGAAGTGGGAGACCACGTCATAGAGATCGCGGCACGCAGCCATCGGCAGCGTCAGCCAGATTTCGCGCACGCCATTGTTGCGCACGAACGTGCAAACCTGCTGCAGCGAATCCAGCCGCGTTACGCCCGCGGGCACCGGCTGCTCCGTGCCTTCGTCGTAGATGCCGGCGACGTCGTATCCCGCGCCGCGATTGTTCCGTACGCGCTGGTACATCTCGTGGCCAAGCGAGCCGTAGCCCAGGATCACCACACGCTTGGCATTGATGCCGTGCTCGCGCACGCTGCCCAGCATGCCGTAGAGCACCACCCGGGAGGCCAGCAGCATGACGGCCACGCTCAGGACCCAGCTCATCGACCAAAGCCGGGACAGCGCGGCCGACTGGTGCATCAGGTACGCCGTGACCAAGCCCAGCATGCACACCGCGCCCCAGGCCGCGAGCGTGCGCACCGCCAACGCGGCGCGGCTGCGGCCGCGCCAGGAGTTGTACAGGCCACAGGCGGGGAACACCAGCAAGGTGCTGACCGAGCACAACACGGTGATGAAGCCATGGACCGGAGCGGCGCCACGCAGGCCCTGGGGAAACAGCAGTTCGCCAACCACCGCGCCGCAGGCGGCAACGATGGCCGCATCGGCGAAGCGATACAGGATTTGGAGGGCGGCCTGCCTCTCGGCAACGAATGCGCGAACCGTCGACATGATCTGCCTCCATCCGGCGAGCCGGACTTGTTATGCAGATCATGGTTACGCCGCGGCAGCGCTACCGTCTGTTTGCTTGCGCACAGACGGGCTCTGGACGCGTGCTGGCGGGCCGGGCCTCCCGCCTCAGCGCGGCGTGGCGGGGGACAGGCAAGCCAGCACAGCGGATCCCTCGCGCTGGCCAGCCCATTCGCGCCATTGCCCGCGCTGGAACGGCTTGTCACGCCCGGCCAGCCGGGCGGCAAGGATTTCGAGCCAGTGATGCGTGGGCGCGGCGACACCAACCGCCGGCACGCCCAGCATCAGGACGACCACCAGCACGCCTGCCAGGGCCGGTGCCGAGCGGGCCGGCCGCCGGCCCCAGAAGATGAAGCTCAGGCTGACGGCAAATCCGAGCGCAAGCCCGCTCAGCACTTCCGAGCCTGAATGCGCCTGCAGCTTCAGCCGCGAGACGCCCACCAGCAACGCCAGCAACAGGCCGATCCCGCCGGCGCCAACGGCAAGACGAGGATGCCGCGCCGACACGATCAGGTAGAACAGCACCGGCAATACCGACGCCGACATCATGCTATGCCCGGAAAACCCCGTGAAGTTGAGCGCCGCGCAGCCAATGCCCCAGCCCATGAAGGCCAGCTTGGAGGCCAGCACCACTGCTGCGGTCACACCGAAGCTCAGCACCCAGCGGCGCGCGCTGGCAACGGCGCCGGCATGGAACAGCCATGCGGCGATCAACACGGCGCAGGGCAGCAGCAGGGAGGTTTCGCCGAAGCGGGAGATGAGGTGCCAGGGAATCATGATGGCTGTTGGAGGGTCGAGCACGCGAGCAAAGTAACACAGTTGCACAATGGCTTCTCCGCAGGCTTGCCTGCAGGCTTGCCCGCTGCGCGGGCTTTCGGGCTGGCCTCAACCCAACCAGAAGCATGAGGCGGCCACGGTGCCACCCGCGGGCCATGCGGCAATGCGAAGCACGCACTGGGCTGGCGGGTTTCCCTGGGAACTGGGGGGCCTGCCCTTCAGCCATGTGGCAGATGCATCTTCTGGTCGATACAGCTACCGCGGGTGTTTGGCTATCGTCGGAGAGTGGCCCGCCGAGCGGAATCGAGCTGGCCACTTTAGAGTCCGCATGGTCCCCCGGTCGGCGGACTCTTTTTTTTGTGCGGCGCCTTTGGATTTCGGCAATTTTGCGGGCAGCCATCGCAGGCAGGAAAAGAAACAGGCCACGGTTTGCCGCCTCTGCCAGCCGGCTCGACCGTGGCCATCAAGATCCGGCGCAGCATGTGCTGCGACCGAAACACGCGTGCGCGCATCCCTGCCGGCATGCGCACCGGAAAATCTCCGGTCCCCCGAACACGCGCTCGTCGTCGCCCCCTCTTGCCTTACTCTCGTTGTCTTGCCGCGGATGAGCAGCCGGTGGCATCCCGCACTGCTGCCGGGATGCCCTGGCTTAGCGGCCGCGGCCTAGCCGGCCGCCGGCTCATGCACGCGCTCCAGCGCCGGTTCGCTCGCCACCACCACGCAGTACTCGTGGCGAGCGAGTAGTCCGGCCCGCACGGATGCCACCTGCCTGCGTGCTTCCTGCTCACCGGCAAAGGTAGCTGCCGCGATCGCAGCAGCCTCGCAGGCGTAGCGCCTGCCATGCAACTCTCCGCGGTACAGCAGCGGCTCGTCGCGCCCGGTAGTCAGCCTGATTTCGTAGCAGCACGCCCACTTGCCCCGGCCCTCCGGCACGGCAAAGCCGCGCACGACCAGGATATCCAGCCCGTTTTCCATATGACCCCCTGTGCAGCGCGCGGCGGCCGGCTTGACATTGAGCGTCCCGGCTTCGTTATCCGCGCACTATCAGCATAGGTAGCCGCATTGGCGCGCGCATCATCCCCTTGCCGTAGACCCACCTGAACCGATGGGGGAGGGCGGTGGCATGGCAAAGGCCCTGCGCGGAAAACACTGGCCCCCGGCACGCACCAGCGCCACCGCGGCCCGCGTTTGCTCGGGCGAGGCTGGCACCGGCAGGCAGCCGCCAGCGCCGAGGCCAGCGGCGTAGCGCGCGAACTCGGGGTCGGGGGTCTCGCTCATGACCAGCCAGCGCCGGGGCGCCAGACGGGAGTGCAGTGCATCGAGCAGACGGAACGGATCGGTATCGGTGCCGCTGCAGTCAAGCAGCGCGAACTCGATGGGACCCGGAGGTAATTCGGCTGGGGTCGCCTCCAGCAGCCATTCGGGGGTCTGCGATAGCACGGGGGCGAGCGCGGCAAGCTCGCGGAGGTGCCGCAGCACACCTCGTCGCAGCATCATGTTGTGGGCAAGCAGGAGCGTTGTCATCGGCTGTGGGCGACAGCGGGTTGCGTTGGTTGCGTTGGTTGCGCGGGGTGCGCTAAGCCAGCGAGTGCCAGGACCGGCTTCCCGCGAGAGCCACTTGTTTGTTGATCAGGGTAGCAAGTAGAGCACTACGCCGCCTCGTGCATTCGGATGAGGCGGCGTGTTGCAGAGGCTGGAGTCACTGGTGCTTTGGGCCGCCGGGCGCCACTGCGCGCGCTCGGAGGGACTAACGATCAGGCCGCCTGGCAGACACCGGCCAGCTCGACCGGCGACAGCCCCGCGCCGCGAATCGGCACGGCAGCGGTTGCCGGGCCCGGCCAACTCAGCTTCGCGCCACGCTGCAGCGCTACGTAGACCGCCTCGCCCTTGTTGCGCACGTGCAGGCGCTGGTAAAGGGTGCATGCATGCGTCTTGGCGGTAGCCACCGAGATGTTCAGCAAGCGGCTGACGGTCTTGATCGGATAGCCGCGCGCCAGCAGCGCCAGCACCTCGTACTGGCGCTCGGTGATATTAAGCAGGTGCGATCCGGCCGAAGGCGTTTCCGGCTCTGGGGCATCGGCGCCCGGCAGGTGCTGTGCCGGGTGGGCGGCTGCCTCACGTTCGCCATCGACCTGGGTCGGTCCGGCGTGCATATGCAGCGTGGCCAGCGACGGCCTGGCCGGGACCGAGGGCCACGGCACAGGGCTCGCATCGGCGTGCGCCGCCTGGGCCCGGGCGGGAAAGCACTCGCCGTCGGCAAGGACAAGGCGGATCGCCGCATCCAGCATGTCGGCGCTGCAGGCCTTGGACAACAGGCCGCGCACGCTGTCGGGCATGGGGGTACCGTTCTGCGGCGACAAAATCTGCTCGGACAGCACCAGGACCCGCTTCGGCATCAGTGTCTGGCAAGACTGATCCAGTTCTTGCCAGCTCAACACCGGGTCCGCCGACAATCCGTAGATCATCAGGTCGGCATGGCAGAGCCACTCGGCTGGATATGGCAGGGCACCGGGATCGATATCGACGAGGTCGCCGTGGAGGCCGGCCTGGGTCAACAGATGGCGCAGACCCAGGCGCAGGAGGGGATGAGGCTCGATCAAGAGGATTGTGGCCATGGCCGCTCTCTTTTTTTGTTACGGCATGGCGAGCCCCGCGACAACCCGCACATGCTAACGGAAATGCCCCACTATGCTGCGGTTGCATTTCCATACGATCCGTTTCGCCTCCAGGCCGTGGCTGCGTACCCGTCAAGGTCCCGCTGCCCGACTGACCATCCCGTGGAGTCGCTATCGAATCGCCCCGTTTGCGCTTTTTTTACGCTGTAGATGTTTCTTAACTCAGAGTTAAAGAAATCTAACTCTGGGTCTCAGGATATGCACTGGCGGGGGTGAATGCAAGTCAGGGTTACACCCGGCGAAGCGTGTAGTGCATGACCAACGGCGTTGGACTGCGCAGCCGGATCGGCCCGCCACAGGCGGCTGACCGGCGAAAGCAGGGGGCTTTGCCGGTATAATTATCGGCATTGAATTCCACTATGCATTTACACCCGGATGCATTTAGCGATTGATTAAGTGCCTTATGAATCAAGATCTTAGCGACCAAATCGAACGTTGTCATGCAACCCGGTAAAGCCCCTAGCCTGAGTCTTACCCGCAGCGAATTTGCCGCTGTGCGGGCCTACGTGCAAGGCATGCCGGCCGCCATGGTAGCCGGGCGCTACCTCGTTGACGACAACGACGACGATGACGCCGGTGGCGAATCCGCCTTGCGGCTGTTGCTCGGGCTGCGCGACCGCATGGTGCAGTTGGCGCACCTGCATAGCCGGCAGGATCTGGCTGAACTGCTGGAAGGTGGCCCCGGGCGCTCCAACCGGGGCATGGACCGCCGGGTCGAAGCGCTGGCCGAGCTGGAACGGCTTGGTACTGCCCAGCCCCGCGCTGATCATGGCATCGAGCTCTGGTTTTCCCCCGCCCTTGCAAGGCGCTTGCGGGCACAGAAGATATCTAATCTGCATATTCTGGTGGATCTTGCCAACCGCCATGGCAATGCGTGGTGGCGTTCGGTGCCCCGCATCGGCGCCCTTGCCGGAGCGGCAATCAACCGGTGGCTGGCCGATCATCGTGATGTCGTCCGGGATGAGCGGGGCGAACCTTTGCTGCGGGACCACGTTTTCGCGCGGGGCCGCCTGGCCGAAACCACGCTTGGCCCGCGCTTGCGCCAATTGGTGCCATTTGAGCTGATGCGCGAAGAAGAATCGGGTACGGCGACAGCGATTTCGCCTGATAGTGATCTAAGAGTCTCTTATAAAAGCGATCTCGTCGCCGTTCGGGCTTGGCTCGCAGCGAATCAGGCGCAGCAAAGTACCTGGCTGGCCTACCGCAAGGAGGCCGAACGACTTTTGCTCTGGACGGCGATGGAGCGATGCAAGCCGCTGGCCATGCTGGATCGGCAGGATCGCCAGGACTATTTGGCGTTCCTTCGCCATCCTGCTCCCGTGCGATTGTGGGTCGGGCCGCGTGCGCCAAGGGAGTCGGCGGCATGGCGCCCGTTCACCGGTCCGCTGTCGGAGAGCAGCGTGCTCCATGCTTCGCGCATCCTGGGCGCGCTGTTTGAATGGCTGCAAGACCAGGGACATGTGGCGGAGCACGTCTGGCAGCCCGAGAGCCAATCGAAGAGGATGGCGCTGCGCATGGCTGTGCCCGTGGCCGCCGGGACCACCCTCGAGCCCGAATCGCTGGCCAGATTCCTTGCCTGGCTAGCGGCCCAGGGCCGGGATCCCGAAGGCATTCGCTATCGCGCCGCCGAAGCAGCAGTTCGCTTGTTGCAGGAGCAGCCCATCGGATTTGCTAGCCTGGCGACGTTCACGCGCGACAAGCTTGGCGAGCACGAAGAAGTTGGTACGCATGAAGAAGTTGGTACGGCCCCTGCCGGGGATGGGCCCCGCGAGGGGGAGGGTCTTAGCCAAGCTGCTCGCAGCTCACTGGAGCGTCACTGGCACGACCGCGGGCTGGATTGGAGCAGACAGGCTGGCCAGCCGATCGTGCTCGTCGGCCCTCCCCGGCTTCCGCCCACCGGCCGTGCCAGGCGCAAGGCGGAGAGGTCGCCGGGTGCAGGCTACTCAGTCAGGGGATTGCATGCCTTGCTGAGCCAGGTGATCGAACGGTATCGACAGGCCGAGGATGCCGAGTTTGCGGCCCGCTCGCCGCGCGACCTTGCGGGGCGAAGAACCCGGGTGAAACGTATTGAGGCGGGCGGGGCGGGAGTCATGGCCCCTGAGGCTTCCGGGGCCAGCACCGTGGATCATGTTCATGTCGTTCCGGCCCTGGAGTGACCGGGTGGGGTGGGTGATCGCTGCCCTCCCCTCTCGACTATGGCTATGCAAGCTGTCAGCTAGCGGTCTTTTCCAGGCCGAAGCGCGCCTTGAGGGTCTCGACCAGCGCTTCGCGTGCGCCTCGGTCGCTCACTTGCACGTCCAGCACCACGCGCCCGGAATCCCACTCCTTGATCGTGCCCATCAACTGCCCGGTGTCGCTGCGGATCTTGTACTGGCGGCTGATCTCCTTGATCTTGCGTGCCTTGCCTTCTTGCGCGTGCTTGCGAATCGCCTCGACCTCACGGCTGGACAAGCCCTCTGCCATGATGCGCGTGGCCAGGTCCCGTGTGCGGTCCTCTCCAACGATCTTGCAATAGAGCGTCAGCTCATAGCCGGTTGCAATCCCGATTGCGCTGGGACGCTCACGCATGACGCCCAGGACCGATTCGGGCAGCCTCAGCAGCGCCAGTGTCTTGTTAACCGTGCCAGCTGACATGCCTGTCAGTTCGCAGATGTCTTCCTCTTTCTGGACCTTGCCTTCGTCCAGCAGTTGCCGCCAGGCAATCGCGTTGTCCAGCGCCGACTGGTCGGACCGTTGCTCATTGAGCAGGAACGACAGCCGGTAGAAATCCAGGTCATTCAGGTTGCTCTCGATGAAGCATTCCATCTCGAGCTTGCCCGCGGAGGCCAACGCCCGCTTGCGGTAGTGGCCATCGATCAGGATGTAGTGCCCCGGCCGGGCCGGATCTGGCGTAGCCAGGCCCGGTGTTTTCTGGCCGTGGGTGGCAATCGAAGCCGCGCGTTCCTGCACCACTACAGGGTCGTAGATGCGGCGGGCATTGAACGGATTGTCGTGGAGCTGCGCCAGCGGCACCTTCAACAGGATTCGGCCGCCTTCCTCCTCGGACTCACTTTCAGCGCTGAAAATGGGGCTCGGCTCTCGGGCGCGCACCTGGAGCAATCCGTTGGGGTGCTGTGAAATTGCCGCTTCGGCGCGGGCAAAGCGATCGATCGCGTCCCCTCGTGTTTTTTCTGCCGCCATTCCCGCCAACATGCCTGCCTTGAGGCTTTTCAATTTTGTTGCCATACCTAGTGCTCAATCAAAGACAATACTTCGTCGACCATCATGTCGACTTCCTGCACGGACTCGCGCGCACCGGCCACGCCGTGCACGGTGCATCCAATCGCCTGGCATTCGCGAAACGGCGAGCGCGAACCGATCATCGATTGCATCAGGGGGATCTCCAGATCGTCCCCCAGAATCTCAATCGCCTGGCGCGCAATGGAAACGCGCCGCTGCACCATGTTTGCCATGACGCGGATACGCAGCGTTTCGTTCTGGACCTGAGCGTGTTGGGCCAGGGTCTTCGCGGCCACCGCCGCCCAAAGGTCGGGGGGTGATGGGACGACCGGGATGATTGCCAGATCGGAAATCAGCAGGGCGCTCGATGGTGCAGCCGAATGTACTGCTGGAGGGCAATCGACCACGATGTAATCGTAGTCCTGGATGAATTTCCTGACTTCGCGGTGCATTGCGCCACCGGACGGCGCCAGGCCGATCACGGACGCAGGAAAAGGCCGCTCGTCGCTTGCTTGCGCGGCCCAGCGCGTTGCCGTGCCCTGCTCGTCCATATCGACAAGCATCGACCGCGCGCCGCGCAATCCGAGCGTACCTGCGAGATGCATGCTGACCGTGGTCTTTCCGCACCCGCCCTTTTGGTTGAAGACCGTGATGATTTTAGCTGGCACTACGACCTCTCTTTCAGCGCTGAAAGCGCGATTATCGCTAGCCGCAACTTTAGTCAAAGTGACGTGCTGGCTCAACTGTTTTTTGAATTTATATTTTAAATATAATATTAGAGAGAATATTTCGCGTTATGGAAACGAAAGATTTCCACTTGAAATGCGACACGGAATACGCCTAAAGTAGCGATAGTGCGTCTTTCGGCGCACATGACACAACTAGACAAACTGGTTATGATGCCCGCAACAGTCGAGTCAAGTCGTGTCACCTCGTCGGCGTCCGTTCGGTAACTACGAGAACTTAGCGTGCTTGAACGGTTGTTAGCGTTGTTTGCGTTGTGTACAAGAACTTGCTTCGAAAGGAAATTCACATGACAACCGGTACGGTCAAATGGTTCAATGAGACCAAAGGCTTTGGCTTCATTACCCCGGACGACGGCGGTGCGGATCTGTTCGCGCACTTCTCCGAAATCCAGGGTTCGGGCTTCAAGACGCTCAAGGATGGTCAGCGCGTCACGTTTGAAGTAAAGCAGGGCCCGAAGGGCTTGCAGGCTTCCGCCATCAAGCCGGCCTGATCTCACGAATCACGCCGAAATCGCAGACTACGTCGGGCTCTAGGGCCTGACGTGGTAGGTAAAGCAAAAGGCAAGCGTTTCACGCTTGCCTTTTGTGTCTTTTGCGATGCGACAACGTCTGCTCTGCATCCAGGCCCCTTCGCGCCATTTCCAGGAGGCCCAACGAAAAACCCGCCAGCTCATTCAGCAGGCGGGTTCGGCAATGCATGCGCCCAGGCTCAGGCGAGCTTGCGAACGCTCGTACGGGAAGGTTGCAGGATCAGGGCCTTGGACGAATCCGCATCCACCTTGGCGCCAGGATAGACAACCAGCACATCCTTGAGCGCTTTGCGGAACAGCGCACGGAATTTCCGCTCACTTTCGGTTTCGGTGCCGAACTGCATCTGCAAGGCCTCCCACGGAATCTCGGTACGCCGCTGGATCGTGAAGAAACGGTAGGTCAGCCAAGAGTATACGTCCAGCGCGAACGGCGACTGCTTGAGTGCCTTCAGCGCGCGCATGTCGACCGGAACCGGGCGGTTAACCAGCTCATTGAAAAATGGCTCGGACAGCACCACAAAGCTCTCGAACATCGAGCCCTGCCCCGGCTGCATGGGATCCCACCAGGTCGACAGCTGGTCTGCCAGCAGATAGCCGACGCGATCGATCGAAAGCGGCTCATGGCTCTGGTTCTGATTCTGGCTCGGCGTGGACTTGTTCTGAACGATGGCAATGGTGGCGGAGAACAGGCGGATCATCTGCTGCCGCACCAGCGTCATGGTGCCGCGCTTGCCACCTGTGGCCATTGGAATGCCCAGGTTGTACATGAACTCGGACAGCGAATTGCCCAATGAAATGCGGCGGTCCTCGACCGTCCCGGTAAACTCGCCGCGCTTTTTCTTTGCCATGATCTCCTTGCCGATCCAGGCAAGCATCAGGCGCGGATAGGAGCCATAGGGATAGCCGAGCGAAACCGTTTCGGACACCAGTTTCTGGCGACCGTTGCTGGCCTTTTCTGAACGCTGCTGGGTGAAATACCCGGGCTGGATCATCAACGAAATATTTCCGCTGGTCCGCGTCCATACGGGTGGTGCACCCTTTGGCGCCCGGTAAGGCAAGGTGACCTGCACACTGGCCCGGCTCAAAAAGCCGACTTCGCCACTTTGCCAGGCATCCTCCCGCTCCATGGCCTGGGCTTCGTCGAACAGGCGCTGGAATTTCTCGGACGGAACCAGACTGTTCTCGTCGCCGGGAACGATGATGCGGGAGGGCTCACTGTCCATATCGGCTGGACCGCGGGACCCAAGGATGGTCTGGTTGCGTTTGATGGGCATATTGGCGTGCTTCGGAATACACGACTTTTTACGCGAAGCAATCCGCCTTGTCACGCAGAAACGGGTTCGGTAGACGAATTTCCTGCAATGCCGCGTGTTTTGGGTGTGCTGGGTCTCATGGCTGATTGCATGGTGGGCTACGGTGGGCAATCCCGAAGGGTTGTCCACGGGAGGCCAGCCATCAGCTACCGGTAAACGTTAAGAGTATGGGTTAACTACTTGTAAACCGTATACGGGAGACCCAGGCCCTTGATTCGTATGAGGAAAATCACCCTCTGCGAACCCGATTCTGCGTGAAACCGTACTCGATTCTGCGAAGTGCTGTACCAGATTCTGCGGTATACCGAACCCGTTTCAGCGCAAAGCCCGAACCGGTTTCTGCGTGGATAACTCCCTGTTCCCACAGGCTTTTCCACAGCTGGGGACACCAAAAGCGTACCCGTTTCTGCGCGCGCCGAGCGCCTTTCATCACGTATACCGCGTAAACCGGCATTCCGGAGTAGTTATCCCCGCAGAAATTGGTACGCCCCCAGGTTTACCAAAGCCCTTCCTGCTGCCTTGCGTACCCAATTCTGCGTGGCGAAGGCCCCTTCCGTTCCATTTGCGTACCCAATTCTGCGCTGCGGCATTTGAAAACCGGCTTTCGGGGGGGTCGCCGACCCGCAGCGTACCCGTTTCTGCGGCGTACCCAATTCTGCGAACCCGCATTCAGATCCGCGCGGAGCCAAAAACGTACCCGTTTCTGCGTGCTCGTTGCGACCTCGTTTTCCGCCTCGCGTACCCGTTTCTGCGGCCCTGGAACTAGTTATCTGGTGCAGAAAATTCTCTTCTTTCTATTATACACAAGACTTATATCGAAAGCGAGTGCTTGCACTCAAAAAGAGCAAATAAATAAAAGGACTTTTGCAGACGTACCCGTTTCTGCGTAAGCGTCTGATCGGGCTGGCGCCGGCGCGAGAATCTGCGGCGAGCACCGGTCAGGTGTGCGTACCCGTTTCTGCGGCCGTGGCAGGGCCGAAAATGGCGCTATGCGTACCCATTTCTGCGGGAAAAGGGCAAAGTCCTTGCGGGGCGAGGACTTTAGGAGGGGAGGAGACGTGGAATGCGGTCGAGGGGCCGCGTGAAGGGGCCGGCTGAATACCGGAAAACGCGATTCCGGCCATCGCGCGTACCCGTTTCTGCGCGATTTCAGGTGTTTGAGCTACTGGGGCGATGAGAAGAAAAAAAACTTGGCGTACCCGTTTCTGCGTTGTGATATTGCGTCACTCAGCCCCTTGCGAGAGGCCCGCGGAGGTGCTCACAGCGCCCGAATGCCGACGCGCGGTGGAATTTCACGCCATGCGTACCCGTTTCTGCGTGCCTGGCTGCTGCCTGACGTCAGGAGAGGCGACTACGGGTTAAAGAAATCACGGTTCCCGGAGGGTGCGTACCCATTTCTGCGCGGGGATTCGGAGGCTTTCTGGAATCGAAATGGTCACAGAGAGCGGGGCGTACCCGTTTCTGCGTGCTTTTTGGGGGGGGAGACGACGTTGCCAGGTGGGATCAGCGGCGCCGTCCCTGCGGCGATTCCGCTGCGATGCAGGATCCGCGCGAGGCCAGGAGGATTGCCGGACAAAAAAACCCCGCCTCGAGAGGCGGGGTTTTCCTGACTGGGCGCACCCCTAGTGGGGTGCCAGTCTACTGCTTACAGCGGCGTGATGTTCGCAGCTTGCAGGCCCTTCGGGCCGTTCTTGACTTCGAACGACACGCGTTGGTTTTCCTGCAGCGACTTGAAACCGTCGGAGCGGATTTCAGAGAAGTGCGCGAAGAGATCGTCACCGCCAGCGTCCGGCTTGATGAAACCGAAGCCCTTGGCGTCGTTGAACCATTTAACGATACCGGTTTGCATGGTATTGCTTTTCCTGGGAAAAATTTAAAAGAAACGGATAGCTCACGCATATCCGAGCAAAGCAACTCAAGGAAAGGACACCATGGACAACGGAAGTACCATGACGGTGGCTAACGAATGTGCTGTTGCCTCGTCGCTTGAATCTAGCGGGGTTTATACGGCGGATTAGCGTCAGCGTCAAGGTAGGGTCATTCTGGATGTCTGCCTGGATCCACTGCGAGCCATCGTCGGGTCATCACGTTTTTCAGATGATTCCTATTCGCCGCTAGTGCTGCATCGAGGCGGAAATTGCCCGACAGTACGCTCGGCAGGGCCTGTGTGCACGGCACGCAACCCCAGCCGCATGTGCATGCCAGAAACACGGCCGCGACCACGATAACAGGAGACCCCATGCCGATACAGGAACCCATCAGCCAACCCACGCCACCCGCCGCCGCCGGCACTTCGCTGGCGGAACGCTGGTTCAAGCTCAGCGAGCACCAGACCGACGTGCGTACCGAGCTCCTGGCGGGGCTGACCACGTTCCTGACCATGGCGTACATCATCTTCGTCAACCCCAGCATCCTGGGCGATGCCGGCATGCCGAAGGACGCCGTATTCGTCGCAACTTGCGTGGCGGCCGCGATCGGCACGTTCATCATGGGCCTGTATGCCAACTACCCGATCGCGATGGCGCCGGGCATGGGACTGAACGCCTACTTTGCCTACACGGTCGTCAAGGGCATGGGATTTCCCTGGGAGGCCGCGCTGGGCGCCGTCTTTATCTCCGGCTGCCTGTTCCTGCTCGTCACCTTGTTCCGCGTGCGCGAGATGATCGTCAATGGCATCCCGCACTCGATCCGGGTGGCGATTACCGCGGGCATCGGGCTCTTCCTTGCCATCGTCGCGCTCAAGAACGCCGGCATCGTCACCGCAAGCCCCGCTACCCTTGTCACCATTGGCGACTTGCACCGGACCCCTGCCATCCTGGCGATCGTCGGCTTCTTCGTGATCGTCGCGCTCGACCACCTCAAGGTCAAAGGCGCCATCCTGATCGGCATCCTGGTGACCACCCTCCTTAGCTTCGCAGTGGGCGATAACACCTTCCATGGCGTGTTTTCCGCCCCGCCCTCGATAGCGCCGACCCTGTTCAAGCTGGATATCTCAGCCGCACTGTCGATCGGCATCATCAACGTTGTGCTGGTGTTCTTTCTGGTCGAGCTGTTCGATGCCACCGGCACTCTCATGGGCGTGGCCAACCGCGCCGGGCTGCTCAAGGCGGGCAAGATGGACCGGCTGAACAAAGCGCTGATGGCCGACAGCACGGCGATCATGGCGGGCTCGTTCCTGGGCACTTCCTCCACCACCGCTTACATCGAGAGCGCCTCCGGCGTGCAGGCAGGCGGGCGTACCGGGTTGACCGCCGTCACCGTGGGCGTGCTTTTTCTCGCATGCCTGTTCATTTCGCCGCTCGCGGGGACCGTCCCGGGCTATGCCACGGCGCCGGCCCTGCTTTACGTGTCCTGCTTGATGCTGCGCGAACTGGTGGAACTGGACTGGAGCGATGCGACCGAGGTGGTGCCGGCCGTGCTGACGGCGCTTGGCATGCCTTTCACCTATTCGGTGGCCAACGGCGTGGCCTTCGGCTTCATCACTTATGCAGGGCTCAAGCTCCTGACCGGACGTGCCAGGAGCGTCCCGCTCATGGTCTGGATCATCGCGGCGGTCTTCATCTTCAAGTTCTATTACCTGCCGGGGCATTGAGCCTGGCGCCCGCTTGAGGGACCGCAATGGCGAGCGTCTGCCGGGTGACGAGAAAAGCGTACCCGTTTCTGCGCGTCCAGGCGTGGCCCTCCTGTCCTTCCCTCCGGACGGCGGCGTACCTGTTTCTGCGTAGCCGGCGCACACCGCGGGATAAGACTCGCGTACCCATTTCTGCGCGGAATGTAAGTGACCAATTACCTCGTGTGGCAGAATGTGTGTGCCAAGATGCTCATACTAAAGGATGATATTCGGCTGAGTACCCATACTGAGGGCTGGACAAACTGGCCTAAATGCACTGAACTAGAGGCGTGGCAGATTGCGGGGCGCTTCAGGGCGCCCCTTCTTGACTCCGGCACTCCGGGGCCGCGCCAGCTGGCTCAGCGCCTTCAGGCCTGCAATAGCGACAACAACAAGTCCACCTCAAGTAAGAGGGCAGGGACTGAATGAGCAGACCATCGCCAAGATGGCTTCGCCACCACGAAAGGAGCGCGCGGAGACACGCCCGCCCGACAAGAGCAAACAATAAGACTAAACAAAAGTGGTAATCGCGAACGTGTAGTGCCGGGGGTGTTGTTCAACGGGGATCAATCATGACTGCAGGAGAAATCCGGCGACCCGCCATGGGGCCCATCAGCGAGTCCGCCAGTCTTTCCATTCACCGTGCCTGGGCGGCTTTGGGAGAAGCCGCAGCCGAGCCACCGCGCCGAAGCCGCGTCAGCGAGCGCGGCGACCCTGCCGCCACTACCGTCGAAGCGTTCCTGAGCCAGGACCAGGCGTTGCCGGCCTACGTGCGTGCCGCGATCGAACAGTTGCTGCAGCGGCAGCGATCGATGGATGGCGAGCTGTCCCGCCAGCGCGCGCTGCTGCAGGAATGGATTCTCAGCCAGTTGACCTACAAGGCGCTCTATTACCGGTATTCGGGGCAATCGCCCGAAGCGCCACGCACTGAGTTGATGCGCGAAAAAGACCAGGTGCGCCGGCGTATTCGCGACCAGCTCCATGCCGGCAGCGACCACACCGCCATTCTTGGCGAGCAGTCCCGCAGTCTGTCCAAGCCGTAATGCCGACGTTGCGCGTGGGGGAATCCCCCCAACCGACTCAGCTTGACCGCACACAGCGCCCGCACGAGAGCGGGACCGCGGTGCAAGCCGGAATAGTCAAGATGCTCAATGTCAGGGAGAACGTTATGGACCGACTGTGCAAGGCGGCGACACGCACCGCACAGGTGTTGGTCGTATCTCGCCACGAACCCTATGGATTTGATCCGGCCCAGTTCGGCTCCGGCTGGGAGATTCGCCACATCCAGCAGATCCGGGACCTTAGCCGGGTGGTGCGGGGCAGCGCGCCAATGGCTGGCGTGCTCGATCTCGAGACCGAATACAGCGATGCCGAGCTGATGCAGCTCGAGCAGAGCTTGCAGTACCTGCACGTGATGTGGGTGGCGATCACGTCGTCGCGCATGCTGGAGGACGAGCGCGTGAGGCGGCTGATACGCGACTACTGCGTGGACTATGTGCGCACGCCGTTTTCGTTCAGCGAACTGCTCTACACGCTTAAACATGCCCACGGCATGGCCTGCCTGCATGGCGCGCGCAGCCACGAACTGGTCGGCCACGGCCCCATGATCGGCGAGTGCGCGGTGATGCGTAGCATGTTCCGCTCGCTCGCCAAGGTCGCGCACAACGAGGCGCCCGTCTTTATCTCCGGCGAGTCCGGCACCGGCAAGGAGCTGGCGGCGCAAGCCATCCATGAAGCCTCGAGCCGGCGCAAAGGCCCGTTCGTGGCGATCAACTGCGGCGCCATTCCCCCGCACCTGGTGCAATCCGAGCTGTTCGGCTATGAAAAGGGGGCGTTCACCGGGGCCAACCAGCGCAAGATCGGCTGGATCGAGCAGGCGCAGGGTGGTACGTTGTTTCTCGATGAAATCGGCGACCTGCCGCTGGAAAGCCAGGTCGCCCTGTTGCGCTTCTTGCAGCAAGGCACCATCACCCGGCTCGGCGGGCACCAGTCGATTCCGCTGGATCTGCGCATCATCTCGGCGACGCACGTGGACCTGGTGGCGGCGCAATCCGACGGACGCTTCCGTGCCGACCTGTTCCACCGGCTATGCGTTCTGACCCTGTCGATCCCGCCGTTGCGCGAGCGTGGCGAGGACATCCTGCTGCTGGCCAACTCGGTGCTTGCCGAGCATGGCCACGAGGCCCATCGGCGCATTCGCGGATTCTCGCCATGTTCCACGCAGGCCATGATGCAATACGAGTGGCCGGGCAATGTACGTGAGCTGATCAACCGGGTACGGCGCGCGATCGTGATGACCGATAACCGCAAGATCACCGCGGAGGACCTGCAATTGCACGGCGGCAGCGACTCGCCACGCAAGACCCTGGACGCGATCCGCGAGGAGGCGGAACGCGAGGCGATCCGTACCGTGATGGCGAGCCACGGCTTTCACGTGGTACCCGCCGCGCGCGAGCTCAACGTCTCGCGTGTCACCTTGTACCGGCTGATGCACAAGCACAATATCCGGATTGAAGCGCATCCCGGCGCCGGCGAATAGCTGGCCAGCGAAGGACAGGCGGGCTGCGGCCCGCTTTTCTTGTCCGGCCTTGGGGCGCTCAGAACGTATAGGGAAAACGCAGCGTCACCGTGTAGTTCGGCGCATCCGGGGTGAGTCCGAGGCCGATCGCGGTGCTCACAGACAAGCCTTTGGTGATCACGTGATTGAAGCCGAATGTCATGGTGGCTACGTTGGCCCGGCTGCCGATCACAGTCTGCGTGACACCCGCGGTGGTGACTTGCGTGCTCGATGAGATGGCAGCATTGAAGGCCATCGACATCGACGTGCGGTCGTTGAGCGCGAGCGCGAGGCCGCCGCCGAACCCAATGGTGTCGCCCAGTTTCACATCGGCCGGCGTGACTTGTCCCTGCACCGAGGAGATATCGCTCACCGAGCGCTTGATGTTGTAGGTGTAGCTGGCATTGACGAACAACACCACTGGGTCATAGGTCTTGAGCAGCGACAACCCGGCCGTCACGGCCCATACGCCGTTGCCCGTGGGCAACTGGTCGGCGATATTCAGGTTGTTGTTATTGGCATTCGCCGACACCAGCTTGATGCCGAACGGCGAGCGCCCGGTGGGCGCGCGCACGCGGATGCTGCCGACCACATCGGGCGCGGCGCCGCTTTCGCGCAGGAACTGGTAGTACAGGCCCATGCTGATATCGCCCGGCGCCGTCGTGCTCAGCGTGGCATCGGACAGGCTCGAAGCGGAGCCGCCCGCACCGCCGGAGATGAAGTTGGTGTTGCGGTACATCACCGGCAGATCGAAGTCCATCGACAGGCGGTCGGACAGGCCGTAGCGTGCGATGGTGTCGTACGTGAGCGTGTGCGACTTGGTCTGGTTGAGGTTGATGGTGCCGAGGAAGATGGCGTCCAGCGCCAGGAAGCCGGACAGCGACAGCGCGCGCCGGTCGTAGTAGCTGTAGATGAAGCCGCTGTCGATGGTCAGGCGCCGCTCGAACAGTGGCGCATGCTCGCTCTGGTAGACCAGGTCTTTGCTCTGCACGCGCGCCTGTTGTTGTGTCTCGCGCGCGTCCGAGCCCACCACCGGCGTGTCGCCGGCGGGCGCTGCGGTGGCCGTGCCGCCCGCGGCAGGGCTTGCGCTTTGTGCCAAGGAGGGAACGCCGGCGGCGGTCATTCCGCCACCGGCGTTCCCGTTGGCACTGCTCCCCGTTCCTGCTACTACCCCCCGCCCGCGCGCCCCGACCATTTCCAGGTCGTTCAGGCGCTGTTCGAGAGCCTTGATGGTCTTGTCTTGTTGCTCGACCAGTTTTGTCAGCCGTTCGATCCGCTCGTCGGCGCTGGGCTGGACGCTGACCTGCGCCCACGCGCCGGCCGAGATCAGCGTACCCGCCAGGGTACCCATCAGAGCGAGTTCGGTCTTCATCTTTCCCCCCGGAAATCTGAATGGGCGCGAAGCGGGTGCGCCAGCCCTGCGTATGCTGGATTATCGTCGCATCGTGGCGATCGCCGCTAGTGCGTCCCGCATGCTGGATTGCGTCAGTTGCCGGATCGTCAGTTGCTGCACCTGCAGCGTAATGTTGGTGAGGTTGAGCACTTGCTGCGCATCGCCCGTGATGCGTGCCGCCTGCATCAGGCTGCCGCCTTGCGCATTCTGCGTGGCGCTGCCCGCGGCCGACTGGATGGCCAGCGACACGCCGCCGCCTGGCGCGACCGTGGCGCTGGCGGTGATGCCGTTGCCGTGAGCCACTTGTGCTGCCGGGTTGCTGCTTGCCACGCTTGCCGTGGGCGCCGCCGCGATGGGTGTGGTCTGGGTCGTGATGGTGCTGACGTTGCTGGCCGAATTGCCATCGCCGGCGATCTGCGCGACCTGGCCCACGCCCGCCACCTGCACCGCGGAGCTGGCAGTGCCGCCATTGCCTTGCACATTGCCCGGGGCAAGGCTCTGGACGCGAGCCGACAGGCTCGCCGTGGCCTGCGCCACCGCACTGTTGGCGGCGAGGTTGGCGGCGGCGACGCGGGCGGTTGCGGTGGCGATCGCCGTATCGTTCTGCCAGCGTGAAACCATCTCCACCACAAAGCCGCTGACCAGGCTCGCGCCCAGGTACTTGCCGCGCACGCCGGCCATCTCCGCGTCGGAGACGAGCTCCGCCATTGCTGGCGAGGCCATCACGTCGCTGGCATCGTCAGCCGCGGTGGATGCTAGCGCAAGCGTTGGCGTGACCAGCGCCATGCTGGCGGTGCAGCTCAGGCAGAGGAGGCGCTGTGCGGTGTCCATGTCAGAAGTAGTCCATCCGTATCAGGCCAAAGTCAAGCGCCGCGGGCACCATGCCCCCGGCCAGCGCGGCGTTGGTCCGGTCGCGCAAGGCGGGCGCGGCGATATCGAGCAGGGGCGAGTTCGGATCGAACGGCCGGCCGACGATGGCGAACACCAGCCCGTTCCAGTTCGCCGCGAAATCCTCCTCCTTGATGATGCGGTTGCCCAGCGCCGGATCGGCTACGAACACGCGCCCGTCGATGGCCTTGCGCACCACCACGAAATGCAGGTAGCCGTTGACGTCGAGCAAGGTGATGACCGGGATCTTGAGTTGCCGCAGGGCGCTGTAGTCCACGCGGAACCCTCGCCCGCGCAAGCCCAGCGTTTCGACGTAATTGCGCATGTCGAGCATGGAGAAGCCGTTCTTGACCACGGTGTCGGCGTCGGAGATGCGCAACATGTCCTCGACGATCCTGGGCTCCGCCAGGTCATAGCCGTAGCCGTAGCGCAACAGCGTGCCGACCGCGGCCGCGCCGCAACTGAAGTCAAGCTGCTGGCGCATCATGTTCTGGTAGCGCATCTCGAGCATGCTCTTGACGGGCTTCCTGAGCATCGGCTGTCCGTCGATGTCGATCGTCATCGTGCTCTGACCATTGGCACTGAATGCCGCTGCCAGCAGCATGCATGCCCCGGTCACGCGGAATAGCGCGCGCATGACACTCCCCCTTGGGCGGGTTGAGCCGGCGACCCCCGGGTCCCGGCTCTCCTGCCGCGTTCGTGCTGTTGCCGCAATGCTCAGTGGGTCGCCGTGGAAATGGCGAGCCCGTTGCTCTGTGCGTTGCCGGCCCCGACGGCGATGTTCACGCCGATGTTGCCGACCGCATTGGCCAGGGCGCCCCCGTTGAGCGTGGCGGCATTGTTCGGCCTGCAGCCGCACATCGACAGGTCATTGCCGTAGGTGGTCTGGTCATTGGAAGCGGTTGCCTTGGCCAGCGCGCCGACGGGCTGCCTGCCGTCGCGGCCGCTGCCCATGTTGACCGAGGCCGCCAGCGCGTTGCTCTGCAGGTTGCCGGCGCCTGCCGCGATGTTCACGCCGACGTTGCCCTTGGCACCGGCCAGCATGTTATCGCCCATGCTGGCGCTGTTTGCGGCGCCGACCATGTGCATGCCGTTATCCCCGGTCTTCTGGCTGGAGAACACCTGCGCCGAGGCGAAGACATCCGACGCATCGATGCTGGCCAGCGCGGCCTGGTTGGACTGGCCGTTGCCCGCGCCCGCGGATATGTTCACGCCGATATTGCCTTGCGCATTGACCAGCGCGTTGCCGCCGCCGAATGCACTGTTGGTGGACGGGCCGATACGCACGCTATTGTCACGCGCGCTTTGCTGGCTGTTGACCACCGCGCCCGATTCGGACCGGAAGTGGATATCTCCCCAGGCAAAGCCGAAGCCACGGACATAGATGTCGTTGCTGATCGCTGTCTGGCTGTAGATATCGGCGTCGTCCGGCCGGTCGAAGTAACTGAAGCCGCCCGCGAATGCGCTGGTTGAAAGCGCAATGCCCGCTGCGATGGCGAGGATTTTCGTTCTCATGATTTTCTCCTTCCCTGCTTAGAAAAAAGTGCCCGCCGGGGGACGGAGCACAAAAACGTTGGACGAGACATTCCCCGATCCTGCCGTCTGGTTCAGCTGCACCAGGCCCGTTGCGTTGCGGTAGGCATCTGGCTGGATGACTGCCTCGCGCGGACCCGTTGCGTGGCCCGCTGAACCCGGGCGACTTCCTCCGGCCGATTCCGCGGCTAGCAAGCCGTCGGAGATGGCTTCGATCTTTACGCTGGCGGCCGGCGCCAGCACTGCCGCATTGATTTGCACGTTGCCGTTGCCGCTGGCCACGTTTGCCGAAAGCAGCCCGCTGCCATTGGCGAAGGCACCGCCGCCGATCTGGCTGACGGCGCCTGTCGCGGGCGCGGTGGCGCCGGCACGCTGCAGCGATTGCACGTCCGCGCTGCCACTCGCGATGGCGGCCTGGTTGCTTTGCGCGTTGCCGCTGCCAGCGGCCAGGTTCACGGCGGCGCGACCGGCAACGCCGGTGAGCGCGCCGGCATCGATGCGGGTGCTGTCGGTGGCCGCACCCTGGACCTGCGCGTGGAGCGGCAGGCAGGCAAGCATCAGGCCGGCAAGCCAGGCAGCGTGATTGCCGCGTGTGGTGTGGACGCATGTCATGGCCGGCCTCCCACCGCGAGCGGCGCCAGTCCGTGCATCAAGGCGCCAGTCATGTTGCCGGTAGCCTGCGCGACCTGGCCGGCGATGCCGCCCGAAACGCTCCCAGCGCCACTGCCACTAGCCAGGCCCTCGATCTGGCTGGGCGCCAGGGCCAGCCGCCCGGTGGCGGACTGGCTGGCACCGGACACGGCGGCGCCGGCCGCGCTGCGGCCTACCGCGGCAGCGAGATCGCTGTCGGTCAGGTCGCTGGCGATGGCGGCGGTGGACTGCTGGAAACGTGCGGACGGAAACGGCTCGACAGCGGCGGCTATCGGCATGTCCCCCTGCGGTATGCCGCGATAGGCAATACGCGGCTCGACGCTGCGCAGAACGACGATATCGCCTGGGTCTGCAATCGCGGGGAAGGAAGCAAGGGCGGCGACAAAAGCTGCAAGACCGATGGCGCAGGCCGCGCCAGTCGATACGAACGCCTCCGTGCCGTCATTCGCGCTGGCGGCTGACGCATGGCTGAACTCACTCCCGCGTTGTAGGACTCGTCGCGTCATTTTTTTATGTCTCCCTGTGGCGAACAGAGCGACAAGCGTGCCAATACCCTGCAATTGAGCGCTGTCAACGGTTTGCGGGTGGTGCGCAAGAGCGCGCGGAAGTTCCCTGATAGAGGAAGAACATTTTGGTTGCAGCGCTGTAACGCGGCATTGCCGATGGCGCTGGATGAAAGCGATCGCCGATTGGGCGCGCGGCCATGCTCAGTCAGGCACGATGACGCGCCATGAGCGCCCGCAAGGGCAGGCCGGTGCTGGTTGCATCGCTGAAACAGGGCAGGGGCCGGCAAGTGTGCCGCCCCGTCTTTGGTATCGGCGGCAAGGCGGGCGGCCCAGGCCGTTTGCGTCTCGTCTGCGCCGCTTTACGCGCGTCGCCCGGCGCGCGGCTCCATACGCAGAAACGGGTACGCTCCGGGCTTGCAGGAGCGTGATGCCTGGGTCGGCGGCATTGGCCTGGGCGCGCCGTTGCGAAGCTGTTGGCGCTCAGGCCGGCAGCACGGGCAAGGCTGATGGAGCGAGGGGTGCCTGCGCGGTGCCGGAGGCTTGCTCGGCCAGTGCACCGGAGATGGGCTTGGGTCCCGGCTGGCTGCGTTCGCAGCCGGCGGCGGCGAGCAGGCCGAGCGCCAGGAAGACGGCGGTGCCAAGGCGGCGGAGGGATTTCCGGTTCATGGTGCCTCCTTCTGGTTGTCGAAAGGTTGTGTGCGGGAGGACGGTACCTGGACGGCTGGTGCTTGCGGCCAACCGCCCCGGTGGCGCCGGTCACCCGCAGCGAGACGGCGCGTAGCCCGTCTTCAGTCTAGCCGGTCACCGCCCGGACAGGGCCGGAACCCGGGGCGCGAGCCGCGCCCGGGCGGCTTGGGAAAAGCGCGGGATGGGCTGTATCATGAACCTTGGAACGGATAACAAAACGGGAGAAGGCTTCATTGGAGTCCCATCATGTTGCGCTACGCCGTGGTTTTCTTCGTCATCGCCTTGATCGCGGCCGTGTTTGGCTTCGGCGGCATCTCCGCCGCGGCGGCGGAGTTCGCCAAGATCCTCTTCATCATCTTCCTCGTGCTGTGCGCGGTGTCGTTGATTTGGGGCCTGAGCAAAGACCGGGGCTAGGGCAGGTCGCCGGACCCTTTAGTCGCCCAGCCAACAACGGGATCCACGCTTGAATCCAGCCGATTCCCCCGACCAGTCCCTGGACCGCACGCCGCCCAAGCAACGCGCTCGCGGCATCGGCCATTGGCTGCCCGATCGCCATACCGCTACGCGCACGGCCAGGGTGGTGCTGGCCGCGGTCAGCGCATGGCTGGCGCACCGAGCCGCCAGCAAGGGCGCGGCGCTGTCCTTCTATATGCTCTTCTCGCTGGCGCCAGTGCTGGTGCTGGTGATCTCGATTGCCGGCATCTTTTTTGGCGCGGAAGCGGCACGGGGCGAGATCTTCGCTCAGATCGACGGCCTCGTCGGTGCCCAGGGCGCGGCTGCCATCCAGGAAATCCTTGCCGCCACGCACCGCTCGGGTGGTGGCGGGCTGGCCGCGGCCATCGCCACCGGTATCTTGTTTGTCGGCGCTACCAGCGCCTTCGCGGAACTCAAAGGCAGCCTCGACGAGATCTGGGAGACACCGGCGCCACATGGCGCCGGCTGGCAGCAATTGCTGCGCGCCCGCTTGCTCTCGTTCAGCCTGGTGCTGGTGCTGGCCTTCATGTTGCTGGTGTCGCTGATCGTCAATGCCGCGTTGGCGGTAGTCGACCGGTTTTGGGGTCAGATGTGGACGCAATCGTGGTTTGCGCCGGTGGCGGACGTGCTTTCAACAGCATTTTCATTTGGCGTGGTGACCCTGCTGTTCGCCGTGATCTTCAAGATGCTGCCCAATGCCCGCATCGCCTGGCGTGACGTGGTCATGGGCGCCATCATCACCGCCCTGCTGTTTTCGGTGGGCAAGCGGCTGATCGGCCTTTACCTGGGCAATAGCGCTGTGGCTTCGTCCTATGGGGCTGCGGGTTCTGTGGTCGCACTGATGTTATGGGTGTACTATTCGGCACAAATTTTCTTCTTCGGTGCCGAGCTGACCCGCCAATACGCGCTGCAATTCGGCAGCTTGCAAGGGCAAAGCATCAGCCCGCCGCCCGATCCGCGCGCGGCCGGTCCCGCGAACCGGTAAAATACGGCCCGATTCCCTTCGTGCATGCCCGCAGTGCCCGGCCCCCGACCGCAAGCTGATGGTCGCGCCGGCCCCTGGCGCCGGTCCGCTGCGCCCCGGGCCCCTTTTCCATCTTCTGTTTGCCGAATCCACTGCCGTGAGCTCGCTCGTATCCGAAATTGCGCGTCGTCGCACCTTTGCCATCATTTCGCACCCTGACGCGGGTAAGACGACCCTGACCGAAAAACTGCTGTGGTTCGGTGGCGCCATCCAGGTCGCGGGCGAAGTGCGCGCGCGCAAGGCCGACCGCCACGCCACCTCCGACTGGATGGAGCTGGAAAAGCAGCGCGGCATCTCGGTGACCTCGTCGGTGATGCAGTTCCCGTACCGAGAGAACATCATCAACCTGCTCGACACCCCGGGCCACGAGGACTTCTCCGAAGACACCTACCGCACGCTGACCGCGGTGGACTCCGCGGTGATGGTGATCGACTCGGTCAACGGCGTGGAAGCGCAGACCATCAAGCTGCTCAACGTCTGCCGCCTGCGCGATACGCCCATCATCACCTTTATCAACAAGCTCGACCGCGAAGGCCGCTCGCCCATCGAGCTGCTCGACGAAATCGAGGACGTGCTGAAGATGCAGTGCGCGCCGATGACCTGGCCGATCGGCATGGGCAAGGCCTTCCGCGGTGTGTACCACCTGATCGACGACCGCGTGCAGCTGTTCGACCCGCACGGCGAGAAGGGCACCTCGGCCATGGTCCAGGGCCTGGACAACCCGGAGCTGGACCGCGTGCTGGGCACCCAGGCGGAAGAGCTGCGCATCGAGATCGAACTCGTGCGCGGCGCATCGCATGCCTTCGACAAGGACGCGTTCCTCAGCGGCAAGCAGACGCCTGTGTACTTCGGCTCGGCCGTCAACAACTTTGGCGTGCAATCTCTGCTCGACGCCTTGTGCGAGCTGGCGCCGCCGCCGCAGGGCCGCAATGCCGAGTCGCGCGCGGTGGAGCCGCAGGAGCCCAGGTTCACTGGCTTCGTGTTCAAGATCCAGGCCAACATGGACCCGCGCCACCGCGACCGCATCGCGTTCGTGCGCGTCTGCTCGGGCCGCTTCGAGCGCGGCATGAAGGTGCAGCATGTGTCCACCGGCAAGACCATGGCCATCAATAACGCCATCACCTTCATGTCGCAGGACCGCAATACGACCGAAGAGGCTTACGCCGGCGACATCATTGGCGTGCCCAACCACGGCACCATCCGGCTGGGCGATGCGTTCAGCGAGGGCGAGGCGCTCAAGTTCACTGGTATCCCGTCGTTTGCGCCCGAGTTCTTCCGCCGCGCGCGGCTGAACAACCCGCTCAAGGTCAAGCAGTTGCAAAAGGGCCTGCAGCAGCTGGCGGAAGAGGGCGCAACGCAGATGTTCCGCCCGATCGCCTCCAACGACCTGGTGCTGGGCGCCGTCGGCATCCTGCAGTTCGACGTGGTGGCGCACCGCCTGGAGCACGAGTACGGTGTCGACGCGATCTTCGAGTCGCACGACTGCGCCACCGCGCGCTGGCTCAAGGGCGACCCCGCGGAGATCGAGAAGCTGATCGAGAAGGCGGGCCACAATGTGGCGCTCGACGGCGCCGGCGACCACGTCTACCTGGCGCCCAGCATGGTCAACCTGCGCCTGACGCAGGAGCGCTTCCCCAAGCTGCAGTTCATGGAGACGCGCGAAATCGTTTGATTTTCGCGCTGCCGGAGCGATCTGGCGCAAGCGCCGCCCATTAGGGCGGCGCGTTTAATCCAGGCGCAGCAAGTAGTGCAGGACCAGCGCGCCGCCGGAGCACAGCACCACCGCATTGACCATGCGCAGGAACTGCTCGCGCGACAAGCGCAGCGTGATCCTGCGCCCGGCCCACAGGCCCAGCGCCATCGCTGGCGCCAGCAGCAGCGCCAGCTTGATGATGGCCGCACCCGCATAGACTCCCGCCAGGGCAAATAGCACCAGCCGCGTCAGCGTACTCACGCCGATCAGCGTGGACTGCGTCATGCGCATGGCGTCCTTGCCCAGCCGGCCCGACAGGTAGATCGCATAGAGAAAGCCGCCGCTGCCGAACATGGCCGAGCACACGCCGCCGCCCAGGCCAAAGGGCAGCGCCGCGCGTGGCGTAAAGCCGGTGGGTCGCTTGCCGCCAAGCGCCCAGATCGCATACCCCATGGCGAACACCCCAAGCAGCAGCGGCAGCAGGTCCGACTGCAGCTTGAGCAGCAGTGCGGCACCTACCAGGCTGCCGGCCAGCATGCAGGGCAGCAACCGCCCAAGCTCTGCGCGGTCGGCGGCGCGGCCATCGCGCAGCAGGGCAAAGGCTGCGGCTGTGCAGTCCATCAGCGCCAGCAGCGGCACGATCTGGCTCACTGGCATCAGGTAAGCCAGAAGCGGCCCCGCTACCAGCGCGGTGCCGAAGCCCGCCATGCCGAAGATCACATAGGCGCCGGCGATCGCCACGCACATGGCGAGGTAGGCAGGCAGGGAAACATCGGGCAGCAGGGCGGTCAGGTCCACGGGCATTGGCATCAGGGTTGCGTGCCCCACAGCATAGGCACGCGCGCGTGCGCGGACCAATATCAAAGCGCCCCGCGATCCATCGCAAAGCGGCATGGCAGCGTGCTGGGCGCGGCGCGCGCGCCATGGCACACTTGCGCGCACGATCCAGGCCGATGTCAGCCCGTGCGTCCCATGAGCCCGCCCATTCAATGAGTCCGTCCCTCAAGCAGTTGCGCTACTTCGTTGAAATTGTCGATGCCGGCAGCTTCAGCCTGGCCGCGGAGCGGCTCTTTATCGCGCAGTCGGCGCTGAGCCGGCAGATCAAGGAGATGGAGGGCATGCTGCAGGTGGTGCTGCTGGTGCGCAAGCCGCGCCATGTAGAGACCACGCCGGCCGGCCGCGCTTTCCTGGAGGCGGCACGCCGCATCCTGGCCGAGCTGACCGAGGCCTCGGCGCAGGCGCGTCAGGTCGAGCGCGGCGAGCAAGGCACGGTGCGCCTGCTGCATTCCAGCTCGGTGCCGCTGACGCCGGCCTGCACGGCGGTGCTACGCGAGTACCAGGCAGAGCACCCCGGGATCCGTTTCGAGATCTCGCAGGCATCCAGCGAACAGCAGGCGATGGAGATCGAGGAGGGCCGCGCCGACCTGGGCCTGGCGCGCGAGCCGCTGCTGCGCCGGCTTCCCGGCGTCGAGGTGGACTCGCTCTATGAAGAGCGCCTGGTGCTGGCGGTATGTAGCGCGCATCCGCTCGCGCACGAGGAAAGCGTGGCGTTGGAGAGGTTGCGGGAAGAGCCCTTCGTGTCGCTGCCGCATCCGGACCGGGGCGGCCTGAGCCATCGCGTGGCGCAGTGCTGCCTGGAGCGCGGTTTCTATCCGCGCGCGGCGGCGGCGATCTCGCGCAAGCTGTCGCAGCTGGCGCTGGTGGAGGCAGGGTTTGGCGTGGCCTTGGTGCCGGCTTCGCTCAGTCGCCTGGCACCGCCGGGCGTGCGGTGCGTACCGCTGGCCGATGCCGGCGGTGATACGCGTTGTGATACGCGCGTGCTGCTGCTGTCGCGCCGCGACGCCGCGCCAGCCTCCGCGGCGCTGGCGCAGAGCCTGCGCGCGGCGCTGTCGCCTCGGTAGTCGCCTTGGTCGCCTTAGTGGCCTTAGTGGCCTTAGCAGCCTTAGTGCCCTAGTAGGCCAGCGAGGCCTGGACGTAGAACGTGCGCGGCATGCCCACGTACTTGCCCGCGTTGTTGTCGGTGGAGCGGGTGAAGTAGCGGCGGTCGAACAGGTTCTTCACGCCCACCGCGATCTTCAGGTTTTGCGCCGCCTTGCCGAAGTCGTAGCCCAGGCGCAGGTTCATCAGTGCATAGCCGGGGATATCGCCCAGCGCGCCGTTGGCGCTTTCCGCGGCCTGGTATTGCGCATTGGCGACTGCCGGGTCGCCCGGCGAGCGCTGCTTCGATTGCGCGAAGGCATCCACGTTCAGCATCCAGCGGTTGCGCAGGTAGCGCATGCCTAGCGTGGCGACGTGGCGCGAATAGAACGGCAGGTCGCGCCCGGCGAAGTTGCCCTGGTTATAGGTGGCGTCGGTGAAGGTGTAGGTAGCGTAAGCCGAGAGTCCGGCGAGCGTCGGCGTCAGCTTGGCGAAGTCGTAGCGCAACGAGGATTCGACCCCGCGGTGCGTGGTCGCGCCAAGGTTGGTCCAGGCGTCCGGGCTGCCGCTGGTGCCGCCGCGCAGTTGCAGTTCGTCATCGAAGTCGATGTTGAACAGGGTCAGTTCGCCGCCCCAGCCATTGACGTTGTCGAAGTGCGTGCCGATCTCATAGGTCTTGGCCTTTTCCGGGGTCAGCCCGTTGGTGGTCTGCGCGATCTGGAAATACTGCAGCGGGCCAAAGGACACGCCAGCGTTGGCGAACAGCTTCCACTGGTCGGTCACGTGGTACATCACCGCCAGCGAGGGCAGCGGCTCCTCGGACTTCACGTCGTTGCGCAGCCCGGTGAGGTTGTCCGTGACGTAGGAGCGGATCATTTCGTAGCGCAGGCCCGGGGTGATGGTCCAGTTGCCCACGTTGATGGTGTCGTCGATGTACACCGCATTGGCGGTGGTGCCGCCGGTGCGTGACTGGTACAGCGTGGACGGCGCGTTGGGTGCGTCAAAGCCGGTGCCTGGCCGATAGAAGGCCGTGCGCGAGGCTTGCTCGTCGCTGGCCTCGCGCAGGAAGCGATAGCCCACGCCCACTTCGTGGCTCACGTTCTCGCCCCGGAACAGCTGCGAGTAGCGCGGCTCGACGGCGAAGGTGTGGTAGTTGCGCGGGTACGAGACCAGGCGACGCTGGTTGCCGGATTCGCTTTCGATATTGCTGCCGCGGAAGCTCTCGGTGTAGTAGGTCAGCACCTCGAACTTGCGGTTGTTGTCGTTGTGCGCGTACTTGAGCGTGATGTCCTTGCGGCGTCCGCTGAAGTTGTCGAAGGGGCGCACCGACTGGAATGGGTCGGCCGCGTACTGCGCCGAGGTCAGGCCGCCGGGCATGCCGGCGGTGGCATCGTAGTAGTGCAGGCTGCCGGTGAGCTCGTCCGCCGGCGTGATGCGGTAGGCGCCCTTGAGTATCAGGTCGTCGATGTTGACGTGGTCGTTGCTGGCCCGGTAGCCGTTGCCGTGCACGCCCGAGTACAGCAGCGCGCCGCCCAGCCCCTGCTCGTTGGTGCCGCCGATGAAAGCACTCGGAATGGTCTTCACGCCGCCGCCATGGCTGTAGATGTCGGACTCCACCGAGGCGCTTGCCGCGAAGGTCTTGGGGATCGGCCGCGTGACGAAGTTGATGATCCCACCCACGTTCTGCGGGCCATAGCGCACCGAGCCCGCGCCGCGCACCACGTCCACCGCTTCCAGGTTGCCCAGTGACACCGGGGCCATCGACAACTGCGGCTGGCCATAGGGCGCAACGGCCAGCGGCACGCCATCGAGCAGGATGGTGGAGCGCGGCGACAGGCGCGAGGCCAGCCCGCGCACGCCCACGTTCAGAGAAATGTCGCTGCCACCGGTGCCGTTGCTGTCCTGGACCTGCACGCCAGGTACCCGGCGCAGCACATCGCGCACGTTGCTCGCGCCACTTTCCACCATGGTCTCGCGGTCGACGATGGTCCGCGCGCCGGGGTGCTCCAGCACCTTGGCCTCGTTCGGGCTCTCCAGCCAGTTGCCGACCACCGTGACGGCGTTAAGGGTGCTTTCGGCGCTGAAAGCACCTGGGGTTGGCGCGTCAGGGGCGGTTGCCGGCGCGGCCGCGGGCTGCGGGCCGGCCGCATGCACGCACAGGGTCAGGCAAAGCAGGGCAGCGCCGATGGCGGCGCTGGAGAGCTTGAAGGTGGGCTGCAAAATGGAATTCCTGGGAAGCGCTGGCGGGGATCCGTGCGTCCGCCGCATCGAGGGCTCGCATTATAAATGCGAATCATTCTCGATTTCACTGTGTGTCTTGCCTGTTGCGACAATGCATCATTGTTGATACATGGAACGGGGTGGAACGTGATGCATGCGCCTGCATGCACGCCGCGGCTCGGATAGAATTCGTGCCAGCTTTGCCCCGCCGCCCGTCCTGTCATCACCGCCATCCATGTCGACCCCTGCTTCCGTTCCGGCCCCCGAGCCGGACTCAGTCTTTCGCGACCCTTCATTTCGGCTGTTCTGGTTTGCTCGCCTATGCACCACCATCGGCTACCAGATCTTTACTGTGGCGGTAGGCTGGCAGATCTACGATCTCACCCGCGACCCGTTCATGCTTGGCATGGTGGGGCTGGTGCAGTTCCTGCCTTCGGTGATGCTGCTACTGATGTCCGGCCATGTGGCCGACCGCTTCGACCGGCGCCTGATCGTGCGCACCTGCCAGACGCTGGAAGCGCTGATCGCGGTGTCGATGGCGGTGGCGAGCTTGTCGGGCTGGATCACGCGCGATCACATCTTCGTGTTCGTGGCCCTGATCGGCGCCACCCGCGCCTTCGAGACGCCGACGTTGCAGGCGCTGCTGCCCAGCGTGGTCACGCCACGCATGTTTCCGCGCGCGGTGGCGCTGTCCAGCTCCGCCACGCAGACCGCCATCATCATCGGCCCCGCCCTGGGCGGTTTCGCCTACGTGGCCGGCCCGGGCGTCGTCTACGCCATCAGCGCCACGCTGTTCGCCGTGGCTGCTTGCCTGGTCACCGCGCTCAAGCTGCGCCAGGCCGCGCAGCGGCTGACCACGCCGGTCAGCATCGCTACGCTGTTTGCGGGGTTTTCGTATATCCGCGGCCGGCCTGTGCTGCTTGGCGCGATTTCGCTGGATCTCTTTGCCGTGCTGCTGGGCGGCGCCACCGCGTTGCTGCCCATCTACGCACGCGACATCCTGCATACCGGCCCCTGGGGCCTGGGCCTGCTGCGCTCGTCGCCCGCCATCGGCGCGCTGGCGACCGCGCTGTGGCTCGCCCACCATCCGATGAATCGCCGCGTGGGCCGCGTGATGTTCGGCGCAGTGGCCGTTTTCGGCGTGGCGACGATGGTGTTCGGCATCTCGCACTGGCTGCCGCTGTCGATGGCGGCGCTGGTCATGCTTGGCGCCTCCGACATGATCAGCGTGGTGGTGCGCTCCACGCTGGTCCAGCTCGATACACCCGACGATATGCGCGGGCGCGTGGGCGCGGTCAATTCGGTCTTCATCGGCGCGTCCAACCAGCTTGGCGAGTTCGAGTCCGGCGTGACGGCCGCGCTGTTCGGGCCGGTTGGCGCGGTGCTGCTTGGCGGCATCGGCACGCTGGTGGTGGTGGCGGTATGGATGCGCCTGTTCCCCTCGCTAGCCGCGCGCGACCGCTTGCACGATCACCCCGTCACGGCCTGAAATAAGGTCCAAACCGGCCAGTCAGAGCACCGGCCGGGTGCGGCACCCGTTCTTCCTGCGCACCAAAGCGTACCCAATTCTGCGTGCTCCCACGCAGGGGTGCCGCACGATTCTCCCCTCATAGAAAGTACTCCCAAGCCTACTCGGGCGAAATTTTTTCATTCGGGGCCAGCCCTTGCCCACGCAGGGCTGGCGCCGATTCGCCCAGCTGTTCCCGCGCACCCGGGGGAAACCAATTCCCCTGTCATTTGTCCTGAAAGTATCGTCAATTTCAATCAAATGCCGGCAATCGTGTGACATCAAGTCAGGCCATCGCCGGCTCTGGCAGGCCGGACACCGCCAGTGACAGGAGAATGACACAAACATGTGCGGCATTGCTGGAGAACTACGCTTTGATCGGGTCATGGCCGACCTGCACGCCGTTGCCGATATGAACCGCGATCAGGCCAGGCGTGGCCCCGACGCAGAGGGCCTGTTCGGCTTGGGCGCGCGCGTGTTCGGCCATCGCCGCACCGTGGCGGAGGTGCCGATGAGCGTGCTGTTGTCGGGCGGCACGGACTCCAGCCTGATCACCGGATTGCTCGCAGAAACGGGTACGCCCGACCTGCGCACCTACGCCTTCGGCTTCGAAACCGTGGGCGGCCACCACTGGTACTCGCCGCTGGCCGCGAACACGGATGCTGGCGGCGCCGTCATCACTCACCGGCGCGGCTTCTTCGACCGCAGCCGACTGCCGAGCGCTTTGTTGACCTGCTGTTCCCGTTCACGGCCTGATGCCACGTGATGCCACGCTCGTGCGTACCAACCTCTTCGCGACCAATAGCGTACCAACCTCTTCCTGAAATTCTTCGAACCGAACCATGAATCCGCCCGCATGCAGACACTGAAGATCGACCCGCTTTACCTCAAGACCACGCCGCAGGCGCCGCGCAAAATCGGCATACAGGTGGGCGATTTCGTCGCCTTCGATGCCAACCCCGAGATCGTCGACAACGGCCTTATCGTCTCGCGCCATCTCGACAACAAGGCGGAGTTGCCGCTGTGCTTGCCGCGCCTGTGCGACAAGCACGGCATTCCCAGCCATCGGGACGTGTTCCGCTTCTATCATTCCGACGCAGGCGCGGCGGTGAGTGCCGAGCACGATGTGCGTACCGCGTTGCTCTGTTTCGGCGCCGACGCATCGCATGGCTACGAGCGCACACGCATGTCCGTGCCGGCGCCCCTTGCGGAATGGCTCACCGTCTATATTCAGAGCGGGCCGACCTTCCCGGAGGACCGCCAGCGCCGCATCGGCTCGGTGGCCGGCTTCTCGCACCAGCTCGATCCGGGCCAGCTTGCGCGCAGCGAAACGCCGCTGCCGGACGCCGGAGGACCGGCGCACCGCCGCCGCAACGACGATGCATCCTGAGCCGCGCATGTCCAGCTTTTCCACACTGATCGCCGGAGTCGAATCCATGAACCTGAACTTCATCGAGCCCCACAAGCTGGAAGCAGCCTGGGCGTACCTGCTGCAACTGGTGGTGCAGCAAGGCCTGAACTGCATCGCCGCCATGCTGATCCTGATCCTGGGCTGGTGGCTCTCCGGGCGCGCCCGCGCCGCGGTGCTGCGCGCGTTTGACCGCCCGCGCGTGGACGCCACCTTGCGCCCGATGCTGGCCAGCGTCACGCAGTGGATCGTGCGCGTGATCACGGTGGTGCTGGTGCTGTCGCAATTTGGCGTGCAGACCGCCAGCATCATCGCCATGCTCGGCGCCGCCGGCCTGGCCATCGGACTGGCGTTGCAGGGCACGCTGCAGAACATTGCCGCGGGCATCATGCTGGTCCTGCTGCGGCCGTTTCGCGTGGGCCAGTACATCGATGCGCAGGGCGTGGCCGGCACGGTGCGCGAGACGGGTTTGTTCATGACCGAGCTGACCACCTTCGACGGGGTTTGCCTGCGCGTGCCCAACGGCAAGATCTGGGGCAGCGCCATCACCAACTACAGCGAGAATCCCACCCGCCGGCTCGATATCGAAGTCACCATCACCTTTGGCGCCGACATCCAGGCCGCACTCGATGCGCTGCGCGCCATGCTTGTGGCTGAGGCGCGCATCCTGGCGGACCCGGCCTCCGAGGCCATGGTGATCAACTACGCTGCGCAGGGCGTGACGCTCAACGTGCGTTGCTGGGTTGCCGCCGGGGATTACTGGAACGTGCGCTTCGCTTTCTACCACCGCATCAAGCTGGTGCTCGAAGCTGCCGGTTGCGCCATCGCCGTGCCTGTGCAGGAGTGGCGCGTGTCCGAGGACGCGCAAGCGGCCGCGCCCGTCGCGCCAAGTCCCTCGCATCGCCTGAGCTGACGAACCAACCTCTTCGGATCCCGCCGCAGCGGTGCGCAAGCACCCAGGCGGCGATCCTGTCTGGTGGCGAGCGCTTGCGCCGCCATTGGCCAATCCATTTCTCTCGTCCCTTTGGGTTCTTCACCGGCATCCGCGTTTCGTTGCGCCACGCGGCGGAACACGGCATGCCTTCAATCTCTGGAATTGGATTTGCTGTCTGCACACAAGCTCGAACTGAACCCCATCGCCCGGAAGCCATTCAGCTTGCGCAAAGTCTCTCCCGCAAACAAAGGCGTCTCGCTCTGTGCGCCGCGCGCAAGCCTCGCGCGGTGCCTGCCTGCGCTGGCCTGCGCCGCTGTGCTTGCTCCCGCCGCGCCGGCGGCGCATGCGCAGGGCGGCCTCACGCTGTATGGGTTTGCCGACGTCGGCATCTTCCGCCCCGCGCCCGGCCAGCCCATTCAGCTCGGCACCATGCAGCGCAGCTTCATCGGCCTGCGCGGCAGCGAGACCCTAGCCCCCGGCTGGGCCGCCACCCTGAACCTGCAAACGCGCTTCGACATGGGCAATGGCCGGCTCGAAGCCAGCGGCGCCACGCCGTATTTCCAGGGCGAATCCACT
The DNA here is from genome assembly GCF_059421605.1 of Cupriavidus sp. GW821-FHT02F09. Lineage (NCBI taxonomy): Bacteria > Pseudomonadati > Pseudomonadota > Betaproteobacteria > Burkholderiales > Burkholderiaceae > Cupriavidus > Cupriavidus sp. GW821-FHT02F09. Next base: position 94,209 of record NZ_JBWKVH010000022.1, read on the forward strand.
ATTGGCATCCAGTCGCCCTACGGCGATCTGCGCGTTGGCCGTGCGCTGACGCCGATGTGGCAATACGACTGGCAGTACGACAGCTGGGACAATTTCAATCGCGTGAGTTCCGTGGCGTGGTACGTGTACCACCCGTCCTATCGCACCGATCCGTATCACAATGGCCCCGCGGGCGAATACTCGCGCCTGAACAACGGCGTGTTCTACGACTCGCCGAAATGGGGCGGGATGCACGTGCACGTATCCGCCGGCGTGGAGAAGAACGTAACGCCGGACGCCGCCGGCAACCGGGACCGCACGCGGCCGCTGGCGGCCTCGCTCAACTACGATGCCGGACCCTGGTCGGCCATGCTGACGGCGGAGCGCAATTCGGCTGATGACAACACGTGGTTCGCGGGGCTGGCCTACGCGTTCACCAAGGTGCGGCTGATGGCCTCGTACAGCCAGACCCGTCTAAGCGCCGCGAGCCAGGCCTTCCTCGGCGACGCCAGCGCCAGGCGCAGCGCCGCCACGCTTGGCGTGAACTGGCGCGTGGGCGCCTATACGCTGAAGCTCTCGGGCGCGCGCGATTTCCAGGGATATGGCACGGCGGGCGTGACCGACTACGTCACCAGCGGCGTGGACTATGCGCTATCGAAGCGCACCACGCTGTATGGCGCGGTGTCGTATCGCCACAGCCGCTACGCAGGTGGCGGCACCGGGTTCGGTGCCGGCATCAGCCATGGCTTCTAAGCCGCGCACAAGCTACCTCCCGTCAGCCTTCCTCGGCAAACAGCGAGCAGGCCCCCGCCTCCGCCGTGCTCACATGACGCCGGAAATTGGCGAACAGGTCGCGTCCCACGCCGTGCCGGTTGGCTGAGAGGTCGGGCGGCGTCACCGAGCGCGCGGCCCATTGCGCTTCGGGCACCAGCACCGTGAGCACGCCCGCATGCGCGTCCACGCGCATCGGGTCGCCATCGCGCACGCGGGCGATGCCGCCACCACTCAATGCCTCGGGGCACACATGGATGGCGGCAGGCACCTTGCCCGACGCGCCGGACATGCGTCCGTCCGTCACCAGCGCCACGTGGAAGCCGCGGTCTTGTAGCACGGTCAGCGTGGGTGTGAGCTTGTGCAGCTCCGGCATGCCGCAGGCGGCTGGCCCTTGCCATGGCAGCACCGCGATAAAGTCACGCTCCAGCTCGCCGCGCTTGAACGCTTCGATCAGCGCGTCTTGCGTGTGGAACACCATTGCCGGGGCTTGCACGATGTGGTGCTCGGGCTTGACCGCCGAGATCTTCAGCACGGCGCGGCCGATATTGCCGTCGAGCAGCTTGATGCCGCCCTCCGGCGCGAAAGGCTGGCCGGCGGCGCGCACGATGGTGTCGTCCAGCGGCGCTTCGGGCCCGTCGATCCAGGTGAGCTGGCCATCGCGCAGCACCGGCTCGCGCGTGTAGTCGGCCAGGCCCTTGCCGACCACGGTGGTCACGTTGTCGTGCAGCAGGCCAAGCTGCAGCAAGCCGCGAATCACCAGCCCGAGTCCGCCGGCGGCCTGGAACTGGTTCACATCCGCGCTGCCGTTCGGATACACGCGCGCCAGCAGCGGTACCACTTCCGATAGCTCGGCAAAATCGTCCCAGCCCAGCACGATGCCCGCAGTGCGCGCCATTGCCACCAGGTGCAACGTATGGTTGGTGGAGCCGCCAGTGGCCAGCAGGCCGACGATGCCATTGACGAAGGCGCGCTCGTCGAGCACGTCCGCCACGGGCGTATAGCGATCGCCGCCATGCACAAGGCGTAGCGCCTGACGCGCGGATTCGCGCGTGAGGGCTTCACGCAGCGGCGTGTTGGGATTGACGAAGGCAGTGCCGGGCAGGTGCAGGCCCATGATCTCCATCAGCATCTGGTTGGAGTTGGCGGTGCCGTAGAAGGTGCAGGTGCCCGGGCCGTGATACGACTGGCTCTCTGCCTCCAGCAACTCCGCGCGGCTGAGCTTGCCCTCGGCATAGCGCTGGCGCACGCGCGCCTTTTCCTCGTTGCCGATGCCGGTGGTCATGGGGCCGCCTGGCACGAAGATGGCGGGCAGGTGGCCGAACGACAGCGCGCCCATCACCAGCCCCGGCACGATCTTGTCGCACACGCCGAGGTACAGCGCGGCGTCGAACATCTGGTGCGACAGCGCCACCGCGGTGGATAGCGCGATCACGTCACGCGAGAACAGCGAGAGATCCATGCCGTCCTGGCCCTGCGTCACGCCATCGCACATGGCGGGCGTGCCGCCGGCGAATTGCGCGGTGCCGCCCGCCTCCAGCGCGGCTTCCTTGAGCCATTGTGGATACTCCGCCAGGGGCTGGTGCGCCGACAGCATGTCGTTGTAGGAGGAGACGATGGCGAGGTTGGGGCGCTCCTGCGCTTTCAGGCGGATCTTGGCCTGCTCAGGCATGGCCGCCACGGCGTGCGCCAGGTTGGTACACGAGAGCTGCGCGCGCTCCACCTTCTGTCCCGCCATGGCGCGGGTGCGATCCATGTAGGTCTGGCGGGTGGCGGCGCTGCGCGCGACGATGCGGGCGGTGACCCGTTCCAGGACTGGGTGACTTGGCATGGGGATCTCCTGCGTGGGTGCCTTTTTTAGCCTAGTGCACTTTGGGGAGGGGCGCACGGTTGGTGCGCGGTTGGTGCGTGCTTGGCGCCAGTATGAGCCGCTGCACGTTTTCTCCACAAGTGCTAGACTCCGCCGCATTCTCTGGAGTTCAAACGACATGAAGCAAGCAGCGCAACGCCCCGCCATCGCAGCGTTTGCCGCGGCACCTCACGGTGAACGCGTGCTGCTGGCTATTCACGTCTAGTCTTCCGAGCGTCCCGCCCGGAAGGCTGCAAGGCCAGTTCCGGGAACGACGAAACCGATCATCGCCAACCCCGGACGGCCCGCAGGCCCGCCGGGGTTTTGTTTTTTTGTTTCGCCACCATCTGACACGCCATGCGTACCTACGACAAGTTGATTGCCACGATTCAAACCGGCCAAGGGAACGGGGGCTTGCGCTCGTCCCTTGGTGCGGTAACGGCGTCGTCTGGCGTAGTCACCGAGACCATTGCGTGCCGCATGCGGCATGCTGGCGCCGCCTCGCAAGCGATCCCATAGCCTCCTGGCTGCACATGCAGTCCGGGAGGCCTCGTAGATCGCCTCCCAGGGACCACAAGCACCCTGGCAGGCACGCACCCGCCAGGGTGTTTGCATTCAGGCAGCCCATCATGGAAAGCAGAAACGAAAGCAGGAAGGAAAGCAGGAATCTCAGGAACATCGGCATCATTGCCCACGTGGACGCGGGCAAGACCACCACGTCGGAACGCATCCTGTTCTACACCGGTGCCAGCCACCGGCTGGGCGAGGTGCATGACGGCGCCGCCACCATGGATTTCGATCCACAGGAGCAGGCGCGCGGCATCACCATCAACAGCGCGGCCACCACCGTGTTCTGGCGCGGACACCAGATCAACCTGATCGATACCCCGGGCCACATCGATTTCAACATCGAGGTGAACCGCTCGCTGCGCGTGCTCGACGGCGCCGTGGTGGTGTTCGACGGCGTGGCCGGCGTGGAGCCGCAGACGGAGACCAACTGGCGCCTGGCGGACCACTACCGCGTGCCGCGCCTGGCCTTCATCAACAAGCTGGATCGCACCGGCGCGGATTTCCTGCGCGTGGTCGCCATGATCGAGGAACGCCTCGGCGTGGTGCCGCTCGTGCTGCAGTTGCCGATAGGCAGCGAAGGCGATTTCCACGGCGTGGTCGATCTCGTCACCATGCAGGCCCTGCTATGGCAAGGCGGCACGAGCTACGTGACCGATGCCGTGCCGCAGGCGCTGGCGGAGCAGGCCGCGGCTTGGCGCCAGCGTTTGCTGGAAACGCTGGCCGAGCAGGACGATACCTTGCTGGAAGACTACCTGGCGGGCCGCGAGCCAGCCAGTGACGCCTTGCGCGCAGCCATCCGGCGCGCGACCATCAGCGGCGCCGTGGTGCCCGTGCTGGCGGGTTCCGCCTTCAAGAACAAGGGCGTGGAGCCTTTGCTCGATGCCGTGACAGCGTACCTGCCTGCACCTGGCGAAGCGGGCCGTCATGCAGTGAGCGCGCACGCGGACCAGCCGCTGGTGGCGCTCGCCTTCAAGGTCGTGCACGACGCGCACGGCACGCTGACGTTCGTGCGGGTGTATCGCGGACGGCTCGCTGCCGGCGACATCGTGCTCAACGCGGGCAATGGCAAGCGCGAGCGGGTGGCAAGGCTGTACGAGATGCACGCGGACCGCAAGCAGGAACTGCGGGTCGCCGTGGCCGGCGATATTGTGGCGATAGCGGGCCTCAAGGCCACCATCACCGGCGACACGCTGACGGATCCCGCGCACCCCATGGTGCTGGAGACGATCGACGCGCCCGAGCCGGTGATCGACGTGGCCATCGAGCCGAAGAGCCAGTCCGACCAGGCCGGCTTGTCGCGCGGCCTGCAAGTGCTGCTGCAGGAAGATCCGAGCCTGCGCCTGCGCCAGGATCCGGAGAGCGGGCAGACGTTGCTGTCCGGCATGGGCGAGCTGCAGCTGGAGGTCACGCTGGAGAAGCTGCGCACGCGCTTTCATGTGGAGGTCACGGTAGGCCGCCCGCAGGTGGCGTATCGCGAAACGCTGACCCGCGCCGCCGACGCGCGCTACCTGCATCGCAAGCAAAGCGGTGGCCCGGGACAGTACGCGGAAGTGGTGCTGCGCTTCGAGCCGCTGGCGCGTGGCGAGGGCGTCCGGTTCGAGAGCCGCATCAGCGGTGGCGCGGTGCCGCGCGAGTTCGTGCCGGCGGTGGAGGCCGGCATCCGGCGCGCGGCCGCGCAGGGCGTGCTCGCGGGCTACCCGGTGGTGGATGTCCAGGCCATCTTGCTGGACGGCAGTTATCACGAGCGCGACTCCTCGGCCCTGGCCTTCGAGACCGCGGCCGCGTCCGCCTTCCGCGAAGCCGCGCGGCAGGCTGCGCCCGTAGTGCTGGAGCCGGTGATGTGCATGGAAGTGGTGACGCCCGCCGATCATGTGGGCGACGTCATCGGCGATATCCACCGGCGCCGGGGCATGGTGCGCGGGCAATCGCAACGCGGTGGCGGCAACACCACGGTGGTGGAGGCGCATGTGCCGCTGGCCAGCCTGTTCGGCTACATCGGCAGCCTGCGCGCGCTGACCTCGGGCCGCGCCAGCTTTGCCATGCAGCTCGATCACTATGCCGCGGCACCAGCCGCGGCGGTGGTGGAGATGGCTGGCTGAGTCTGACGGCAGCTGCAATCGGGCGGGCGCCGCGTGGGTGCCCGCCCCTTGGCCACCGGCGCGGCATCATCCGCCGGGGCGCACAGGCTCGCTCAGATGTCGACGATCACCAGCGTGCCGTGGCTGCCGGGCAGCACGGCATGGGGGATGCCGGCAAGGGCGAGGTACATCTGCCCGGGCTCGACGACAACCGTGCCGGCTTCGCCTTGCACTTGCAACATGAGCCGTCCGCTCACCACGAGCAGGCCTTCGTTGTAGTCGTGCGTCTCCGCTTCATACGCTTGTTCATCCATGCGCAGAACCTTGATGCGGGCGGGGCCGACCTGGCCCAAGACTGTGGACTTCCATGCGCTGGGCAGCGCGGCGGCAAGGTCGTCAAGCTGAATCAGCGGCACTGGTGTGGCTCCGGGTTGGTTTAGACGCGCTTCGGGATATCCAGGCCCTTTGCCACCGCGGGACGCGCCAGGAAGGCTTCGAGCGCGCGCGTGACGTGGGGGAAGTCCTGGATGCCGACCAACTCGCCGGCCTCGTAGAACCCGATCAGGTTGCGCACCCAGGGGAAGGTCGCGATGTCGGCAATGGTGTAGGTGTCGCCCATGATCCAGGCGCGGTCCGCGAGGCGTCCGTTGAGCACGGCCAGCAGGCGCTTGGCTTCCGCGACATAGCGGTCGCGCGGGCGCTTGTCCTCGTATTCCTTGCCGGCGAACTTGTTGAAGAATCCCAGTTGCCCGAACATCGGCCCGATGCCCCCCATCTGGAACATCAGCCACTGGATGGTCTCGTAGCGGCCGGCGGGATCTTGCGGGATGAACTTGCCGCTCTTGTCGGCGAGATAGAGCAGGATCGCGCCGGATTCGAACAGGGCCAGCGGCTGGTCGCCGGGGCCGTTCGGGTCGAGGATGGCGGGAATCTTGTTGTTGGGGCTGATCGAGAGGAATTCCGGCGTGTACTGGTCATTGGTGTCGAAGCGCACCAGGTGCGGTTCGTACGGCAGGCCGGTTTCCTCGAGCATGATCGAGACCTTGACGCCATTGGGCGTGGGCAGCGAATAGAGCTGGATTCGCTCCGGGCGCAAGGCGGGCCACTTATTGGTAACGAGGAAGGCGGAAAGATTGGTCATGGAAATCCGTAGGAATGGATGGGCTGGGGCAATGGTTGGCCTTGGCGGCCGAAGAGGATGGCCGTGCCGGGGTTCGCCGCGGGGCTTGCCCGGTCAAGCGCCGGGTCACTTCGGCTTGTCGTCGCCGTCGGGAGGGCTGACGCCGGCGGCGACCAGGCAATCGCGCAGGTGCTTGATCTCCTGCTTGGCGCAGACATTGCCATGGTGCGGGTGATGAAGGTAGAACTCATACTCGTTGAGCACCACCCTGAAGCGGGCGCCCTGGATCGGCTCGACCTTCGCGCCGAGTTGTTGCAGCAGCGACTCCACCTCGCGCCAGTGGATGTTGTTGCTGAGCGGGTGACTGAAGATCGACTGCAGGAGGCTGCGGGATTTGTGGCTCATGGCGCGGTCAGGCTTCTTCGGCGGCAATAGCCGTAGCATACAAGAGCGGGTGGGTTGGCGCTTGCTGCACCCGCGAGAGGCCTTCCGTGCCTGTCGTACCTTAGTCCTTGCCCAGTGCCAGGTAGGCACGCGGCGTGGTGCCGGTGTAACGGCGGAACAGGGCAATGAAGCTGCTGACGCTGGCGTAGCCCAGGCCGAGCGCGACCGTAGTGACGCTTTCGCCTGCCACCAGCCGCTCCATGGCCGCCAGCATGCGCAACTGCTGTCGCCATTGCGCCAGACTCCAGCCGGTGTCGGCCTGAAAGTGGCGGGTGAGCGTGCGGCGGGCCATGCCGATGCGCGCCGCCCAACCATCCAGGCCGGTGTTGTCGTCCGGGCTGGCCAGCAAGGCGGTGGCCATGCGCAGCAGGCGCGGCTCCTGGGGCATGGGCAGGAACAGTGTTTGCGCCGGCTGGCGGATGAAGTCATCGGCAAAGACCGCCAGGTAGTGCTCGCGCACCGCCCCGGACGGCGGCTCGGCTTGCGCCAGCGTGTCGAGCAGCGCGGCCAGCAGCGGCGACAGGCGTACCACTTTGAGGGTTTCCGGCATGGCGGCGCGGCTCCATGCCTCGTTGAAATACAGGCTCATTCCGGTCATCGCGCCATGGATGCGCGCACCGTGCGATGTATACGGCGGCACCCAGCCGATGCAGCCGGTTGGCATCAGCCAGCGCCCGCCACCGGCCTCGATGCTGACCACGCCGGACTTCACGGTGAACAGCTGGCCCTCGGCATGCGCATGCGGCACCTGTTCCCGGGCGGCTTCATGCGCGATCGGCCGGATTTCTCGTAGCGACATCGGTTTGGCCCGTTTCGAATATAAGTTGGCATTCTATCGTTAGATGGCAACGCGGCAACTGCCTAGACTGGCTGCTCCAACCCAGCCAGGAGCGATGCATCGTGAATGCCAACGTCAACACCAACACCAACATCAACACTCAGCCCCTTTCCGAACGTCTCGGCCAGCCCGTGGTGGCTGTGCTCGATAGCCTGAGCACCTTGCTTGCCCAGCAAGGCCGGCGGCTGCGCACGCAGCAGCCACGCAGCGCCCCCGCTGACTTCCAGGCCCTGCGGGCGGCGTTCGACCAGCACAGCGGCGCCGTCGGCTCGGCGCTGAAAAGGGCCTTGCTGGAGCGCTGGCCGCAGATCCCGTTCTCCGACCAGGAACTGGAGAGCGGCGAGCAGCAGGCACCGGAGCATGCCGACGCTTACTGGGTTTGCGACCCCATCGATGGTGCCCTGCACTACTTGAGCGGCATGCCGGGCTGGACCATTGCGCTGTGCCTGGTGGTAGAGGGGGTGCCTGCACTGGCGCTGGTGCATGACCCGGCCACCGGGCGGACGTATCGGGCGGTGGCCGGCCAGGGCGCTGATTGCGACGGGGCGCCATTGCGGGCCAATGCGCGTGGAGATCTGGCCTCGGCGCTGATCTCCACGGCGCATCCCAACTGGCCAGGGCAGGTGCGTAGCGATACCGCGGCCTTTCTGGATCGCTTTGGCCGTTTGTTGCCGCAGGTGTTTGGGCAGCGCGTATACGGTCCCACATCGTTGTTGCTGGCGCTGGTTGCCGGCGGCGCGTTAGATGGCTACTGGGAGTGCGGGCAGGACTACTACGACTGGTTGCCAGGCGCGTTGCTGGTAACCGAGGCGGGTGGTGTGGTGACCGCGCTGGATGGCAAGCCGTTTACCTGGGGGTGCCAGGGGATCGTGGCTGCCGGGCCGGCCATGCATGGTGGGCTGCGTTCGGCGCTGGCGGCACAGGGCTGATTCCATGGCCATTGCGTCCCGGTTCAGCTACGCAGAAACGGGTACGCTTTGTCGAGCCGGGGCGTGTTTGGCCCGTTCCCGTTCCCGTCCCCGTTCCCGTTCCCGTCCCTGTTCCCGTTGCCGTTCCCGATGCCTGCCTAGCCGGAGAAATTGCCGTGGCGGCCGGCACCCCCGACAAAGCGGGCGGCGCCCGGGATGCCCTCCTCGAACACGATCGGCGTGCCGTTGGCGCCTTCGGCCCGCAGTGCGTCGGCTAGCGGCAGGTCCCATTGCCCGTAGGCGGAGGCCCGGTCCGCCAGCATGCAGCGCTGCGGGAAGGCGGCGAGCGCATGCGCCAGCGCCTCGGCCGCGGCCCGGGCCTGGCCTGGCTCGACCACGCGGTTGGCCAGCCCCATGGCGAGCGCTTCCTCGGCGGGCACCGGGCGGCCGGTCAGGATCATGTCGAGCGCGCGGCCCATGCCGACGATGCGCGGCAAGCGCACCGTGCCGCCGTCGATCAGCGGTACGCCCCAGCGCCGGCAGAACACGCCGAAGACCGCATCGCGCTCCGCCACGCGCAGGTCCGCCAGCAGCGCCAGCTCGAGCCCGCCCGCTACCGCATAGCCGCTGACCGCGGCCACCAGCGGCTTGGACAGCGCCATCCGGCTCGGGCCCATCGGGCCCGAGCCACCGCCTTGCGGATCCAGTTCGTGACGGCGCGCCGGGTCGCTCACCGCCGACAGCTCGGCGCCGCCGCAGAAATGGCCGCCCGCGCCCCACAGCACGGCCACGCGCAGCGCCGGGTCGGATTCGAACCGGGTGAATGCCTCGCGCAGCGCCAGCGCCATCGGGCCGTCCACGGCGTTGCGCTTGTCGGCGCGGTCCAGAATGATGGTGAGGACCGGGCCGGACGTTTCGGTCCTGACATACTGGTTGGGCTGACTGGGCTTACTATCCATGCTCGTATCCTCGGTGCCTGCGCCTGGCAAGGGTGAATTGTACGAATCGGGTACTTTCTAGGTGTTTTTCCACATGCATAAATATATCGCCGAATGATATATTTATGCCAAGAAAAGAAATATTTCTGGTTTACCCTTCGCGGCATCCTTTACCGCCCACGTTGCTCCCGCTTTCGACCCATGCATGAAATAGAAATCCGCGAGCCCTCGGCGACCGACCTGGTCCTGGACCTGCTCTACGGCCATCCGGAGCGTACCCTGCCGGTGCAGGCGCTGGCGCGCGGCGCTGAGGTGATGGGCATCGGCACGCCTAGCGTGCGGGTGGCGCTGACGCGCCTGCAGCGCCAGGGCCGCATCGTCAAGACGGAGCGCGGCTGCTACGCGGTGTTGCCGGAAGGCAACCCGGTCTACGATGAGGTCGAGCACTGGTTTGAAAAAGAGAGCCGGCTGGGGCACTGGGCCGGCGACTGGCTGGTGGTGCAGGACGCCGCCGTGGCGCGCAGCGAGAAGACCGCCTGGCGCCACCATGCGCGCGCGCTGTCGTTGTCCGGCTTTCGGGTGCTGGCCGCCGGCATCAACGTGCGCCCGGACAATCTCGCGGGCGGTGCCCCGGCCATGCGCGCCGCGCTGTCCCGCCTCGGGATGGCCAGCGCCGGCCTGCTATTCGTGGGCCGCGAGTTCGATGCCGATGCCGCCGCGCGCATGCCCCAGTTGTGGGACGTGCCGGCACTGCAATCCGCCTATCGCCGCGCGCTGGCGCAACTTGAGCGCAGCCGGGCCAAGCTGGCGCGCATGGCGCCGGATGCCGGCGCGCGCGAAGCCATGCTGGTGGGCCGTGCCATCATCCGCGCCATCGTGCGCGATCCGCTATTGCCCGAGGCCATCATGGACCCGGCGCCCCGCCGCGCCCTGATCGAGGCCACGCGCGCCTACCAGCTCCAGGCTCGCGGCCTGTGGGTGGATCTGCTGGCCGGCTAGTGCGCGCAGGCGGCAAATCTCGGGTTCCGCGCCGGGTGGCGCAAGCGTTCCACGCCTCGCCAAGCGGCAGCGACTCAACTAAACTGGCCGGAACTTATGCGGCGCACCGCGGCACTCAGTAAAGTGACGCGCGCTGGTGTTCCTGGAACCCCGCAGGCCCCGCCGGGCTCTTGCGCCGCACCCACGTTGGCCAAGACAAGGAGTACAGGGTGAGCATGCCCGATTTCGACATGGTGCTGTTCGGCGGCACCGGGGACCTGGCGCGGCGCAAGCTGCTGCCGGCGCTGTTCGATGCACACCGCGCGGGTTTGCTTCATCCCAACGCCCGCATTCTTGCCACCGGCAGCCATCCCCTTTCCACCGAAGACTACGTCGGCTCGCTGGAGCAGAGCGTGCGGCCGGGTCTTGAGCATGCACCGCCCGAAGCCTGGGCCACCTTCCTTGCGCGCATCAGCTATGTGCAGGCCGACGCCCGCGTGCCCGAGCACTTCGACGCGCTGGCGGCCAAGGTGCTGCAGCGCTCGCCAGAGGTGGTGGTGTGCTATCTCGCCACCGGGCCGCATATCTTTGTCCCCATCTGCGAGCAGCTCGCGCGCACCGGGCTCAATCATCCCAATGTCCGCATCGTCCTGGAGAAGCCGCTCGGGCACGACCTGCATTCGTCCGATGCGATCAACTCGGCCGTGGCGCAGTACTTCGCCGAAGACCAGATCTACCGGATCGACCACTACCTGGGCAAGGAGTCGGTGCAGAACCTGATGGCGATCCGTTTCGGCAACGCGCTGTTCGAGCCGCTGTGGCGCCGCGAATGGGTGCAGGACGTGCAGATCACCATCGCCGAGGAGCTTGGCGTGGAAACGCGCGGCGAGTTCTACGACAACACCGGCGCGCTGCGCGACATGGTGCAGAACCACCTGCTGCAACTGCTGTGCATGGTGGCGATGGAGCCGCCCTCCAGCCTGTCCGAGGATGCGATCCGCGACGAAAAGATCAAGATCCTCAAGGCGCTCAAGCCCATCACGCCGCAGGACGTGGCCGAGAAAACCGTGCGCGGGCAGTACCGGGCCGGCGCCGTGGGCGGCAAGCCGGTGGTGGGCTACCTCGACGAGAAGGGCATCGCGCCCGACAGCCATACCGAGACCTTTGTCGCCATCAAGGCCGAGATCGCCAACTGGCGCTGGTCCGGCGTGCCGTTCTACCTGCGCACCGGCAAGCGCATGCAGTCGCGCGTGGCGGAGATCGTCATCCACTTCCGCGATGTGCCGCATGCCATCTTCCCGCGCCCGCTGACCTTGTCGCCGCAGAACCGGCTGGTGATCCGGCTGCAACCGGAGGAAAGCATCCGCCTGTATTTCCTGGTCAAGCAGCCCGGTGATACGGTGGCACTCACGGGTACCTCGCTCGACCTGGACTTCGCCAACTCCTTCAAGGTGCGCCGCGCGGGCGCCTACGAGCGCTTGCTGCTCGATGTCATCCGCGGCCGCCTCGGATTGTTCGTGCGGCGCGACGAACAGGCGCAGGCCTGGCGCTGGGTCGAGCCCATCATCGATACGTGGGCAGGCAGCACCGTGCCGCCCAAGGCGTATACCGCCGGCACGTGGGGCCCGGCTTCCTCGTCCGCACTGATGTCGCGCGACGGCTCGCTCTGGCACGAAGAGGTGTGAGCCGCGCCCGTTGATCATTGATAGACCCTCATTCGAACAGGAGACACTGCCCATGCGACGCTACGAACATACCTCCGAGGCGGACCTGGCCGAAGCAATGGCGATCTCGGTAGCCCACGCGCTGGAGATCGCCATCGGCGTGAACGGCTGGGCGGTGCTGGCGGTGTCCGGCGGCCGCTCGCCGGTGGCGATGTTCGAGCGCCTGCGCCATCGCACCATCCGCTGGGACGCGGTCACCATCACGCTGGTCGACGAGCGCGTGGTGCCGCCCGACCATGACGACAGCAATGGCGCGCTGGTGCGCCGCCACCTGCTGCGCGAGGCGGCTGGCAAGGCGGCCTTCGTGCCGCTGGTGGCCGACGCCGCCGAAGCGGCCGACCCGGCCAGCGCGGTGGCCCGGCTGAACGCGGCCTGGCGCCAGCCCGACGTGATCGTGCTGGGCATGGGTGAGGATGGCCACACCGCCTCGCTGTTTCCCGAGGCGCCCGAGTTGCAGCAGGCTCTTGCCGAGCCGCAGCCGGGCTATATGGTGACGCATCCGCGCGAGGCGCCGCACGCGCGCATCACGCTGAACCTGGCGGCGCTACTGGCCGCCGAGCGCGTCTTCCTGTCGTTCGCGGGACCCGTCAAGACAGCCGTGTTCGCACGCGCCTGCAAGGGACCCATCCCGGCGCTGCCCATCAGCCTGGTGCTGAGCCGGCACCGGCATGGCACCGATGTCTTCTCGGCTTGATGCCATGCAGAACTTTCCACGCCTGCTGGGCGATGTCGGCGGCACCAATGTGCGCTTTGCGCTGGAAACCGCGCCGCAGCGCATCGGCCCGGTGACCGCGCTCAAAGTGGCCGATTTCCCCTCGCTCGAGGCTGCCATGCAGCATTACCTCGGCGGCTTGCCGGCCGGTAGCGCCAGGCCGCGCCACGCGGCCGTTGGCCTCGCCAACCCGGTGACCGGCGATCGCGTCAAGCTGACCAATCACGCCTGGGCGTTTTCCATCTCGCAGATGCAGCGCTCGCTGGGCCTGGACCTGCTGCTGGCCATCAACGATTTCACCGCGTTGGCACTGGGTTTGCCACACCTTGGCGCGCAGGACCTGACGCTGATGCGCCAGGGCGTGGCCGTGGCCGGTGCGCCGCTCGCGCTGGTGGGCCCGGGCACCGGGCTGGGCGTGTCCGGGCTGGTGCCCGCGCGCTCCGGGCCGGCCGTGGCGCTGGCCGGCGAGGGCGGCCATATCGAGCTGATGCCGGAGACCGAAGACGAATGGACCGCGTGGCGCGCGGCCCGCCAGGCCTTCGGCCGTGTCTCCGCCGAGCGTCTTTTGTCGGGCATGGGGCTGTCGCTGATACATGCCGCGTTGCACGCAGAAACGGGTACGCCCCTGGCGCGCCAGCTCGAGCCGGCAGAGGTAACCGAAGGCGCGATCCACCGGCACGACCCGCTCTGCGAGCGCGCGCTTGCCGTGTTTTGCGGCTTGCTGGGTTCCGTGGCGGCTGATATTGCGCTGGTACTGGGTGCGCGTGGCGGTGTTTACCTGGGTGGCGGCATCGTGCCGCGCTTCGTGCCCGCGCTGCGCAACTCCGCGTTCAACGCGCGCTTTACCGCCAAGGGGCGGCTGAGCGCGTACCTGGAAAGCCTGCCGGTTTACGTCATCAACGCGCAATACCCGGCGCTGCCCGGACTGGCGCAGGCGCTGGACGAAGCGATCACGCATGGCGTCGACGGCGATGGCGATGGTGCCAGCCAAGCCAACCCGGCCAACCAACCTAACCCTGCCTGATCCGGACCTGACCATGCGAGTGTTGCTGGTGGAAGACGACGCCATGATCGGCGATAGCGTGAAGCTGGCACTGCGCCAGGAAGGCTTCGCGGTGGACTGGGTGCAGGACGGCGAGGCCGGCTTGGCCGCGGCCACCCAGTCGGGCGGCCCCGAGGGCGAGGCCTGCTATGCGCTGATCCTGCTCGACCTGGGCCTGCCGCGCCGCTCCGGGCTGGAGGTGCTCGCCGCGCTGCGCGCGCGTGGCGTGAATACGCCGGTGCTGATCCTGACCGCGCGCGACGCCGTGGCCGATCGCGTGGCGGGGCTGAACGCCGGCGCCGACGACTACCTCGTCAAGCCCTTCGACCTGCAGGAACTGGCCGCGCGCATGCACGCGCTGGTGCGCCGCGCCGAAGGCCGGGCGGAGCCGCTGCTGCGCTACGGCGGCATCGTGATCAATCCCGTGACCCGCGAGGCCACCCTTGACGGTGAGGCGGTGCGTTTGTCGGCGCGCGAGTTCGGCTTGCTCTCGGCGCTGCTGGCGCGGCCCGGCAAGGTGTGGTCGGTGGCGCAGCTGGAGGAGCGCTTGTACGGCTGGGGCGATGAAGTGGGCAGCAACACGGTGGAAGTCTACATCCACGCGCTGCGCAAGAAATTCGGCGCGGGGCTGATCCGCAATATCCGTGGCGTGGGCTATGTGGTGCCCAAGCTCGAAGCCGGGGGCGCGGGCTGATGCGTTCCATCCAGAGAACCCTGCTGTGGTGGCTTGCCCTGGGCCTGCTGGCCGGCATCGCCATTGCCACTGCGCTGATCTACGGGCAGGCCCGGCAGGAAGCCAACGCGCTGTTCGACTACCAGATGAAGCAGGTGGCCGCCGCGCTGCCCAGCCAGTTTGCCGATCCGGTGATGCCGCCGTTCGTTGCGCAGCAGTCGCCCGGCGCGCCGGGCTCGCCTAGCGACAGCCTGTTCCATGCCGACGAAGACGTCGTGATCCATATCTGGGATGGCTCCGGCCGCAGCCTGTATCTGTCGCACGCGCATCCCGCGTTGCCGCCGCGCGCCGAGCTGGGATTTTCCAACGTCAAGACCGCGCAGGGCGAATGGCGGATCTACAGCGTGCAGCTCGGGCTCGGCGTGGTGCAGATTGCCCAGCCGCTGTCGGCGCGCAGCGAGGTAGCCGCGCGCATGGCGCTGCGCACCGTGGCGCCCCTGCTATTGCTGCTGCCGCTGATCGGCTGGCTGGTGTGGGTGGCCGTGGGACGTGGCCTGCGGCCCTTGCGCGAGATCGCCGCCGGGGTGCGCCAGCGTGACGCCAACGCCCTGGCCCCGCTGGCGGTCAGCAGCATGCCGGACGAGATCGCGCCGTTGACCGAGGCGCTCAACCAGCTACTGGCGCGGTTGTCCCACGCCATCGATACCCAGCGCGCCTTCGTGGCTGACGCCGCGCACGCGCTGCGCACGCCGCTGGCCGCGCTGCAGTTGCAGGCCCAGCTGGTGGAGCGCGCCGATACGGCCGAGGAGCGGCAGGAGGCCGTGGGCAAGCTGCGCCAGGGGCTGGAGCGGCTCACGCACATGGTGGCCCAGTTGCTCACGCTGGCGCGCCAGGAGCCCGGCGCGGCAGCGCCCCCGCATGAGCCGGTGGACCTGCGCGCGCTGGCGCAAAGCGTGGTGGCGGAGATGACCCAGGCCGCGCTCGACCGCCACATCGACCTGGGGCTCGACGCCGCGGCCGGGCCGGCCATGGTGCGCGGCGACGTCGATGCGCTGCGCATCCTGTTGACCAACCTGGTCGACAATGCGCTGCGCTATGTGCCGGCAGGCGGCAGGGTCGATGTGCTGGTTGGCCGGGGACGGGCCATGACGGGCGGAGGAGAATCGGATACGCAGAGCGCGGAACTGATCGTGCAGGACGACGGGCCGGGAATTCCCGCCGCCGAGCGCGCGCGCGTGTTCGACCGCTTCTACCGGGTGCCGGAAGCGCCCACCGGGGGCAGCGGGCTGGGCCTGGCCATCGTGGCGGAGATCGCGCAATCGCACGGCGCGCGCGTCTCGCTGGAAGACGCCGCGCCCGGGCTGCGCGTGCGGGTGGCGTTTCCCGTCGCCTGAGCGCGCGGCGGGGCCTCTCGTCAGCCGACCGGTGTAAGCACAGGCTCGCCGGCAAAATGCAGCCGGCTGTTCTCCTGGAACTGTCGCACTGAAGCGTCGATGGCTTCCGGCGACCTGCCTGCCACGTGCGGGGTCAGGACCACATTGGGGCAGTCGAACAGCTCGGCGGGCGGCTCGGGCTCGGTCTCGTACACGTCAAGTCCGGCGCCGCCGAGCTTGCCGGCGCGCAGGGCATCCGCCAGCGCCGCGGTGTCAAGCACGCTGCCGCGCGCGATATTGACCACGAAGCCGCCCGGGCCCAGCTGGGCCAGCACCTTGGCGTCGACCAGGTGGCGGGTGCCCGCGCCGCCGGGCGTGGCGATGATCAGGTAGTCGGCCCATTCGGCCAGCGCGCCAAGGCTGTCGAAATAGCGATACGGCGCGTCGTCGCGCGGGGCCCGGTTGTGATACCCCACCTCCAGGTCGAAGCCCAGGCCGCGCTGCGCAATGCGCTGGCCGATGGTGCCGAGGCCGAGAATCCCCATGCGCTTGCCCGACACATTGGGCTGCAGCGGCAGCGCGGTGCGCCACTTGCCGGCGCGCGTGGCCTGGTCCAGCGCCGGGATGGCGCGCACGGTGGCTAGCAGCAGCGCCATGGCGTGGTCCGCCACGCAGCTGTCGTTGGTGCCGGCACCGTTGGCCACGACGATGCCGCGCGCGCGGGCGTGGGCCACGGCAATGTTCTCGTACCCCGCGCCCAGCGCACACACCAGCTCCAGCGCGGGCATGGCGTCGATCTCCGCGGCGGTGAGGCCGACCGTGCCGATCGTCAGCACCGCGCGCACGCGGGCGCCGGCCTCCCGGACCTGCGTGGCACGGGCCGCGCTCTCGGGCGCGTAGAGCACCTCGTATTGTTCGGCAATCGAGGACAGATGCTGTGCGCTGACGTGGCTGAGGACGAGCAGGAGCGGCTTCATGATGGGCAGGAGATTGTTTCGGGGCCGTTGGCGACGGCTGGGAGGAGGGTGAGCGGCCCCGGGACGAGGCCTAAGCTGCACCGCAGCATTGTAGCGGCGGCGCGCCGGGCTTGCTGGCGTGCTCCGGCGCGCCATCGATTATCAAATGCTTGCCAAGAGTGCTTCCAATCCTGGGTGGATGATCCGCCGGCGCGCCGTGACCATAATGGCTGGCAAGCATGCGGCCTTCCTTCCTGCCGCATGGATTGGCCATTGAAGGAAATTCAAGGAGTCTTGCCATGTTTCCCGATTTCAAGAACGCCAGGGTGCTGGTGGTTGGCGGCAGTTCCGGCATCGGCCTGGCCACCGCGGCTGCCTTTGCCGAGCGCGGCGCCAGCGTCACGATCGCCTCGCGCTCGCAGGAAAAAGTCGATGCCGCTGTACGCACGCTGGCCAGCGCCGGCACGGTCAGCGGCGCCACGGTCGATATCACCGACGACGCCAGCGTGGCGCAGTTCATGGACGGCGCCACCCCGTGGGACCACGTTGTGATCTCCGCCGCGCAGACGCCCACCGGCCCGGTGCGCCAGTTGCCGTTGGCCGATGCTTACGCCGCGATGAACAGCAAGTTCTGGGGCGCCTATCGCGTGGCGCGCCTGGTGCCGATCAGCGCGCATGGCTCGCTGACGCTGGTTTCGGGCTTCCTGGGCGTGCGGCCGAGCAAGGCATCCGTGCTGCAGGGCGCCATCAATGCCGCGCTGGACGCGCTCAGCCGCGGGCTGGCGCTGGAACTGTCGCCGGTGCGCGTCAACACCGTCTCTCCGGGCCTGATCGCCACGCCGCTGTGGGACAAGCTGGACGGCGCCGCGCGCAAGGCCATGTTCGAAAACGTGGCCGCGCGGCTCCCGGCGCAGCGCGTCGGCCAGCCAGATGACGTGGCGCAGGCCATCCTTTACCTGGCCGGGACGGGCTTTGCCACGGGTTCGACGGTGCTGCTCGATGGCGGCGGCGCGATCGGCTGACGCTCCGGATTGCTACGCAGAAACGGGTACGCTTTGCCGCGCCGGCAGTTGGTTCCGCCCGCGCGGCGGGCGCTCTGGCCGCTTGTCAAGCCTTGAACCGGAGCGGGAATACCGCTCTAATGCAGCGGATGCGACTTATCGACTCCGTGAAAATGAAGCCTGCCTTCCTGTCCGTCCTGCTGCTAGCCACTGCGCTGGCGGCCCCCATGGCCCCCGCCGCCGCCGCGCCACCGCCCGCCGCCACGCAGGCCGAGGTCACCCATCTCTTTGGCTACCTGGCGGGCTCGAATTGCCAGTTCAACCGCAATGGCAGCTGGTATTCGGCGCCAGATGCGGCCGCCCACCTCAAGAAGAAGTACGACTACCTGGCCGACAAGGGCGTCATCAGCACCAGCGAGAGCTTTATCGAACTGGGCGCGAGCAAGAGCAGCGTCAGCGGCAAGCCTTACCTGGTCAAGTGCGGCCAGGCCCAGCCGGTGCAGAGCGCACCGTGGCTAGGCGCCGAACTGGCGCGCTATCGGCAGAAGGCTGTGGGCAAGTAGGCGCGAGCCCCTTCCTGGCCGTTGCAGGTGGGTTTGACGGCACGCAGAAACGGGTACGCTTTTGCCTTTCGGCAACAAAAGCCGGCCCGGACACCTTGTCAGACGGCCACCGATAGGCAACCGGCTTTCGCCGAACCATACTCAGTCCGGGCGGCACTCTGGCGGCACTCACGCTGATTGTCGAATGCGGCCCAATGCGTCCTCATAGCTCCGTGCGCGCCTCGCCGCGCTGGGCTCTTCTTAGGCGCATACGATGCGGGCCCCGGCGTTTTCTGCCAAGGCCGCAAGGCTTGGCTAAGGAGAATCCGGATGCAGACTGTCATATCCGATAACGAAAGCGCTCCCGCTCCTGCTGCCTCCTGGCGCCGGTTGACGCACCGTGCCTGTGCAACCCTGGCGGTCTGCAGTGCCATCGCGGCGCTGGGATGGATCGCCTGGATCTGCTGGCGGCTGGTCAGCGTGATTGCGCCGGGCAGCATGAGCTTTGTCGACGCCTTGATGGTGCTGGTGATGCTGGTCTTCACCTGTGGTGCGGCCGTTACCGTCTGCGCCGTGTGCGAGATGGGCCAGCGCTAAGCGGCGCCTCATATTTCCTTGGTCATTCCCTTCAGGTCGATCCATGCATCGAACTGGGCCGCCGTGACATGTCCGGAGGCAAGCGCCGCCTCGCGCAGCGGCAGGCCTCGCGTGACCGCCAGCTTGGCGATTTCGGCGGCGCGGTCGTAGCCGATGTACGGGTTGAGCGCCGTCACGGGCATCAGCGAGCGCCCGAGCATCTCGGCGATGCGCTCGCGATCCGCCTGTACCCCTTGCACCATGCGTTCGGCAAAGCTCGCGGCGGCATCGGCAAGCAGCGTGACCGATTGCAGCAGGCTGTAGATGATCACGGGCTTGTACGCGTTGAGCTCGAGCGTGCCGAGACCATTGGCCAGCGTGACGGTGGTGTGGTTGCCGATCACCCGGCAGCACACCATGGCCAGCGCCTCGGCCTGGGTGGGATTGACCTTGCCCGGCATGATCGAAGAGCCAGGTTCGTTGGCCGGCAGGATCAGTTCGGCAAGGCCCGCGCGCGGGCCGGAGCCGAGCAGCATGAAATCGCGCGCTATTTTCAGGAAGGACGATGCCGTGGTATTGAGCGCGCCCGACAGGTCGGCCAGCGCATCGTGCGAGGCTTGCAGCGCATAGCGGTTCGGCGCGGGCTCGAACGGCAGGCCCGTGTAGTCCGACAGCGCGCGCGCGAAGGCCGCGGCAAAACCATGCGGCGCATTCAGCCCGGTGCCCACCGCGGTGCCGCCCTGCGGCACCGGCATGGCGCGCAGCATGGCCTGGCGCAGGCGCGACTGGGCATCTCCCACCTGGGCTTCGTAGCCGGAGAACTCCTGGCCGAGCGTCAGCGGCACGGCATCCTGCAAGTGCGTGCGGCCCACCTTGACGATGTCGCTGAACGCGTCCACCTTGCGCCCGAGCGCCTGCTGCAAGCGCTCCAGCGCGGGCAGCAGTTGCAGCTGGATCGCCCGGGTGGCGGCGATATGCATCGCCGTGGGAAAGCTGTCGTTTGAAGACTGGCTGGCGTTGACGTGATCGTTGGGATGCACCGGCTGCTTCGCGCCCGGCTCGCCGCCCAGCAGTTGGATCGCGCGGTTGGCAATTACCTCGTTCAGGTTCATATTGGTCTGCGTGCCCGAGCCGGTCTGCCAGACCGAGAGCGGGAACTCCCCGGGCCACTTGCCGGCGATGATCTCCTGCGCCGCCGCCTCGATGGCGTGGGCCAGTTCCGGCGTGAGCACGCGCAACTCTCGGTTGGCACGCGCGGCACAGAGCTTGAGGATGGCGAATGCTTCGATCAGCGCGGGCGGCATCGTCTCGCTGCCGATGCGGAAGTTCTGGCGCGAGCGCTCGGTCTGCGCGCCCCACAGGTGCCGGGCTGATACTGGTATGTCGCCCAGGCTGTCGGTCTCGATCCGGGTGGCGTCCTGCTTGCGCTCGGGCATGGCATTCTCCTGTTCGGTCGAAAGCGGCGTGGCAACAGATCCCCGCGCCTTAGAATACGCCCCCGGCCGCAACGGCGTCATCCCTGGCGCCGGGCGCGGCCACCGAGGCCCAGCGCCCGATTCACCTGCGCTATCACCACGCGTCTCCAGCATGCTCATTGCCCAGCTCAAGTCCTTCTTCATGGTCGCCCGCATCGGCAGCGTGACCCAGGCTGCCAAGCGGCTCGGCCTGTCGCAGCCGACCATCACCGCCCAGATCCGTGCGCTGGAGGAGGCCTACGGCGTCGGGCGGGCGTGGTGCCTGCCACGCCGATGGAAATCGGCAGCCGGGAATCGATCCGGGAGGCGGTCATTCGCGGACTCGGCGTATCCGTCATTGCCCGCCACGAGGTGCCAAGCCATCCACACCTGAAAATGCTGGATTTTGAGGATAGTAGCGAGGAAATGAGTGAGTATCTTTATTTTTTGCGCGAACGGCGCGGCGCGCGCCTGATCGATGCATTCGTCGCCGCGGCCCGCCCTGGCGCGCGGGTCATGCCGGACTAGTCCGCAGCCGCCTGCTTTACTGCCTCGGGCCCTGTCCTATCGTTTCTCGCCCTAAGCCGCGCGATATCCCCGCTGGGAGAACATGCACTGGTCTGCAATTTATCGAGCCAGAATGGCACTGCGAGCGGTCATCGCTGCCCGGCAACAGCGCCTTACCGGATAATGTAGAGACATTTGGCTGGCAATGTGAAGTGTTCCCCGCTTCAGAAGGGGGTGGGTTCCCTCATGACGTGGAAACTGTCAGGCTTGGGCTGCCCGCGAAAGGCCGTGGCGCCTACCCGCGCGGGAAATCGTCCGGATCGGGGCATGGGGGCTGCCGTTGTGGATGTTGCGAGGATGGGACATAGCCATTGTCGCTCGCAAAGCATTTGCCCAGATCGCCGGGTTGGTAAGAAAATGGCGCTCCAACAATAAGAAGAGTATTGACTGTAAGCAATTAAAACAGGATCTCGGGGTGAATCAAGCAATTCTGCAATATCTCACTGAGCGGCATTGCTCGTCGCAATGGCGTGATGTACTGTCGGCGCTCGCCGAAGAACTATCCGAGTCCATGGACGTGGCCGGCCTGCGCGCCGTGATGTGGCGCGTTGGCGCGCGTTTTGCCAAGCGTTTCGATCCTGGCGCCTGCGCGACGCTTGCCGAGCTGGAGCGCGCCGTCGCCCAGATCTGGCTGGATGTGGACTGGGGCTGGACCAGCATCGAGGATGTGGGGGGGGCCCTGGTGGTCCGGCATTTCTGCGCGCCGCTGAACGCGGCGCTTGGAGACGGAGCCGACACCTGGTCGCCGGCATTTCTGGAGGGGGCGTACCAGCACTGGTTCCGTATGCTCGGCTCGTCCGAGACCCTGCGGGTCAGCCAAAGTACACCGATCGATGCTACCGGATGCGTGGAGTTCCGGTTCGGGCGTTGAAGTGCCGTCCGCCGTTTGCGGCAGTTTTCGCGCCGGCGTACTGCCTTGCGTGAGTGAGATCCCATGAGTCAATCCGACGATTTGTCCAAGCTGTTCCAGCGTTTCGGCGGCAAGGCGGAGTCATATAAAGAGATCGTGCGCGAAGACGCGGCGACGCAGGCGCGCGAGCGCTGGCCGCTGCTGACGTCCGTGCGGGTCGACCGCGCTGCCGTGGTGCCACCTGTGCAGCCCGCCGCGCCGCCTGCGCATGACGTTGCCGGCACGGCAGCGGCGCCGGCCGCGCCGCCTGCGCCATTGTGGCGCGCGGCCC
Organism: Cupriavidus sp. GW821-FHT02F09; assembly: GCF_059421605.1. Lineage (NCBI taxonomy): Bacteria > Pseudomonadati > Pseudomonadota > Betaproteobacteria > Burkholderiales > Burkholderiaceae > Cupriavidus > Cupriavidus sp. GW821-FHT02F09. Next base: position 116,483 of record NZ_JBWKVH010000022.1, read on the forward strand.
TGCCGGCAGGCGAGCTTCCACCTGCCGCGGAGCCGGCTCGCGCCGCCGAGGCTCCTGCCGCTCAGGTTGCTCCCCCGGCCGCACCGGCGGCAACGGGCGCGGCCGCCTCGGCGATGATGCCGCGTTTTCGCACGCCGGAAGGCATGGCGCCGGTGGCGTCGGCCTCGATGCCGCGATCAACGCCGGAAGTTGCCGCAGCGTCGCCCCAACCCGCAGCCGTAGCGAACCCGGTCGCTGCCCCCGAGCCCGAGCCGGCCCGCATTTGGTCCCCGGCGGCGCCCGCGGTGTCGGCGGCTGAGCCAGCCCGCGCCGCCGACACCGAATTATCCAAGGTGTTCGCCCGCCTCGAAGGCCGCCAGGAGCCGGCCACCACCAGCGAGCGCGCACCCGCGCGCCGCTCCTTTCTAGATCGGCTGAATCGCTCGTGAAGATCATTGCTGTTGTCTCGGCCAAAGGCGGCGTGGGCAAGACCACGCTGTCGGCCAACCTGGCTGAAGCGCTGGCGGTTGCCGGCGAGAACGTACTCGCCGTGGACCTGGATCCGCAGAATGCGCTGCGCCTGCATTTCGGCATGCCGCCGCAGGAAGTTGCCGGGCATGCGCGCGCCACGCTGGCCGGAGAAGCATGGCAGCAGAGCATGTACAAGGGCCGCTCCCGTGTGCTGGTCATGCCGTTCGGCTCGCTCAACGAGACGGACCGCTCTGCGTTTGAAGCGCACCTCTCTACCCATCCGGGATGGCTGCGCGCCCAGCTTGCCGGACTTGGCCTGGGCCGCGACGATGTCGTTGTGATTGATACGCCGCCGGGCCCGTCGCCATACATGCGCCAGGCACTGTCATGCGCGCTGCTGTGCCTGATGGTGTCGCTGCCGGACGCCGCGTCCTACGCCACCATGCCCCTGATGGAAGACCTGATCCGCACCTATTGCGAGGGCCGGCCCGATTACCTGGGCCATATGCTGGTGATCAACCAGGTCGACGTGAGCCGTCAGCTCGGCAAGGACGTGGTGCAGGTGCTGCGCGCCCAGCTGGGCGAGCGCGTGCTGGGCGTGATCCACCAGGACCAGGCGGTGGCAGAGGCGCTGGCCTACGACCGCAGCGTGCTCGAGTACAACCCTCACAGCCAGGCCACGCACGACCTGCAGCGCTGCGCTGCATGGGTGCGCCAGGCGCTGGCCGCTCACGGAGAAGCCGCGTGAAGCCAGCCAAGGCAAAAGCCGCCGTGGCGCCCAAGGGCGCGCGGGCCAAGGGCAAGAACAAGGACAAGGTCAAAAGCAAGGGCAACGACAAGCCCAATGCGCTGTCGGCCGCGTTGCAGCGTTTCGGCAACACCTTCGTCGAGCTTCCCTTTTGGGATAGCGCTGTGGCGCGGGGGCTGGCGTTGCTGGCCGGGCTGTTCATGTTTGCGCTGGTCATCACGGTGCCGCTGGATTTCTGGCAGCAGGTCGGGTTTGCCGCGGTGTGCTTCGGGCTGGCGGTCTGGCTGAACCGGGTCAAGGGCCACCTCGCCACGCTGATGATGGTGATCCTGTCGATCGCGGCCTCCAGCCGTTACATGTACTGGCGCCTGACGGAAACGGTGGGGCTGGGCGGCTGGTTCGACTCCGCTTTTGGCATTGGCCTGGTGCTGGCAGAGATCTACGCGTTCGTGGTGCTGATGCTGGGCTACTTCCAGACCGCGTGGCCGCTCAAGCGCCGTCCGGTGGCCATGCCCGCGGACACCGCGAGCTGGCCGACCGTGGATATCTTCATCCCGACCTACAACGAGCCGCTGTCGGTGGTCAAGCCGACGGTATTCGCGGCGATGGCGCTGGACTGGCCGCGCGACAAGATCAACGTCTACGTGCTGGACGACGGCCGGCGCGAGGAATTCCGCGAGTTCTGC